>QEVI01000074.1 GCA_003576855.1 Planctomycetota bacterium
CGCCGATCGCATCGACGCGCTCCAGCGGCGCATGGTGGAACTCCTCTATGGCAGCGAGTGAACGAGGGCCTTTCATGAGCACGCAGCGACGCCCACGCAGCCAGCGCCGAGGCCGCCCGGCGCCGTGCCTCCTGCTGCTTGCCGGGCTGTTTTGCACCACGGGGGCCACCTGCACGCCTGGCTTTCGCAATCCCTTTGCGGCCTGGCAGCCGCCGGCCCCCGAAGTGCTGACGCGCGAGGCTACGCTCGACCAGATCGTCGCCGCGGTGAATCAGAACGCCGCCCGCATTTCGAGCTACCAAACCAACAACGCGTCGATCACCGTGCCGGGCATGCCGGGCGTGCCGCTGCTGAGGGGAAACATTGCCGCCCAGCGGCCGGGCCGCGTCAGGTTCCAGGCTTCGACGGCGCTGACCGGGCCGGAAGTCGATCTCGGCGCCAATGACGAGCTGTTCTGGTTCTGGGCGAAGCGGAACCAGCCGCCCGCGCTCTACTTCGCCCGCCACGACCAGTATTCGCAGAGCGCTGCCAGGCAAATGATGCCCATCGAGCCGCAATGGCTGCTGGATGCCCTCGGATTCGCCGAATTCCGGCCGGGCGACAGGCACGAGGGCCCGCGGCCCCTCGATAAGGATCGCATCGAAATCACGTCCACGGCAGCGTCTCGCGGCGGGCTCCTGACCAAGCGCACCGTCGTCGACGCCCGCCGCGCCTGGATCCTGGAACAGCACGTCTACGACGCCAACGGCACGCTCCTGGCGAGCGCCGTCGCCCGTGCACACCGCTACTATCCGGACACCGGAGTCTCGCTGCCCCAGTTGATTGAACTGCGGATTCCAGCTTCCGAGCTGTCGCTGTCGATCGACGTCGGCACGGTCGCCATCAACAGGCTGCCGGAAAACCCGCAACTATGGACGATGCCCTCCGTCGGCCCAGCGCCGGCAGTCGACCTGGGCGCGATGTCGGCCGCCGCGGCCGCTCCGTCGATGGGCGATCACTTCGTCCGCGGCGACTGGTACGGCCCCGGCCCGTCGGCCGCCGGGCAACCACCGCCGATGGTCATGGCGCCAGGCGCCCAGCTCGCGCCAGCGCCGGCGGCGGAACCGGCGTCGCAATCCCTCGCCATCGGCGGCGTCACGGCGCCCGCGCCCCCTGGCGGCGCCGTGCAAGGCGCGCAGCGATTGCCCTCCGGCGGCGTGCCGGCCGATGCTGCGATGGTCCGCTGACGTTCCTAAAGCCCGCCGCCCGACCAGATGCCCCGCGCCGCTGCTTGCGCTTCGCGCTGCGCCGCCCTGAACCGCGACTTCTTCGCCGCGCCATAACTGTACCGCAGCATCGCCCGCGCAAGTCCCGCGCGGATGAGCTCTTCGTTGAGCAGCCGCTCCTCATGCCAGACGAACGCCAGGAATCGTCCGTGTCGGTCCCGCGGCTCGCCGTCGACTTCAATCCGAATACGCCCGCCCGCGGCGGCGATGAAGGCCTTGGTGAACGCCGTGGCTTCCGGCCCCCATGGCTCGACCGGCGCGTTTTCCTTGACCGTCTCCGGCGTATCGATCCCTTGCAAGCGCACCCGTTCCGGAACCCCTTCGACGAGCAACGTGTCGCCGTCGACGACTCGCGCCACCTCGTACACTCCTGGCTTGAGACCGCCCAAAAGATAGGCGTCTGCATGCCGGTCTCCGTCATCGCCCCGCCAGATTTGAAGCAGAACGAGCGCAGCAATCGCGGCGGCGTAGACCAGCGTCCGGCGATACGATCGGCGATAACGCTTCAGCGGAACTCCGGCGCGACGCTCATCGACCGCCGGCCTCAAGGGGGCTGCTGGGCCCCAGACAAGGAATGAACAGGCGCGGCTGGCTGATGCCGCAGCCCGGCGCCAACCGGCTCGCTCAGTTGTCGCTAAACCCAAGCTCTTGCAGGGCCAGCCGGCCGAGCGGATTCTTCACGTAGCGATTGCGGCATTGGCCGCAGAGGTCGTACCGCTTCTGTTGGTACACGTCGTCGCTGATCTGGGCATCCTCGGCGTCGAGTCGTTCGAGAATGTCCTGAATCTCCTCGAGGTGATCGCGCTCGTCCTCCACGTCGTCCGCCATCGGCTCCAGCGCGGCGTACACCTCCACGCGCACCACGTATCGCAATTCGCGCTCGGGGTCGATGAGTCGTTTGCAGCAATCGCAGGTGTAGTGAAGCATTGTTACTGTCCCCCTTGGACCAACTGAACCACGCCCTGTTCCGTCGAGCGTCCCTCCCCGTGTTCATCCTACTAGCAGTTCAGCGCGGGTCGCAAGATAAACCTTTGAGCATTCCGCAATCGGGCGACTCGCCTGCAAGCGACGCGTGCCAGCCGGACGACGGGCCGCAGGCTCGCTTCGGCAAACGACATGCCCGCCGAGCCGCTGGCCGGGCGCGACGGCGACCGCGCCGCGCGCAGCGGCGACCGGCTTCCGTCGCGCCGCACGTACGTCGCCCACGGCCTTCGTCCACGGGCCGCCGAGACTGCGGCGCGGCACGGGGGGCGACACGCGCCATTTGCGGCAATCGCCCCGTTTTCCATGCTGGTTTTGCGTTTTCGGCCCGATTAGAATGCACCCAGATGCTCCGACCGCGACGATAAGGGCGCCAACTTGTCTATGCGCCGGCTGTTGTCGGCCATGGAAGGGACCGGCGTCGCGGCGGAACAAAACTCGTGTTCGCTTCCGGTCCGAACGCGCTGCCGCGTCCCGCCTGGCAGCGCACCCATGGCAACGCTGAGCGGCGAACTTCGCCTACAATGTAGGCGCCAGTCGCCCAGCGTCGGCGCTCGGCCCGTGCCAGGGCCGACGCCCGGTCGCCGCCGCGCGGCGGTTCGGCGGGTTACGGCATGACGGGTTTGCACGCACGAGCCGACGAGGAGATTTACCGGCATGTCGATCGTTGATTCGAGCGCGCTCAACGCGAGCGTCCTGGTCCTGAACCGCCATTACATGGCGGTTCACGTCGTAAACGTTCGTCGCGCGTTCGGGCTGCTCATCAACTGCCTGGCCGAAGTTATCCACATCGAAGACGGCAGCTACACCAACTACGACTTCCAGTCGTGGCGCGAAATCAGCGAGCTCAAAAAGAACTTCAAGGAGCAGTCCCCCCACGACGACTGGATCCGCAGCGTCAACTTCGAAGTTTGCGTCCCTCGCGTCCTCCGGCTCTTGTACTACGACCGCTTGCCCAAGCAAAAAGTCCGGCTCAACCGGCGGAACATCTTCGCCCGCGACGCCAACCTTTGCCAGTACTGCGGCAAGCGGTTCGCCACCAGCGAGTTGAGCCTCGATCACGTCGTCCCCACCTGTCGCGGCGGCGAGACGACGTGGGAAAACCTCGTCTGCGCTTGCGTCCGCTGCAATGTCCGCAAGGGAGGCCGCACCCCCCAGGAAGCGGGCATGAAGCTAATCAAAAAGCCGATTCGTCCCAAGCGGAGCCCGATGCTGACCATCAAGCTCGGCAACCCCAAGTACGCAAGCTGGAAAAGCTTCCTCGACCAGGCGTATTGGTCGGTAGACCTGAAGTGACGTTCTGACCGCGCCGCCGTTGCCATCCCATCCGCGCGGGCCGAATCGCCCCGCGGGCCGCAACGACTCCCCCCCCATTCGACAGGCCGATTCGACGTCGGCGACAAAAAAAGCCGCCGGCAGCCCCACGTGCCGCCGACGGCTTCTACTTCTTGAGACCGTTTCGCCTTCCGCCACTTGCGCCATAGTAGCCCTCTCGCTTCCGCGAGAGGCCTACTTTCGGGCAAATCACACGGCCCCATAGCGACGCGCGAGTAGCCCGTAAGCTCACTGCTCCGCCAGCGGCGTCTTCTTCTCCGTGATGCTTGGGCACTGCGGCGCCATTTCGGCGTTCAGCTCGATGAAGCCCTTCCATTCTTCCGGCACGTTGTCTTCATGAAAGATCGCTTCGACCGGGCACTCCGGAACGCACGCCTCGCAGTCGATGCACTCATCCGGATGGATGTAAAGAATCTGCTCGCCTTCGTAAAAACACTCGACCGGGCAAACCACCACGCAGTCGGTATATTTGCAGCCGAAGCACGGTTCACACACAACGTGAGTCATACCTGAAGTTCTCCTTGCTCTCTCTCAGCAATTCGGACAGTGACAGCCGGCAAGCGGTTCGGCCGACCTTCTCAACCACGCGCTGGGAGAAAGCGACCTGTGCGCGTCATCGTAACACTAGGGCCAAACGGCCGACAAGTGGTTGCGATGGAAGGACTTTCGCCGGGCGCAAGGCTCGGCGCGGCGGCATCTTAGAGCCGCCCCTGCCCGGCGTCAACGACGAAAACCCCGCCCCCAACCGCCCCACGAGCGTTCCGACCGCGCCGGCCGTTCCATCGCCTCCGCGCAGCCGCCAGCCGCGCTTCGCTTGCTCCCCTATGGTCGCCTATCTAGAATCAACTTAAGCGGCGAAGTCGCGTTTGGGCGCGCGTCTTGCAACGCTTTGCCGGCCAGGCGAGCGCGGGCCAAACGCGTACATGTGCAGGGGCTGCATTCTGCCAGCGGGGGAAACGCAGTGGCGCTTTCCGACATTGACCGAAACCTCCTCGATCGCTGCCTGGCACGCAAGCCTCGCGCTTGGGAAGACTTCGTTGATCGCTTCACCGGCCTGGTGATTCACGTCGTCAATCACACCGCCCGCTGCCGCTCGATCATTCTCTCCACGGCCGATCGCGAAGATCTCGCCGCCGAGGTGCTCCTGGCCATCATCCGGGACGACTTCGCCGTGCTCCGCCGCTTTCGCCGCCGGAGCAGCCTGGCGACCTACCTGACCGTCGTCGCTCGTCGCGTCGTCGTGCGCAAACTCGTCGAAACCCGCGCCGCGACGCCGCTGGCCAGCGCCGGCGACGCCGTCGCCCCGTACGACGGCAATGGCGAAAAGCGGCTCACCGACCGCGACCAGATCGAGCAGCTCATGGAGCAGCTCGACGACGCCGAAGCCGCCGTCGTCAGGATGTATCACCTCGAAGGCAAGACCTACCAGGAGATCAGCCGCGTCACCGGCATGCCGACCAATAGCGTCGGACCCACGCTCAGCCGAGCCCGCGCCAAGCTCCGCAGCGCCGGCGCCCGCCAGGCCTGAGCAATCGCCCGCGGCTTGCCGCTTAGCGACTCGCCCGTCGCCGCACGCCGCCCTGAACGGCCCATCGTCGAACTCGATGCCCCGTCAGTAGCCCGGTCCGCGCAGGTCGATGGTCCCCGCCGGCCAGTCCCCGTGTACTGGGTAGCGCATCGCCACCTCGTCCCAAAAGACCGCCGCCATCGGGTCTTCGGCGAGCGAATTGACGATCAAGTTCTCCACCGGCACGCAGCCCAGCCGTTCGTAAAACCCCCGTACGCGGCCGTTCGTTTGAAAGAGCGCGAACTCGAACTCGCCGGCGTCCACCAACCCCAGGGCCGCCCGCACCACCGCCTCGCCTAGTCCTCGGCCCCGCGCCGCGGCCGCCGTGCACACGCGAGCCAGGCCGGCGATGGTCATGTCGCCGCGCTCCGTACCCACCGTCCGCGGCAAGACCGAGGCATGGGCGACGACCGCATCTCCTTCGACGATCACGATGGCCCGCGGCTCATGCACCCCGGCGTGCGCGTATTGCCGGCCGATCTCCAATTGCTGCGCGGCTCGCGCCGCCGGCGTCATGTGCGGCTTGGGCCACGTCGCGTGGATCAACTCGCCGATCGACCGCGCCTGGCCGTCGGTGAGATAACGAATGTCCCAGATTTCCAGCGGCATGGCAGCAATCACGGCAAGCTGGTCCTCCCGGCGGGCAAGATGGACGGCATGACTTCCCAAAACTACGTCATGCCGCGAGCCGTACGCGCCGCGACGGGTCGGCGGCAGCGCAAACCGTCGAATCCGCAGGATCGGACCCATCATAGCTCCGCCGACCGGGCGCAGCGCCACGCGCGCCCAATTGCCGCGAGAACGCCGCTTCCATCCCGAAATGCGCCCGATTCGCAGTGGAACCAACCGCGGCGCCTGTGACACAATGTTTTGAGCCGTCGCTTCCGCCGGCTCGGTCACGATAGGCGCTTGGTCTAACCGATCCTGCTACTTGCCATGCCCAACTTCGCCGTCATCATCGCCGCCGCCGGTCGCAGCAGCCGTTTTCGCGACCAGCACTATAAAAAGCCCTTCGCCCCGCTCGCCGGCAGGGCGGTGTGGCTCCACTCGGCCGAGCGATTCCTCAACCGCCGCGACGTGAAACAAGTCCTCGTCACCATCGCCGAGGAGGATCGCGAAGAGTTCACGCGGAAGTTCGGCGCCAACCTCGCCATCATGGGCGTCGAGACCTGCCCGGGAGGAAAACAGCGGGCCGACTCCATCCAAAACGCTCTCGCACGGGTCCGCGCTGAGGTCGATTTCGTCGCCGTTCACGATGCGGCGCGGCCCTGCATCGCCGATAAATGGATCGATCAAGTCTTCGCCGCCGCCGAACAGGTCGGCGCCGCGATTCTCGCCGTGCCGGTCGCCGCCACGCTGAAACGCGCCGCCAGCCGGGGCGTCCCCGCCCCCGTTCTTCCCGCCACCGCCGCCCCCACTGGCGCCGCCAGCTACTTCCACATCGCCGAGACGGTGGACCGCGGCGGGTTGTGGGAAGCGCAGACCCCCCAGGTTTTCCGTCGCGACCTGTTGTGCCAGGCCTACGCCGCCCGCGCCGGCGCCGACGCCACCGACGATGCTCAACTTGTCGAGCGCCTCGGCGCCCCCGTCGCGCTGGTCGAGGGTTCGCCGATGAACCTCAAGATCACGACCAAGGACGACCTCCGCCTCGCCGAGCAAATCCTCAAGGTGCTTCCGAAGCCCAAGCCCGACGGCGTCTCCCATCCCTTCGCCAACGACGACCTCTGGCGCTAACCCCCTTCCCCCGTTCCCTTCCGCCTTCCCCCCTCGCCATGCCCTTCCTCGACGACCTCCATTGGCGCGGACTGGTCCATCAATCCACCGACCCCCGCCTCGCCGCTTGGCTCGACGAACAGCCTCGCACGGTATACGCCGGCTTCGACCCCACGGGCGACAGCCTCCATGTCGGGCACCTCTTGGGCGTCCTCATGCTCCGCCGATTCCAACGGGCGGGCCACCGGCCCATCGCGGTCGTCGGCGGCGCCACCGGCATGATCGGCGACCCCAGCGGCAAGAGCGCCGAGCGAAATCTGCTGACGAAAGAGCAACTACAGAAAAACATCGCAGGCATGCAGGCCCAGATGCGGTCGTTCGTCGACTTCGACGCCGGCCGCTCCGCCGCGCTGCTGCTGAACAACTTCGACTGGACCGGCCCCTGGAGTTACCTCGAATTCCTCCGCGACGTCGGCAAGAACTTCCCGATCAACGTGATGCTCGCCAAGGACTCCGTGAAGAGCCGGCTCGGCCGCGGCGACGAGGCCGACCCGGCCGCCGGCATGAGCTACACCGAGTTCAGCTACATGCTGCTGCAAGCCTACGACTTCGTGCACCTCTTCGACCGCTACGGCTGCGAACTGCAGGCGGGCGGCAGCGACCAGTGGGGCAACATTACCGCGGGCATCGACCTGGCCCGCCGCATGCGCGGCGTACAACTGTACGGCCTCACCTGGCCGCTATTGACCAAGAGCGACGGCGCCAAAATGGGCAAAACCGAGTCCGGCGCCATCTGGCTAGCCGCCGAGCGGACCAGCCCCTACCAGTTCTACCAGTATTGGATCAACCTCGACGACGCCGACGCGGGCCGCTGCCTGCGGATGCTCACCGAACTGGGCCGCGACGAGATCGAATCGCTCGATGAGGCCCGCGCGGCCGACCCGGCTAAGCGCGATACGCAGCGGCGGCTCGCCGAGGAACTGACCCGGCTGGTGCATCGCGACGAAGGCCTCGCCGCCGCCAGGCGAGCGACCGACATCTTCTTCGGCGCCGAGATCGGCGAGCTCACCGACGCCGAGCTCGGCCAGATTTTCGCCGACGTGCCGAGCAAGCAGCTCGCGGCGGCCGCGCTGCTGCCGCCGGGCCTGCCGTTGGTCGACGCCCTCTGCGAAGCGGGCCTCGCCGCAAGCAAGGGCGAAGCCCGCCGCACCATCGCCCAGGGGGGCGCCTACGTCAATAACCGCCGCGCCAGCTCGGTCGAAGCCGCCCTGACGCGTGCCGATTTGGCGAGCGAATCGGTCGTCGTCCTCCGCAGCGGCAAAAAGAAGTACGCCCTGCTACGCTTCGCCTGATCGCAAGCCCGCCGCTCGCGCGCCAGCCTTGTTTTCGACCCACCCTAGCCCCGACCTAGCCAGGTCGCGGGGTAGCGCCGCCAGTAGCGCCTCTTAGCAGCCACCCTCGTCAGTACTCGCCGACGGTTTCCTCCCCTGCCCGGGTCGCCAGCGCTTGCCATACCGGCAGCGCAATGCCGTCGGCCACCGACCGCACCGACCCGTCCAGCAGCGAGACGTTGACCACGCCGGCATGGTAGCTGCGCGAAGTGACTGCCGCATACGTCTTGGCCGAGCTGGCCCCTTCCCGGGCGCTGGTGAAGTCGATGTCATAAGTCTGCCCGCCGCTGGAATATTCGACCACCGTATTGGGCGCAAATACGGCCGTCATGCCGGTCTGGTGGCTGCGGGCGTCGGTCCACTCGGTGTGGCCGCTTTCCGACTTGAAGTCGCCGCCAAAAGCCGCCACCTCGGCGGTCGTCGTCGGCAGCGGCGCGTTCGCCTGGCTGGGGTTTTTGCTCTCTCGCAGATAGGGCTGCCAGGCCTTCACCTCGGCGAACGCAAGAGTGTTGCTCGTGCCATCGGTGACGCCGTCAAAGCCGTACTCGCCATTGGCGGCGAACGCCCCGTCGCCCGCTTCCATCGTTTCCGGGTCGAAGACAAACCATCGGCCGAGGTTGGCGCCGTAGTTCATCGGGAACCAGGTGATGCTGCCGTCGATCCGCTGGTCGGCGCCGATTTCCGAGGGGCACCGGTAGACTGGCACTTTGAGCGACGAAATATGCATCCCATTGACGACCTGGCTGGCGTCCTTGTAACTGGCCGCGAAGTTGATGCCCCGATAAATCGACCCTTGCTCCATGTACGGCAGCAACCGAGCCTGGATGCACCAGCTATCGTGAGGGATGGTCTGCGACACGAAGCTGGGCGGCAACTGTCCATGGACGTCGTGGTACTGGTGCGTCGCCAAGCCGATCTGTTTGAGGTTGTTTTGGCATTGGCCGCGGCGGGCCGCCTCGCGGGCCGCCTGTATGGCCGGCAGCAGCAAGGCGATCAGCACGCCAATGATGGCGATCACGACCAACAGCTCTACGAGCGTAAAGGCGCCTTTGGCGGCGGGGGCGGCAATCATCGGACGGCGGCGGTGGCGATACATCGATACTCCCGAAAAACGCGGCAAGGGCGGTGGCGATACTGGTAATGAGACTCAGTATCAATTTGTGGCTGGCCGCTATTATGACGCTTCCCCGGGCCCCGTCAACCAGCCCCGCCCAACTTTTTTCGCCACGATTTCCCGTATCCCATAAACAGCAGCGTGAATCGTCGGCATAGGCCGAAGTTTTATCATTGCCAGACCGCCAGCCCTCCCGCCCGCGCCGCACTATGCTCCGCACCGCCATGCAGCTCCGCCGCGACGCCCTCCGGATCTGGACCGCCGGGCTCGCCGCCGTGCGGTCCCCGCGGCTGATTCACCAGGCCGTCCAGGTCGAACAGAACCTTCTCGCCCTGGGCGACTGGCAATTCGATCTCGACCGCGTTCGGCGCATCGCCGTCGTCGGCGGCGGAAAAGCGGCCGCCGGCATGGCCGTCGCCCTGGAGCAAGCCCTGGGGCCGCGCCTACTGCGAGAAAAGCGGCTCCAGGGCATCGTCAACGTCCCCGCCGATTGCCTGCTGCCGACCGACGCCATCCGCCTTCACCCGGCCCGACCGCCTGGCGTCAACGAACCTACCCTGGCCGCCGCCGCCGGCGCGGAGGAAATGCTGCGGCTGGTCGCGGAGCTTGACGCACCAGACCTGTGCCTGTGTTTGCTATCCGGCGGCGGCTCAGCGCTGCTGCCGGCGCCCATCGACGGCGTGTCGCTGGCCGACAAGATCGAACTGACGCAAGCCCTGTCGGCCGCCGGCGCCACGATCGCCGAGCTCAACGCCGTCCGCCGCGAACTCAGTCGGTTCAAAGGCGGCGGCTTGGCTCGCGCCTGCCGGGCAGGCAGCCTCGTTTCCCTGGTGCTGTCGGACGTACTGGGCGACGATCTGAGCCTCGTGGCGTCGGGACCCACGGTGCTGCGTAAGCCGACGCCAGCCGCGGCGGCCGATGTGCTGCGGTCGCTTGAGTTGACTCCGTCGCCGGCCATCCAACGGGCCCTGGCCGTGCTCGACCGCCTGGCTAAGTCGGCAACGTTCGACCTGCCGGCGATGAACCCGCATGTTGCCGCCGCGCCGCGCAACGCGCACGGTTGCCGCATCAACAACTACCTGCTGGCGAACAACGCGACGGCAGTAGATGCCGCCGGCCTGGAGGCCCTCCGGTTGGGATACAGCCACGCCATGGTCTCGGCGACCGCCCCGGAAGGCCCCGCGGAAGAGGTGGCCTGCCGCTTGGCGGCCATCGCCCTGCGGATGCGGCGGGAAGACGGGCCCGATTGCCTGATCTCGGGCGGCGAACCGACGGTACGGCTGGCGCCGCCGGTCGTGCGGGGCCGCGGCGGCCGGAATCAGCAGCTTTGCCTGGCGGCATTGGCACAGGCATCCGACTGGCCGGGCCTGGCACTGGTGTCAGGCGGCACCGACGGCGAGGACGGCCCCACCGACGCCGCCGGGGCCTGCGTCGACGAGCATGTTGTGGCGGCTGCCTGCCGGCTGCGGCTGGATCCGGCCGACTACCTTGCCCGAAACGACGCTTATTCGTTTTTCGAACAAACTGGCGGACTGCTGATGACTGGTCCGACGCACACGAACGTCTGCGATCTCCGCGTCATCACCGTAAGTCGCTGATGGCGCCGGCACGTCACGCGGCCGGAAGGGGCGCCAGTTAAGCGCTGTGCGGCCTCGCGGCCGTCATTTGCCGCCGTCGCAGTTCAGTCCCACCACCATCGGTCGGCGGGGAGCGACTTGAGATCAATGCCCGCGCGGGCTTCCGCCACCGAACCGTCGTCGGCCAGCGTATTCTCGGCGGCGACGGCCTTGCTCGCCCGAATCTCCACGCCGCCGCCGACCGGCGTCATCAGTCGCCGGCCTTTCCACATGCTGTTGACCGCGGTGGCGACTTGCTTGGGAGCGTTGTACGTCTCGATCGAATACGCCTGCTCGTCGCCCAGGGCGCCGAGGTCGATGCCCGCCGCTGCGTACCAATCGTGCTGTTGAATGAACGCCGCGGCGACGAGCAAATCGATGCAGTTGCGAAGCTGCCCGTACACGGGGGCCCGCTCGGCCAGCTCGCCGTACATCTTGGTGAAGCTCTGCGTGAACTTGCGGCTCGCGGGACTTTGTACGGCGACCGATTGACGCCCGCCATGTTCGGAAACCACTTCGTCCTCGCCGACCAGCTTGACTCCGGGGCCGACGAACTCGGCGGCCAGGCCGTCGGCGGCGACCTTGATCCGCTTGTAATCGGGCACGAAGTACCATCGCTGCAGCGCATTACGGGCGATCTGCGCGGGGTTGGCCAGGGCCACGAAGCTGAGGATATTCACCGGAGGCTGTTCCAGACCGATGCCGATGAGCTTCATCCGATAGTCGGCTTCGACCATCACTTGGGCGAAATGCGTGCTCGCCGGCACGCCGCCGACGGTGATGGTTTGCAGGCCCAGGCTCTCGCGAAGTCCGTCGACGATGAACTGCTCGTCGCCCGGACCGATTTGCCGACCGATCTGGCTGAGGAACTGCTGCATCCTCGCCAACCCTTCGGGCGTGGGGTCGATCGAGCAGTACACCAGCGGGTTCTTCTTGCCCCCGGGAGCAAAGGTCCGCAGCGCCGCGGCCAGGTCCTCCAGCAGCATCACCGGGCGGCCGGTCTCGAAGCCAACGACCCGCCCGTCGGGAGTTTCCACCCAGCCTTCGGCCGGCCCGGCCAGCACGATGTCCTTCGTCTCCGGATAGTAGAACACGTAGCGAATGCGGGTCAGGCCGGCCAGATGCCGCATCTCTTCGTCAGGCCCGCCGTTCTCCAGCGCCTGGCCCACGGCGGCGATCAAGCGCGTCAGCGAGACCTTGCGCAGCTCGCTCGATTTGGCGACGTCGCCGAGCGTCGCCTCGGCCTGCTCCAGGCGAGTTCGCATCAATTGACCCGTGGGGTCGTTCACGGCGCGCCGTTGCAGCACGCCCTCGGCATCGACGGCCACGCCGGCGAATTCGCTGGCGCCGATCGTGTTGCCCGTGCCGCCGGTCCCGCCTCCCGTGCCGCCGTCAGTCTGGGCAAACGCGGTGCTCGCCAGGGCCATCGACGACATCGCCAAGACGCAGGCGAGCCAGTGCCGTAGGGACGCTAACCAACTCGACGCACGCAACATGGCGACCTCGGACGGATCGAATAGGAACATCGGCCGGTCGTTGAGGCTGGCACGCAGCACGACCCGCCAGACGCGTGGATTTCTCTGTTCAGCTTGCCGGCTTGGCCGCAACGGCCGTTCCGCACGCCCCGCTGTCGACCGGCCAATTTCGCCCGCAGCGGTGGCAAAACCCCTCCTCCCTGTGGCAGCACGCCTGGCGAGGGCGAGTGATTAAAACCACTTCTGGCGATCGGCGCAAACTGGGTAAGGGCCGGTGTTTCTGATCTTAATTGCCCGGTCCCTGCGAAGCAAGAAACGGCGCAAATTGGGCCGACTTGCCGCGACGCACGGCGAAACGCCCGTCGGCCGGCCCAGTCGCCGTCGCCCGCGCCGACGGCGGCATACGCCGCACAATCGGTAAATCTCCTTTACCAGCCGCCGCGACGCGTGGCGAAAACGCCGCAGGCTGGTTGGATTCGAGCATCACCGGCCGAAGCGGGCGCTACATTTTATCACCGGCCGCACCGCAGGCCCGCTCCTGCAGGCTGGGCATCGGCGAGTCGTCACGCTGCAACTTTCGGCCACGCGCAAACATGTTCCTCCGCCGACGTCTAGCGCCCGTTGCGGTCGCCCTGTTGGGGCTGGCTGCTGCGCTTGCGCCGGGCTGCGCCGGGTTGCGGGTTCCGCGCATCGACCCTTCCGGCGAGCGGTGCTTCATCTGGCCCGAAGGGGGCTGCCTGGGACGCAGCCCGACGGCCGCCGCCCCGGCCCTGACCCCGCCGACGAGCCCCCTGGCGCCGCCCGTGGGTACCGACCCGTACTTTCCGGCGCCCCCGCCCGGCGCGGCGCCGGTCGCGGCGACGCTGGCCTCGGCCTCGGCCCCCGCTGGGGCGCCGACGCAGGACGCCATCGCCATTACTCCGGCGCGGGTGCTGGCGCCCGTGGGGAGCGAAGTCGTCCTGAAGGCCAGCATTTGCACGCCGGAGGGCTACTCGCTTGCCGACCAGCAGGTCCAGTGGATGCTCGGCCGCAACGGCGTCGGCGAAATCGTGGAGGTCGGCGGCAAAGGGGTCTTCCATCCGCCGCTGCTTCCCTGGAACGGCGGCGCGAAAGTGGACAGCTACCTCGCCCATGGCTATACGGCCAACGGGCCGCTCTGCATTACGCGGGGGACGCCCGACCCGGCGGATGACATCGACGTCAATCGCGGCGACGCCTGGATCAGCATCAGCTCGCCCAATGAAGGGACAAGCCACGTCACGGCCCTGGCGCCAACGGTCGCATCCTGGGACCACCGCAAGGCGGCCGCGACGATTTACTGGGTGGACGTCCAGTGGCAGTTTCCGCCGGCGGCGGTGACTAGCTCCGGGCAAGGGGAGACGCTAACGACGCTCGTCACGCGGCAAAGCGACGGCTCGCCGCTGGCCGGCTGGATCGTGCGGTACGAAGTCGCCGACGCCGGCGGCAGTTCCTCGGGCGTCAGCGAGATCGTCACCGGCGCCGACGGCCGCGCCAGCGCGAAGGTATCGCCGACGGCCGCCGGCGCGGCATCGTCGCAAATCGATGTGCAGCTCATCCGGCCCGCCGGGCTGGGCGGCGGCGACGCCCCGCGGCTGATCGTCGCCCGCTCGACGACCACGGTCCACTGGAGCGGCGGCGATCCGTACCTGCCGCCGGCGGCGAGTCCGCCGACGGCCCCGGCGCCGATCCCCGCGCCTGGCCCCTCCTTGCCGGCGAGTCCGCCGGCGCAGCCGACGCCTCAGCCGCAATTGCCGGCAGGCCAACCGCGGCTGGAACTATCGGTCACCGGCCAGCAGCAGGCCGTCGTGGGGGGCACGGCGGCGATTCGTGTGGCGATTCGTAACCTGGGCGACGGCCCGGCGACGAACGTGGTCGTCTCCGATGCTTTTGATCCGGCGCTGGTGTTTCCCGCCCGGCCGAACTCCGACAAGATCGAGCGGCTGGTGGGGACGATCGCGCCTGGCGCCGCCTTCGACGAGGAGCTTGTGTTCCAGGTGAACAAGGCTGGCCGGCTCTGCCACCAGGTGACGGCCAGTTCCGCCGAGGCGGCCGCGGTTGAGCAGCAGTTCTGCCTCGATGCGACCGAGCCGCCGCCCCAGCGGGAAGCGCGGCTCGAGGTCCGGCTGGACGGCGAACGGCAGCGCGTGGCGGGCGAGACGGCCACGTTTATCGTCACGGTCAAGAACGCAGGCCAGACGGCGCTGGTGAACATCGAGACGGTCGAGGAATATCTGCCGGCATCGGTGCTGCAGCCGATTCCGCAGCGCGGCGTTGAAGTCGTCAGCAACACGATCACGCGGCGCATCGCGCGGCTGGACGTCGGCCAGCAGCAGCAATTTGAAACGCAGGTGCTCTGCCTGCGGCCGGCGGCGACGGTCGGCCCGATCGTGCGGGCGCGGGCCCAGACCGACCCGCCGACGCATGTGCTGCAAAGCAACGACGACCATTTCCTGGAAATCGTCGCGCGCCAGTCGCCGGCGGCGCCGCCGGCGCAGCAGCCGCCAGCCGCCAGCGGGCCGTTGCGAATCGCCGTCAACGTCTTGCCCGCTCCGACCCGCGTCGGCGCAAGCGCCACCTGCGAGGTGACCGTCAGCAACCGGTCGGCCCAGACCGAGGAACAGGTGTCCGTCCGCGTCGTCTTTCCGCCGGAGTTGTCGATCAACGCCACCGGCATCCAGGGGCCGCCGAACGTCGGCGTGCAGATCGACGGCAACACGGTGACATTCGGCCCGTTGGCGACCGTTCGGCCGACCGAGGTGATCCGGTACGTCATTCCGATCAACCCCAAGCAAGCCGGCGTGGTCACCGTCACGGCCGGAGCGATCAGCCGAGGCCTGCCGCAAGGGGTGTCGGACGCTCGGCAGGTCGAGATCTTGAGCAGCTCGCTTTAGCGGTAAAAGCCCGCCGTTGCTGCTTCTGACTACCTTGGGGCTGGCAAGTCGTCCGGCCGCGAGGGCGGCCGCGCTTTTTAACGCAGCAACACGCAGGAAATGGCGTGCCGTGGCGGTCGGCGGGCCGATGTGGCACGATGGAACGATGCCCCGTTTTGTGCTGCTGTACCATGATTGCCCGTCGAGCGCTGGCAAGCCGAGCCATTGGGATCTGATGCTCGAGCGCGGCGGGTCGCTGATGACTTGGAGCCTGGAGCACTTGCCGCAGAGTTGGCGTCCCAGCTCTCCCGGCGGCCCAGCGGCGCCGGTCGAGGAAACGCTGGCGGCTCGGCGGCTGGCCGATCATCGCTTGGCGTACTTGGAGTACGAGGGCCCGCTGAGCGGCGGCCGCGGGCACGTCGCCCGCCGCGATGCCGGCGCCTATCGCGTGCTTGGAGAAACCGCCCAGACGCTCACGGTGGAGCTGGCCGGCGGCAGCATCGCGGGGCTCGTGCGGCTGGAGCTGCAGCAGGACGGTCCGGGCCGGGCGGTGTTTGGCAGAGGGCAGGGGGCAGGGGGCGAGGGGTGATCGGTGAGCGGGGGAATGGCGCGACCAGGCTTGCCACCCCTCCAGCCCCCAGCCCCCAGCCTCCAGCCTCTGAAGGCCTGCCGCCGCTTATGGCTCACCGCTTACCAGGCCCTTACGGGGCCGTGGTGGCGGTGGTAGGCGGTGGCGTGCTGAGCATCGCGACTACGTCCTTGGCTTCCTCGGCGGGGGGCGTGGGATGGGCGGCGCCGGCTAAGATCAGCTTGCCGTCCTGCAGTTCGATTCGCTGCAACTGGCGGCGCTGCTGGTCGGTGGACAGGGCGCCGGCGACTGAGACCAGCAACACCGGGTCCCCCTGCTCTTCGCTCCAGCGGATGGGTATGCCGAGATCCTGGGCCACGCGGGTCACCTCGCTGACGACGCGGGACATCGGCAAGGGGAGCACGCCGGCGAAGGCCCGCTGCAGCCGAACCGCCACCAAGTCGCTTTCCGGCAGCGACGCCGTCCCTTCGACGGAAATGACCGTTTCGATCGTCTTGCCGCGGTAGCGGTAGCCGGCCAGGCAGCGGTCGTTGCGAAAGGCGACGCGCGGGTCGATCACCTCCGGCGGCAGCAAATCGGGGTAATGCTCGCGGAGCATCGCGACGAGCCAGCCGTTGACCTCTTCGTCGGTGAACACCGTCTGCCACTGCCCGGACGGTTTCGGCGCGCTGACCAGCTCCTCGACGCGGCTTTCCATCCGCTTGGCGGCGGTTTCCAATTGCTCCGGCGGAGCATTGACGGCCTGCTTGTAGAAGGGGCGAACGCGGTCGAGGGCCACCAGCGCATAGCCGCCGGCGATCGCGGCTGCTAGCAGCACTGCGGCGAGCGACGCGAACAGGGCTTTTTTCCGGCGGAACATGCCCGTCATCATCCACCATGTCGGCGGCCGAGGGAAACCTTGAGCGGCAAGAATGCTAGGAACGGCGTGCCAAACGGTCAATCGGCAAGGACCCGGCCCGCGAGCGGGCCGGCTAAATGCCGTGGCGCAGCGCTGGGACGTGGGCGGAAACGGCGTCGGGGACGCCTCGCCCGGGTTGCCGGGCGAGCGGAGTGGCGTTGACCGCTTGTGGGGCTTCACTAAAATCTTTCCACTCTTGATGTTAGTGTAAACGGCGGCGGGCCTGTAGGTTTGGTTTCGCCGCCGGCGACCTCGCCGCGATGCGCCGGCTGACATGATCCCCTCTGCATCGTTGATGACCGACCACACGAATACTGGCAGTGACGACGACGGCGGCCGCGACGAGTCGTTCCTGGCGGCCGCCCGCCGGGCGAAGCTGGCGCGGATCGTGGAGCTGGGCCACGATCCATGGGGCGCCCGTTTCGACGATCGCCAGATGATCGCCGAGATTCTCGCGGCGGCTAGCGGAATCTTGTTCCGCCGAG
>QEVI01000402.1 GCA_003576855.1 Planctomycetota bacterium
CGAAGACGGCCGCCTGCAAAACTACCTCCGCCGACGCCCCGGCTCCCCCTTCACCCGCCGCCAAACCCTCGCCCTCGCCGCATAAGCTGACGTGGGCCCGGCAGTCGGCCTGCCCCGCGACTTTCTCAACGATCCGCTGGAAGCGGCGACCGTCGATGCCCACTTGCGGGACATGTTCAGCCAACCCGCTACCCGGCGAGCCATTGAAACGGATAGCTTGCCGATTCCGCACATCGACGATCGCGAAGGATACGAACCGACGTGCCATTTGAACTATTGGCTGTCTGGGGCGGCGGACTTGCTGGCGATTCGGAGTCATATTCCGTCCGCCGCGTTTGCGCGGGTACTGGACTTCGGCGGCGCAAGCGGAAGACTGACCCGGCATTTGGCGGCGGCCGCTGACGTTCGTTGCGTGACCGTCGCGGACCTGAACCGCAACCATGTTCAGTGGATCGACGAGCATTTCGGCCCTAAGGTCCGGGCGGTCAAGGTCAGTTCGCAGCCGCACTTTCCGTTGCCCGATGGTTCAATCACCCTTTGCGTGGGATTGTCGGTCTTCACGCATATCGACGTCTGGGAATCGGGTTGGCTGGCGGAGATTCATCGCGTGCTCGCCGATGGAGGATGGGCGTATCTCACGGTGCACGCCGAGCGCGCCTGGGAGTCGATGCGCGATCGGCCGATGCCGGCGCTGATGGACAACGAGCAATTCATGGCCCTGCGGCTCCGGCCGATGCCGAGCGAGCGAATCGTATTCGATTTCAAGCCCGGTACGGTTTTTCATTGCTGCCAAACGTTCCTTTCTTCGGCGTATATCCGCGGTGCGTGGGGACGATGGTTCGACGTCGTCGGGATATACGACAAGCCCAACCATTTTCACTCGGCCGTCGTGCTGCGAAAGGCAGAGGCCGCCGCGCCGTAGCTCGCGGCGGTAATCGTTTCGCTGCGGCGCCGCTGATTCACGGGGGGTGCGCCGCCGTGCCGCGGAGCATCTTTTTTTCTCGAACAGGCGAAGTCAGCGCTCCACTTCGGGCGGTGAATGGGCGATACTGCACATGGCAGTTAAGGTTTTGCGGGTTGTTCGCGTGCCTCGCAGGCCCTCGAGGGAAGGAGTCGTGGCGCCATGTGTTGCGTGAAACGCGCCCTGCTGGCGCTGGCGGTTGTAGCGGGCGCGCTGCCGCTTTGCGGCGGGTGTTCGTCGAGGCCGGCGACCATCGCGCCGGTCGACGTCGATCCGGACGAGGCCAGCCGGCTGGCCCTCGAGCAGTACGATAAAGACGATGACGGCCTGCTGCGCGATTCCGAACTGGCTGCCGTCCCCGGGATCGCCAAGTACAAGAAGCTGTACGACCAGGACGCCGACGGGGCCGTGAGCGCCGAGGAGATCGCCGCCCGTTTGGAGCTGTGGAGCGAACAGGGGCTGGGGTTTCGCCCCCTCAATCTGGTGCTGACGGTCGACGGCCGGCCGCTGCCGGGCGCGACCGTCACGTTCGTGCCGGAGCCTTACCTGGGACCGAACGTAAAGCGGGCGGCGGGAACGACCGACGCGAGCGGCATGGCAAGCATGTCGGTCGCCGTCGAGGACATGCCGGCGGATCTCAAGGACCTGCCCATCGAAGGCGTGATGGGGGGAACGTTCAAAGTCGAGGTGACGCACCCCACGGCGAAGCTGCCGGCGCGATTCAACACGGAGACCACATTGGGCGAGGAAGTCGCCTTCGATACGATTCGGGAACGGGCCACGGTTTCGATTTCGACGAAATGAGCGCCGCGGCGATCGCGACCATTCAGCCGGCCGACGCGCCCGCTAGGGCCTGAACGGAGCGGTGGGGCAGAAGCCGCTGTCGCTAAGGCTGTTCGGCTCGCCGCCTTCATCGCTGCGATGAGCCGACCGCCAGTGGACGAGCGGTTCGACGTCGTAGGAGACGAACTGGACCGAGCCGTCGCAGAGGGCGAAATAGCAGCCCGCCGGATGTGCGCTGCCGTAGAACTGATCGACGGTAAGGCCGTCGCGGTCCGGCAGGGGGATGTACGCGGGCCGGCCGGTGGAATGCAAAAAAGCGGATCGGTAGATGTCGTCCTGGACGCCGACGTACATGCTCCAATCGTTGGAATGGAGCTTGCCATCCTCGTAATGGGCGGGCGGAATGGAGCGTTCGCCGACGGCGTAAGTATTGCTCAGGCCGTCGAGGATTTGCGACGGGGCAATTTCCGAGGTGCAGTGCGACACGCCGCTGTAGCACTCGGGCGTCGGCACGCGGAAGGCGCCCGATTCCATCTGCTGGACGCTGCTGGGCCCTCCGCCGCAGGCGCCGCCGACGCTCTCGACGTCGCGCATGGTTCCCGCGTTGGCGGCGTAATCGGTGCGGGCGTGCGT
>QEVI01000075.1 GCA_003576855.1 Planctomycetota bacterium
TGCCCTTCGCTGCGGATGGTCATCAGCCGCAGCTCGCCGTCGGCCGTCCCCTGCAACGGCGGAAGCGAGTGTACATGGAGATTCGCCTTGCCATTGGCCGTGGCGAATTGGGGGCGGTGGAAGGTCCGCCCGCCGATTTGAAACTCTTCCTTGGACTTGTCGATATCGGCGATTTTCTCGAACCCTGGCACAATCGCCGCGATGGCGTCGCGAATGCGGCCGGTGTGTTGCATCGACTCCCAATTGACGGCCTTGAGCGACGCCCTGCCGCGCGGCTCGGCGCGGTCGCCGTGGGCCTGCTGCGACGCCGCGTGCTGGTCGAACGGCGGCTGACCGTTGGAAGGGCCGTTCCAAGTTGAGCCGTCGGCGTCCGGCCGTCCGTTGGCACGGGAAGCCTCGACGCCGACCAGTTGGGGCGCTCGCACGGCAGCGGCGCTGCCAACGCTCGATCGTCGCTGCTGGACATGGCTGGCGATGCTGGCGATCACCTCGACCTCGCTCTTGGGGCCGATGTGCCGTGCGGGGCCGCCGTCGCTCAGCCGCACGAAATTGAACATGGACTCTTGCGTCGTGGGCTGCGGTTCTTCGTCCCGGGCGAGCACCGGCAGGATGATCGTCTCTTTGGCCAACCCGAAGGCGTGCCCCGTGTTGAGCGTCGTGTTCAAATAGACGAGCATGTCGAGGTTCTCGAGGGCCTGCCGGGCGAACCTGGCATCGGGGTTCGAACCGAAGAGATTGCCGCCTAGGCACAGTCCGAACTTCAGCTCGCCGCTGGCGGCGCCCTCCATGCATGCCATGGTGTCGCGGCCGGGCGTGGTCGGCAGTTGAACGCCGAAGTGGCTCTGCAACCGCTGGAAGATAGCATCGCGCATCTTGGGCATGACGCCCATCGAGCCGATGCCCTGCACGTTCGAGTGGCCGCGAATGGGCAGCAATCCAGCCCCCGGCTTGCCGACCATGCCGCGCAGCAGCGCCAAATTGGCGATGGCTTGCACGTTCTGCACGCCGTGAGCGTGGTGCGTGACGCCCATGGTCCAACTGAATACGACGTTCTTCGCTTGGGCATAGGCGGCCGCCACGCGGTCGATTTCAGCGGCGGGCACGCCGCACTTCGCGATGATTTCATCCCAAGAGGCGGCGGCCAGGGCGGCGCTCAGTTCCGGCCAATTGTTTGTGTGCTCATGGAGGAACGCCTCGTCATGGACCTGCATCTCTACGATTCGCTTGGCAATCCCGGTGAGCAGCGCCAAATCGCCCCCGATGTGGGGCTGAATGTACTGCGTGGCGATCTTCGTGCCGAACAGCAGGCTGAAGACGTCGCTCGGCACGGCGAAGTTGACTAAGCCGGTTTCCACGATCGGATTGATCACGACGACTTGCCCGCGGCGGCGACGAAGCGTCATGAGGGTGCGCATCAGCCGTGGATGGTTGCTGGCCGGATTGCCGCCGATGACGAACACCATGTCGGCTTGGTCGACGTCTTCGAGCGTGATCGTCGCCGTGGCGCTGCCGGTGGCGCTGACCAGACCCACGCCGCTCGCCTGGTGGCAGTAGTAGCTGCAGTTGTTGACGTTGTTGGTTCCATACAAGCGGGCGAACAACTGCAGCAGGAACCCAGCTTCGTTGCTGCTTCGCCCGCTGAAGTACCAGAACGTTTCGTCCGGGGAGAGATCGTCGAGTTTGGCGGCGATGCGGCCGAAAGCCTCTTCCCAGGAGATTGGCTGATAACGGCGCAACTGGGGCGTATACAGCACCGGCTGAGTCAGTCGGCCGCAGCTTTCCAGTTCCCGCGGCGAGAAGGCGCGCAACTCGGCTGGACCGTACTTGCTCCAGAAGTCGGCGGTGATGGCCCCCTGCATGTCGGCGACCATGGCCTGCAGCGACTTCTTGCAGACTTCCGGAAAATGGCCCAGTTCATTGACCATGCCTCCCCGTTGGCCGCCCATGCCCAGCGCGCACGTCTTGCAGGCGTTCTTGGTGCGCATTGCTTTCCACAGCTTCCAGATGCCGCCCGCCTCACGGCCCTTGCGCAACGTGTAAGTAATGGCGGCCAAACCGCCGCCGGACTTTGGTCGTCTCATGGCACTACGCGTACGGAACAGGAAGAAGAGCCAAGGATTGCGCCAGTTGCGCGGCGCCAGGCGGCAGCCGCGTGCGAGTAAGCCGATGGCGAAAACGGCAACCACGTCGGATGCGTCACGACGTGCTCCTATCAGCATAGCGAAAGCCGCCTGGAACGCGACAGCGGTCGGCCCGGCGAAAGGCGGGCGGTTTTGTTATGCTGGACGGTTCAACGCCGCTTCCCGCCAGCGGGGACGATCCAGGTTTGCGAGCGCGTAGATGACAGACGCCATCGAAATCCAGCCGGTCGCCAGTCCGATCCAGGCCACGGTGCGCCCGCCGGGGTCCAAGAGCATCACCAACCGGGCGCTGGTCTGCGCGGCGCTCGCCCAGGGCCGTTCGGTGCTCCGCGGCGCGCTGGACAGCGAAGACACCCAGGTCATGATCGCCTCCCTGCGGCGGCTGGGGGTCGCCGTTACCACCGACGACGGCGGCCGGACGTTGATCGTCGACGGCTGCAACGGCGACATCACCGCGGGCGAAGCTGAATTGTTCGTGGCCAACAGCGGCACGACGATGCGATTCCTCACCGCACTGGCGACCTTGGGCCAAGGGACATTCCGCCTGGACGGCGTTCATCGCATGCGCGAACGGCCGATCGGCGACCTCGCCAATGCGCTAAACGCGCTTGGCAGCGACGTAACATGCCTTGGCCCCGGCAATTGCCCGCCGGTTTTGGTACGGGCCCGCGGACTGGCCGGCGGCGACGCTGGCATTCGCGGCGACATCTCCAGCCAGTTCCTCAGCGGTCTGCTGATGGCGGCGCCCTATGCTCGCTCGCCGGTGCGGGTGCTTGTCGATGGCGCGTTGGTATCCGTTCCCTATGTTTCCATGACGATTCGCGTGATGGACGCGTTTGGCGGCCGATGCCAGGTCGAGGGCCAGTACGCCGCCATCGGCGTGTCCCACGCCGACCGCTATCGTGGGCGGACGTATGACATCGAGCCTGACGCCTCGGCTGCGTCCTATTTTTTCGCGGCGGCAGCCGTCACCGGAGGCCGAGTCACGGTGGACGGCTTGAGCCGCGACGCGCTGCAAGGCGACGTCGCCTTTTGCGACTGCCTCGCGCAGATGGGAGCGAAGGTTTGGTACGGGCCGAACTGCATTACGGTTGAAGGCCGCCCGTTGCGCGGCATCGACGTGGACATGAACGGAATCAGCGATACGGTGCAGACGCTGGCCGTGGTGGCGCTGTTCGCCGAGGGGCCGACGCGCGTCCGCAACGTGGGGCACATCCGGCACAAGGAAACCGATCGAATCGCGGCGACGGCTTGCGAACTGCGGAAGCTCGGCGCCGCGGTCGATGAATCTGAAGACGGCCTTGTGATTCAGCCGCCGCCAGGAGGCCCGCGAGGCGCGGCGATCCACACGTACAACGATCACCGTATGGCCATGAGCTTCGCAATCGCCGGGCTGCGGACGCCGAACGTCGTCATTCACGACCCGTCGTGCACCGCCAAAACGTATCCGGACTTCTTCGGCGATCTGCAGCGGCTAGCCCGGCCATAGTCAGCGCGACGGGCGCGGCTTTCGCACAGTTGCTTGACCCGAGCGCCACCTAAGCGGTGCAACGCCAAAGTCCAGGCGCGCAAACGCCCTCCGGCGCTAGCCTATCCGGCGGTGCGGGCCTGGCTGTTGAGCGCACTTTCGATGAGTTGATCAGCGCGCGCCAATAGCGACAGACTGGACTCCATGGGCGGATAAGCCGCGGAAGCCGGATCGCAGGCTTCGAACCTGGCCTTGCAGTGTTGGCAGACCACTCGTTTGCCCATGTACTCGACGCGAACTTGCAAGTTCCTACCGCATGTCGGGCATTCTTGGACAAAGTAAATGGAAGCCATAGACAACCTATCTCCTTCTAGGTTCGCCGGCATGAGTGAGCGTTATGCCAGGCGAGTGTTCAGAGTACCGCAGGCAGGGGCTGACTTCAACGCAATTTGTGGCTAAACGCGCGGCGTGAGCCAAGGCAGTGCATGCACTTGAACTCGGGCCGCCCTGGCGACGAATCGCCGCATCGGCCATGGCCCGTGGCGAGCCCCCCGGCATCGCCCTGCGCCTGCGAATCCACAAGCAGGACATACGGCAAGACCGCACGCTCCTGCAAGCATTGTGCCGCTTCTGCCGGATTTACCGCCACCGCCGATTGTGCGGCCACGTCTCCCGGTTTCTTGTTTGAGGACGCACGCCGTCGCCGCCGGGTTCGCCGCCCAAGAGCGGTTCTCCTCAGCCTGCCTTTCGGCCGCCGCGCCCGCGGAAATCTAGGCATTCACGTGCAGTTTGCCGCATCCCTGTCTTCCCGGGGTCGAAAAACTCTTAGCCTCGTCACACTCGGTGCGGTATCATGAAGCCGCGAGACGATCCGGGGGGGAACGTTTCGCCGCCCGGACGCGGAATTGGCTGCTGGCCGATCGCGGCGGCTGCCGGGCGGTCAGTCTTCACTACGGCAGGTGGGGGGCAACCCTGCATGGCCAACCGAGTATTCGTAAGCGCCGTAATCGTGCTCTGGCTAGGGAGCATGACCTGGCTGATGGTGGACAAGATTCTACCTTCGTTCCACGAGGGGGAGCCGCCGCTGGCCGCCGGATACCAGGACGGCGTGCCCGTCGCTTGGAAAGTGTATTGGGGCGACCGGCACGTCGGGCACGCCGCCAGCGTCCGCATGCCGGGCGTGCTGCACACGACCAACATCATCAACCGCGTTCAGTTGGAAGACGTGCCGCTGTTGGATCTGCTACCGGCGCTGATGCGGCGAGTCGTGGGCGACATCGGGCGCATGAAGTTTGAAGCGTCGACGCGGCTGGAATTCGACTCGCTCGACAACTTCTCCCGGTTCACCAGCAGCGTATCGCTCAACGATATCAGCCCCGTCTTGAATCTGAGCGGCCAGGTGAACGGCGCGTTTTTGGAACTGAAGGTCCACTTCGGCGAGGTCACCTATGAGCCCCGCGTCCCCATCGGAGACCAGGGGGCCCTGAGCGAAGCGCTTTTGCCGGATGCGAAGCTCCCCTACCTCTACGTGGGACGGCGGTGGTCCGAGGAGGTTTACAACCCGTTCCGCGCGCCCAGCGCGCCGGTGGAGACCGTCGACGTCGAAGTGACCGGCATAGAAACAATCCAGTTCGGCGAAGAAAACCACCGCACCATGCGCGTCGAGTTTATGGGGCCGCCTGCCCCGGGCGTACCGGATGACGCACGACTGCAGGCCGTTGCCTGGGTGCGGGTATCGGACGGGGTTGTGCTCCAGCAAGACGTGATCATATCCACGTCCAAGCTGCGGTTCGTGCGGCTGCCGGATGCCGAGGCTGCGGAAGTCGGCCGACGGCTGCAACTGAGCGGCTATGGTCCGGGCGACCGCTCGTGGATGCGCGGAGGACGCGGACGGTACGGCGGCTATGGGACGCCGCCATGGCTGAAGCACCTGCCGCCGGAGCAATGGCCCGATCGGGCCGAGAGACGGCGGTTGGGCGAGCAGTGGCTGCGCGACAATCCGCAGTACCAAGGCCCCTGGCGCAATTTGCTCAATCGACCGCGGCCGCCCGCCCACCAAGACGCCGCCGGCATGAGCAGGACGCCCGGCGCGGGTCCCAGTGAGCCGGCGTCGAGTCCGGCGGTCGGACGGGCGCCCTAGTTAAGCGCCGCGTTACATGCTGTAATCACAAGCGGGCTCGACGCCTCGAACACCGTCACGCAAACGCCGACACTCCGCTTGCGCCTAGATGCTCCGCTTCGACCACGTAACGCGAACCTACGGCAGTCGCGTCGCCGTGGACGATCTCAATCTTTCGCTACAGCGCGGCGAGCTTTTCGCGCTGCTGGGCCATAACGGCGCCGGCAAGACCACGACGATTAAGATGCTCGTCGGGCTGCTCAAACCGACGTCGGGAACCATCTTCGTAGGCCCCTACAGCGTGGTCGAACATCCGCGCGAGGTGTGCCGTCTGATCGGCTACGTGCCCGATCTGCCGTTTTTGTACGAGAAGCTGTCGGGCCGTGAGTTCCTACGGTTCGTGGCCGATATGTACGGCATGCCGGAACCGGCGGCCCGGGCAGCGGTCGAGCGCGAGTCCGAGCGGTTCCAGTTGGGCGAATTCATCGATCAGCTCACCGAAAGCTATTCGCACGGCATGCGCCAGCGGACCGTATTTGCGGCCGCCATGATTCACCAGCCGGAGATCCTGGTGGTGGACGAGCCGATGGTTGGACTCGATCCGCATAGCATCCGCCTGGTGAAAGACCTGCTAAAGCAGTACGCCGAGTCGGGCAAGATCGTGCTGATGTCGACCCACACCTTGAACGTGGCCGAGGAAATCGCGGATCGCGTGGGCGTCATGCGCAACGGCAGGATCGTGTTCGAGGGCAAGCTGGAAGCTCTCCGCCACGCGCTGCCCAATCGCGGCGAGACGTTAGAATCGCTATACCTGGCCCTCATGGAAAGCTGAGCCCCGGCAGATGAACGCGAACATGCGAAGATCGTTTCCACGGGGCGACGCCGTTGTCGCTACGCCGGAAGACGCCAGGCCGAGGGCATTCCACCGATGAACGACGGCAACGCCCTCGACGCGGAACTTGCGGCGCTGGTAAGCGCTTTGCCGACACACGAGCGCGAAGGCCAAATCTTCTGGCGGCTGCGGATCGAGGTGCTCCGAGCCCACCTGCGGCATGTGATCGCCAACGCGAGATTGCGGACGTCGCTCGTCGTCGGGCTGAGCCTGTTCTTCTGGTTCGGCTTGTTCATGCTCTTCTACAAGGGCTTCGACTTCGTCATTCGTTACGTCGAGTCGCCTGGTTCGCGGTATCACGCCGATACGATGTTGTTCGTCTTCCCGCTGTTCTTCCTGTCGCTGCAGGTGATGCTGATTTTTTCATCCGGCATCATCCTGTACGGCGGCCTGTATCCGTCTCGCGAGACGGCGTTTCTGATGACGTTGCCGGTGCGCGACGAGCGACTGGTGTACTACCGATTTCAAGAAGCCTTGCTGTTCAGCAGTTGGGGCTTCTTTTTGCTGGCCAGCCCCATGCTGCTGGCCTACGGGCTGGTGGCCAACGCGCCCTGGTACTATTTCGCGTACCTGTTGCCGTTGATGGCGGCGTTTGCCTACATCCCGTGTTCGCTGGGGGCGGTCTGCTGCCTGGTGCTGATTTATCGCTTGCCCGCGCTAAGGCGCATCATTGTGGGCGCCATTGCGCTGGCGATCATCGTCGTCGCGTACAAGTCGATTTGGAAGACGCTCGAGTTCTCGCAGGCCGAATTCCTCGGCAATTCATGGTTCAAGGACACGCTCAAGCGATTTCGCTTCGCCCGCGGCGAGTGGCTTCCCAGCACCTGGCTGAGCAACGCCCTGATCGAGGCGGTGCGGCGATCGCACAACAACCCGCGCGACCTGCCCTGGTTCGAAGCGGGAAAATACCTGGTCGTCTTGGTCTCCAACGCGCTGGCTCTTCACCTGTGCATCGTGTGGCTCGGCAAACGCCTATTTCGGCCCAGCTATTGGGAGCTGCACGCACGGCGAACGAAGCGGCCCAAGTTGACGCTCGCCTGGGTCGACCGCATCGCGGCGGCGATGCTGTTTATGTTCCCGCGGCAGACGAAGCTGTTGATCTTGAAGGACCTGCGGCTGTTTCGGCGCGATCCCGTGCAATGGTCGCAGTTCTTGATTTTCTTCGGCTTGCTGCTGCTCTATTTCGCGAACGTGGACCGCTTTCGCGAACACAAGTCCGACATCAACGTGGCGACCTGGGTGAATATCGTCAGCTTTCTGAACCTTGCCGTCGTCGGGTTGATCCTTAGCACGTTTACGACGCGTTTCATCTATCCGTTGATTAGTCTCGAAGGGCGGCGGTTCTGGATTCTCAGCCTGTTGCCGGTCGAACGCGACACGATCCTCTGGGGCAAATTCCTGTTCGCCGCGTGCGGGTCGTGGCTGCCGTGCGCGGCGCTGGTCGGCGTCAGCGACGTGATGCTCGACGTGTCGCCGATGGTGGTCGCCGTACATCAGCTTATCTGCTTGCTGCTGTGCATCGGACTCGCCGGGATGGCCGTCGGCTTCGGCGCCATGATGCCGAACTTCCGCGAGCAGTCCCCGTCGAAGATCGCCGCGGGGTTCGGCGGGACGCTCAACCTGGTGCTCAGCGCGCTGTACATCATGGCCGTCGTGCTGCTGACCGCCCTGCCTTGCCACTTTTTCCTGCTGGCCGGCAAAGACGAAATGCCGCCCCGGTTGTTGCAGCCATCGTACCTGCGATTGTGGTTGCTGCTGGGCCTTGCGGCGTCGATCGTGCTGGCGGCCTTGGTGACGATTCTGCCGCTTCGAGGCGGGCTCCGCTCGTTTCGCCGCTTGGAGGTTTGATCCGCCCGCCAGCGCGGCGGCCTCCGACCCGGCGCTCAGGCTCGGCTCTCGCGTTAATCCCGGCGGCTTTGTGCGGTCATACCGTAGCACCGCCCGTGCAACTAGGCGGCTGCATCCTGTGGGCCTATAATCTCCCGCATTCCCGCCGTTTTTCGTACCAAGCCTGATGACATTTCCGCACGAAGCCCCGCCGCCGTCGCTCCGCATTGGCGCCGTGTCCTATCTGAATACCGTCCCGCTGGTGCGGGGCCTGCTCGAGTTGCTGCCCGGGGCGGAGCTGTCGTTCGATCACCCGAGCCGCTTGGCCGACCGGCTCGCCGCCGGCGAACTGGATGTGGCCCTGGCGCCGTCGATCGAGATCGCGCGTCATCCGGAGTGGTCGATTGTTTCCACGGCGTGCATTGGTTGCCGCGGTCCGGTGCTGAGCGTGAAGGTGTTGTTTCGCAAGCCGCCGTCGTCGGTCCGCACGCTGGCCCTCGACGAGGGGTCCCGCACGAGCGCGGCGTTGGCCCAGGTTCTCCTGGCGGATCGGTTCGGCGTGCGACCGCGGATCGAGCCGCTGCCGATCGACTGCACGCCGGACAAGACGGCGGCCGACGCCGTGCTGGTGATCGGCGACCGAGCCATCCGCTCGGAGTACGCCGGCTTCTATGGCGCGTGGGACCTGGGCGAAGAATGGGTGCGCGCGACGCGGCTGCCGTTCGTCTTCGCCGTGTGGGCCGCCCGGCCAGGGGTGGACGCGGCCGAGATCGAGGCGGCACTCGACGCTGCCCGCGATCGGGGACGCAGCGAGATCGAGCAAATCGCGCTGGAGCAGTCAGCCCGCACGGGCATCCCGTTCGATTTGGTTCTCCGCTATCTGCGAGACAGCCTGAATTTCCAACTCGACGAGCGTGAACGGCTGGGACTGGATCGCTTTTTCCGGCGCGCCGCCCAGCTTGCCCTGATACCGCCGGCCTTTCAACTGCGCTTCCATGATTGCAACGTTAAGCCTGAACAGCCTATTGGATAAAGCGGCCGCCGGCGAGCGACTTACGCCCGAAGAAGGGCTGCGCCTGTTGGAAAGCCACGACCTGGCCGCCATCGGGCGTGCGGCCAACGAAGCGACGCTGCGGCTGCATCCGGAGAGCTACCGCACGTACAACATCGATAGAAACATCAACTACACCAACGTCTGCACGGCGGTGTGCGATTTCTGCGCGTTCTACCGTCCGCCGAAATCGCCTGAGGGGTACGTCCTGTCGAAGCAGGAGATCTTCGACAAGATTGAAGAAACAATTGATTTGGGCGGCGAACAGATATTGCTGCAAGGAGGCCTCCACCCGGAGTTCCGCCTGGAGTGGTACGAAGACCTGCTCTATTCGATCAAGGCCCGTTTTCCGCAGGTGAACATTCACGGCTTCAGTCCGCCGGAGATTCATCATTTCACGAAGGTTTCCAAGCTCTCGTTGCCAGCCGTGCTGGAGCGGCTCAAGGCGGCAGGCCTGGGGAGCATCCCCGGAGGCGGCGCGGAGATCCTTGTCGATCGCGTCCGCAAGGCCATCACCCGCGGCAAGGTGCTCACCGACGACTGGCTGAACGTGAATCGCGTGTGGCACCAGCTTGGGGGTCGCAGCACGGCGACGATGATGTTCGGCCACGTGGAAACGCTGGAGGAACGAATCGAGCACCTGGAGCGGCTCCGCCAGATCCAGGACGAAACGGGGGGGTTTACCGCTTTTATCTGTTGGACCTTCCAGCCGGAACACACGGGGATGTCGCACATCCCTCCCGCGGGGGCGTTCGACTACCTCAAGACCAACGCGGTGGCGCGGCTGTACCTCGATAATTTCGCCAACATCCAGTCGAGCTGGGTTACTCAAGGGCTGAAAGTCGGCCAGCTCGCGCTGATCCACGGCGCCAACGACATGGGCTCGCTGATGATCGAGGAAAACGTCGTGGCCCAGGCCGGAACCGTCCACCATCTGACGCTTGCACAAATCCGCACGGCAATTACTGAGCTTGGCTTCACGCCGCGGCAGCGAAACGTCTTCTACGAGCTCGTGGACGAGCGCCGCGAGGCCGCGTCGATCGACCGGCACAGCCGCTTCAATCTGCACCCACTTCCGGTCGTAAGCTAAGCCGCTGCGGCCACTTGCGCAGACAGGACGCGGGCCCGCTGGTACGCTACAAGATGGGCGGCCGGCAAAACCCTGCGGAAAGCGGGGGCCCTTAGGCCAGCAAGTCGGCCGAAATGGCGCCAGGCCGGCCGTCAAACCATCTGCTGGATCGTTAGTCGCTGTCGCCCGACAAGCCGCTTGCACCGGACGCCGACGCTGGCCGTTATGATCGAAGCACGCCATCTGACAAAGGTCTACGCCGATCTTCATCGCGGGCCGTTCGTGGCGCTTGAAAACTTATCGTTCACCGCCACGCGGGGCGAAGTGTACGGTCTGTTGGGTCCCAACGGCGCAGGGAAGACCACGGCGCTGCGCATACTCAGCACGGTGCTGCAGCCGACGCACGGGACGGCGCTCGTCAACGGCTTCGACGTCGTGACGCGGCCCGCCCAGGTGCGGAAGACGATCGGCTTCATGTCGGCCAATACTGCCGTCTACGACCGCATGACCGCCTGGGAAATGGTGGAGTACTTTGGCCGCCTTTACGGCATGGAGGACGAGCCGCTGCGCCAGCGGATGGAGCTGCTGTTCGAACGCCTGAAGATGCAGGAGATCCGCGACCTGCTCGGGGCCAAGATGTCGACCGGCATGAAGCAGAAGGTGTCGATCGCTCGGGCGATCGTCCACGACCCGCCGGTGCTGATCTTCGACGAAGCCACCAACGGTCTCGACGTTCTGGTCGCCCGGTCCTTGCTGCAAGCAGTGGCCGAATTGCGGGACCAAGGCAAATGCATCGTCTTTTCGACGCATATTATGCGGGAAGCCGAGCGCCTGTGCGATCGCATCGCCATCGTCCACCATGGCCGGTTGCTCGCCGAAGGCTCGGTCGAGGAGCTCCGCGACCGCTATAATCAGCCGGACCTGGAAGAAGTCTTTTTCGACCTGATCAGCAACCAGGAAAAGGAGCTGGCGACCGGCAACCGCTGACTCGGCCGATTGCCGCGGCGGCGATCGGCGAAGCAACGTCATCGCACAAGCGCCCGACCGAAAAGCCCCGCGAACCCTATGCAGTGGAAGAACGTCAGCCTGATCTACCACCGCGAGATGCGCGACCAGTTGCGCGATCGAAGGACGCTGTTTCTGATCGCCGTCTTGCCGCTGCTGCTGTACCCGCTGCTCGGCACAAGCTTCTTTCAACTTACGCAGTTCCTGCGCGATCATACGGCCAAGGTGCTGGTCGTCGGCGGCAGGCAGCTCCATGGCGTGGATTGGCTGCCGAAATTGCTGGACGACGGGCGGTTCGACGCGGCGTTGTTCGAGCGCCCCGATCAGCGCGACAGCCTGGAATTGGTGTCCGCCCGCGATTTTCCCGCCCTCGAGCAGGACCTCCGCAAGGGCAAACGGCTGCGCACCGAAGGCGCCGCCGACGGCCAATTGCCGGAAACTGAAACCGACGAAGCCGCGTTCGACAACGCGGCCCGGCAACTGCTTGATTCGGGCCAGGTCGAGGCGGTACTTGTATTTCCGACCGGCTTCAAAGAGCGGCTCCGCGAAGTGCGACGGGCGCTGCTGGAGCGCCAAGCGGGCGACGCCGCCGACCTGCCAGAGCCGATCATCCTGTTCAATTCCGCCAACGACAAGTCGCAGCTTACGCAACTCCGTGTGGAACAGGTGTTGCGCCGCTGGCGGAGCGACGTCACCGAGGTCAATCTCACGGCCAGCGACGTGCCCGTCGAAGCCACCAGTCCGTTCGAACTGCGGCCGCGCGACATGGCCGAGGCCGAGCAGCGCCAGGCCGCCGTGTGGTCGAAGATACTGCCGTTTTTCGTGTTTATTTGGGCGTTGACCGGTGCGTTTTACCCGGCAGTCGACCTGTGCGCCGGCGAAAAGGAACGCGGGACGCTGGAAACGCTCCTTACCAGCCCCGCGCTGCGCCGCGAGATCGTCTGGGGCAAGTTGCTGACGGTCATGACGTTCAGCTCCATCACGGCGCTGCTGAACCTGGCTAGCCTGGGACTGACGGGCAAGTTCGTCATCGATCAACTCAGCCAGATTCCGGCCTTCGGCCAGGAACATGCGCTCTCGCTGCCGCCGGCCGTCTCGCTGCTCTGGCTAGGCGCGGCGCTGATCCCCATATCCGCCCTGTTTAGCGCGCTGTGCCTGGCCTGTGCGGCGCTGGCTCGCAGCACCAAAGAAGGGCAGTACTACCTGATGCCGCTGATGCTGGTGACGATGCCGCTGATGATGCTGCCGATGTCGCCCGGCGTCGAACTGAATTTGGGCAATAGCCTGGTTCCGCTAACCGGGCTGACGCTTCTGCTACGGGCGCTCATCGAGGGGCAGTATCCGGCGCCCGGGCTGTTCATTGCGCCGATCGCCGTCACGTGCCTTTGCTGTTTGCTGGCGATACGCTGGGCCGAGGAGCAGTTCAACCGCGAGTCGGTGCTGTTTCGCGAAAGCGAGCGGCTGGAACTCGGCAGGTGGCTGGTTCACCTGGTGCGCGACCGCGGCGAGACGCCCAGTTTCGCGCAAGGCGTGCTTTGCGTGGCGATTATTCTTGTGGTGCAGTTCTTCATCAGCGTCGCGCTCTCGGTGCATCAAGGGGGCCCGCTGGACTTCGGCGCCTTGGCCCGAGCCGTGTTGATCAGCCAACTCGCCTGTATCTTTGCGCCGGCCGCGCTGATGACCATCGTGCTCACCCGCCGGCCGGGTCGAACGCTGCTGCTCGAGCGAACGCCGCTATGGCGCCACTTGTGGGCGGCCGCGGGCGTGGCCCTGCTGATGCATCCGGTCGTCGTGCGATTGGCCGAGCATATCGCCAAGGTATACCCAATCGCCAAGGAAACCGAGGCGGCCGCCAAGGGCATCGAAAGCGCGCTAGCCGGCGCCCCCCATTTCCTCGTTGCCGTGCTCTTGATCGCCGTCGTCCCGGCGTTGTGCGAAGAAATCGCATTTCGCGGCTTCGTGTTGTCGGGGCTGCGACACGTCGGACACAAATGGTGGGCGATTGTTCTGTCTTCCGTGGCCTTTGGACTGGTCCATCCGTTCCTGCACCAAAAGATCAATGCCACGGTCATGGGCGTGGTCATCGGCTATGTCGCGGTGCAGAGCGGCAGTCTTTGGCCCTGCATCTTGTTGCACGGGTTGCACAATAGCTTGCAACTGGTCATGCAGCATTGCGCGGCCGCAGTGCAGGCCGACGCGCAACACCCGCTGGCATACATCCTCGGCGGCGAGTCTCCCCTGCTCTACCGCCCCCTTACAGTCGCCGCTTGCGGCCTGGCGGCGCTGGCGATGCTGTGGTCATTCCGCGGGGCTAGCTACCGTCCCACGAGGGAAGAACAACTGGAAACAGCTCGGCAGCGGGGCGATGCGCCGCTGGCCGCGGTATGAACGCCTTGGCGCTGCGCGCCCGTTGGGTGCTGCCCGTCGAGCAGCCGCCCATTGCCAATGGGTTCGTCGCCGTCGCCGACGGCCGGATCGTGGCCGTCGGCAAATGGAATCACGGCGCGGGGCCGTTCACGGACCTGGGCGACGTCGTACTGCTGCCGGGGCTGGTCAACGCCCACGTCCACCTGGAGTTCAGCGCGCTGGCGCGACCGCTCGGCTGGCCGGGCATCGACCTACCGGCGTGGATTCAGTTGGTCATCGCCGAGCGTAAGCGGAGCGATCGGGATCCGGCTGCTTCCATTGCCGCTGGCCTGAAGGAAAGCCTCGCCGCCGGCGTAACCGCCGTGGGCGAAATCGCCACTTCCTCGGCCGAACTTTACGCGAGGTCGGCCGGGCTGACAACAGTGCTATTTCAGGAAGCCATCGGCTTCTCCGCCGGCCGTGTCGATTCGGTGTTCGCCGACGTCGAGCGGCGTTTCGATGCTGCTCGGCCGCCGGCCGGCCTTAGTCCGCACGCGCCCTACACCGTGCACCCACAGTTGCTGCAGCGCATGGTGGACTTTGCCCACCGCAGGAACATCCCTGTCGCCATGCACCTCGCCGAGTCGCGTGAGGAACTCCAATTGCTGGCGCGCGGCGACGGCGCATTCCGCGACTTGCTCATCATGCGCAGCATGTGGGACGAAGCTGCGATTCCTCGCGGTTCGCGCCCGCTCGATTACCTCAAGATGCTGGCGTCGGCGCCTCGCACGCTGGTCGTCCACGGCAACTACCTCGCCGCCGACGAAATCGAGTACATCGCCGCGTGCGGCGGCCGCATGAGCGTCGTCTACTGCCCCCGCACGCATGCCTGGTTCCAGCACGAGGATTATCCGCTTCGCGTCATGCTCGGCGCCGGCGTGCGGGTGGTGCTTGGCACGGATAGCCGCGCGTCGAACCCCGACCTGGGCTTGCTCGACGAGCTGCGGTTCATGGTCCGGCTACATCCAGCGGTCGAACGGCAGCAAGCGCTGCGCATGGCGACCATCGATGCGGCCGCGGCGCTTGGCCTGAACGGCAGCATCGGCAGCTTGGCGCCCGGCAAGCGCGCCGACCTGGCGGCTATTCCATGTCCTGGGCACGACGACCCGTATGAGGCCGTGCTAGCGGACGGGGCGCGGCCGGTTCAGACGTGGCTTGCCGGGCGGCCCGTCGGGGCCCTACCCGGCTAGGCGGCGGCCATGAAGGCCTTGATGAACTCGTCGAGGAACACGGCCAACCCTTTGAGCGTTTCGGCGGGCCATACCAGTTCCGCCGTGAAATGCTGACGAGTCACGTTGACGGATACGCCTAGCGGGGGCGTTTCGGGGAATTCCGGCAGGTCCGGCGCCCTGCGACCGCCCAGATGAGCCGCCAAGGTGTTGATGATCCGCTCGACCCAGAAGACGCCGCCTCGAAGGCTAATCAGCATCTGCCAAGGCGCTTGCTGATCGAGCAAGCCGGTCGTGGCTTGCACCAAGGGGGCCGATCCCAGGCGCCTGTCGCGCTTCAACGCCTGCTCTACCGCCGCTGCCGCGCGCTGCTGGTCGGCAACGGCAAGAACGACGGTCGTCTCGTCTGCGGCGACGGCGTAGGTTCGCATTACGCCGTCCTCGCCGAACATCGCCTCCATCAACCGCTGGACGCCAGGCACGTTCTCGTCGTAAGCCGCTTCGCCGACGTCTGCCGACGTGAGCACGCCCGCCTTACCGGCGACCTCGACCTGCTCGATCTTATATTCGAGCTTCAGTTCCGCCGTGGATTTCTTCACGAGGCCGTTCCATACTTCCATGGCGCGAGCATACCGCTTGAGAAACTCGGCGGAGTTGTCAACCTTCAACACGCCATAGACGTTGCTGTACAGCGGCTCCTCCTCCGTGCCGGGCAGCATGATCAGGGAGAAGTGCCGCAAGCCGCTCATCGAGTCTCGCCAAGACTCCTCGAGCGTTGACCATTGGTCGTCGGTGAGCGATTCGAACCCGTAGACCGAGGGGTACGTTTCGAGCATGCCGCGCGAGAGCTTCGCCATGGCCTCGCTGAATCCAGCGGAAACAGGACCGCCCGCCGCGGCCACGAACAACTCGTCCGGCAGGCCTGCAAAGGGTCCCTCGCTGACGCCGGAGGCAACCGAGCCGGCTGTTCCGCTCTCGTCGGCGAGCACCAGTTGGGTAAGCAGCTTAACGTTGTTGCGGTCGTCGATGGCGAGCCCGATAGCCGCGCCTTCGACTTTCTTGCCGAGAAAGCCAAGGACCTTATCGTAGATGGCCAGCCCCTGCTGCGCCTGCTCCAGCATATTTTCGAACTGGGCGCCGCGAAGCTGTTCCTCCATTTCGGCCTTTTCCCGGGCGAGGTCTTCGCGGGCCATGGCGGCGAGCATATCAACGCCAGCCGGCGTTACCACGGCAGCCGCGTCGACCCGAGCCAACCACTCGTCGAGCGAGGCCAATTCCCGCAACGGGGCGGCCTCGGCTGCCAGCAGCGACTCGAAGCGGTCGCGGTTGTCCACGTTCATGAGGGCCGCGTAGCCGCCGCGCTTGGCAGCGAGCACTTCCTGGCCGGCGATGGTCACGCGGCAAATCTCGCCCGAGGCGTCGGCGCTAATGGTATCGGCAAACGCGGCATAATCCGCGACGGCGATGAGCAACAGCGGAATAGGCTCGCTGCGAGCACCGTCGCTGCCGGGCAGAATGGCCAGCAGCGCATCGCCCTCTTCGTTGAGCCCTGGACCAAGGCCGGTGGCGGCCTTCAGCGTCGGCAGCGGCGCTGGTAAGGGCTGCGGCGCCAAGTGCTGGAAAACCCGCTCGACTTGTTCGATCTTGCGATTCGTGGAGGCCAGATTGCGCACCGCCACGAAACCAATGGCGTCGTGCGGCAGGTGGTTGAGAATCGGCTCCGCGACAGCGACCGCATACGCCGACAGCACGATACAAACGGTGAGCGCCACGCGCCATTCGGAACGAAACATGCCTTGGTTTCCTTTGCGCCCTGACAAGCACTGGTATTGAACGCCGCAATACGTCGGCGCGATTGCGGGAACATTATCAACGGCCGGATCGGCCGCGGCAACCCTCGAACTCCAAGGGGGTGCAGTCGCGGATTGTGGCAAGTTTTGATTTTCGGTTCAGTTCCAGTAGTGGTCCCAATCGTCGCTGTAGAACAGTCCGGCGAGATCGGCGAG
>QEVI01000076.1 GCA_003576855.1 Planctomycetota bacterium
TCCAGGAGGAACTGCACCTGTCGCTCGCCCAGTCGGCATGGGTGCAGTTCGCCCATTATCTGGGTTACTTCCTGATGGCGCTGCCGGCCGGCTGGCTGGCCATCAAGCTGGGGTACAAAGGGGGCATCATCGTCGGCCTGCTGATGGTCGCCGCCGGCGGTTTCTGGTTCATGCCCGCCACCTGGGTCTCGGAGGCCGCCGCCGCCGGAACCGTCAGCAAGAACACCGCCTTCGCCGCCTTCCTCGTCGGCGTTTGCGCCATCGCCAGCGGCCTGACGTTCCTCGAGACGATCGCCAATCCCTACACCACGGTCCTCGGCCACAAGCAGTACGCAGCCACCCGCATCAACCTGGCCCAGTCATGCAATGGGATCGGGTGGATCTTGGGACCGATCGTGGGCGGATTGTACTTCTACTCCAAGAACGAGGCGGGCGAGAGCACCGGCGCCGAGACGCTCTACATCCCGTATGTCGGCGTCGGCATTGTCGTGCTGCTGCTGGCGATCGTCTTCTATTTCGTTCCCATGCCCGACATCAAGACCGAGGACGACTACCACCTCGACGACGCCGATCCTAACGCCTCGCACTCGATCTGGAAGCATCGTCACTTCGTCATGTCGGTCCTGGCGCAGTTCCTTTACGTCGCGGCCCAGGCCGGCATCTTCAGCTTCTTTATCAATTACATGACCTCGCAGGTTCCCCCGATTCCCGCGTGGATGGAGTCCGGCGTGCAATCGGTCGCCAGCGTCCCGGGCTTCGGTTGGCTCGGCGGGATGTTCGAGATGAACAAGGAAGACGTTCGCGTCATCAGCAACCACGGCGCTGCGAACCTTGCTTCGCTGGCCTTCATTTGCTTTTTGATCGGTCGCTTCAGCGGCGCCGCCTTGCTGCGGAAGTTCTCCGCCCACAAGATCCTCGGCCTGTACGGGGTGCTGAACGTCGGCGTCTGCCTGCTGGTCTTCGCCAAGCTCGGCTGGTTCTCGGTATTCTGCGTCTTCCTGAGCTACTTCTTCATGTCGATCATGTTCCCGACGATCTTCGCGCTGGGAATCTTCGGCCTGGGCGTCCGCGCCAAGCGGGCCTCGGCCTACCTCGTCATGGCGATTATGGGGGGGGCCGTGCTGCCCAAGCTCATGGGCGCCGTTGCCGACAAGTACGACATGTCCCGCGCGTTCATCGTCCCGCTGTTCTGCTTCGCCGTAATCGGGGCCTACGGCTACCTGTGGCCGCGGCTCGCCGGCGCCGAGAGCATGAACGGCGTCGATGTCGCCAAAGGCCACTAGTCGCGCCGACCGCCGGCAAAGCGAACTTATCCGCCACTCCCATTTAGCGGCGGCGTTCACGCCGCCACGGCTCGCCATGCGCTCGCTTGTTCAACTCCCGCTAGTTTGTGCGCTAATCGCGTCCAGCGTAGCGACCGGCGCCGAGCAGCCAGTCGCTACGGACGCCTCCTCACCGTCAGGCCGCGTGCGCGGCGCGCTGGCTCTGGATAGCGACGGACGGCCAGAGATCACGATGACCTACGACGGCGTCGCCGTTGCACAGGGCCGATTAGGTTTAGCGCTGGCCGGCGCCGCGCCGCTGCGCGATGGCCTCGAGATCGTCGGCGTCCGCCGGGAAACGCGGGACCGCACCTACGCCGTTGCCGTGGGCAAGACTTCGCAGGCCCGCGACCATCACGCTGAAGTCGTGATTTCGCTGGAAGAGCTGGCCGCCCCCCGCCGCAAGATCGACGTCGCCATCCGGGCGTTCGACGACGGACTGGCCTTCCGGTACCTGATTCCCGATCAGGACGCGATCGACGACTTCGTCCTCGCCGATGAACTGACCGAGCTGGAGTTCCCCGGCGATCCCGCGGCGCGGCTCCTGCCGCTGAACAGCTACACCACGTCCTACGAAAAGCATTACGAGACGCGACCCGTCTCGAACATCACGCCCGACATGCTCGTCGGGTTGCCGCTGCTCATCCTCGGCGGCGACCGTACGGATGCTCTCGCCGCGAACGTGCATCCCCGCAGGCCGTGGCTCGCCGTCACTGAAGCCGACCTCACCGACTACGCCGGCATGTACCTGGCCGGCGTAGAAGGCTCGCCGGGGGCGCTTGTATCGAAGCTCTCGCCCCTGCCCGACCGAGAGGGTGGCGCGAAGGTGCTTGGCAAAACGCCCTTCGTCACGCCGTGGCGGATCATCATGGTCGGCGACGATCCCGGCCGGCTGCTTGAATCGAACATCGTGTTTCATCTCAGCCGCCCGTGTGCCATCGCCGACGCGTCCTGGATCAAGCCCGGCAAGACGACCTTCCCGTGGTGGAACCACTACGTGCTGGACGGCGTCGACTTCCAACCCGGCGTCAACACGGCGACGATGAAGTACTACATCGACTTCTGCGCCGAGCAGGGCATCCCTTACCACTCGCTCGACGGCTTGGACATCGCCTGGTACGGCGGACCGATCGCTCCCAGCGGCCCGACGGACGTCACCCAGGCCGCCCCTTCCATCGACTTGCCGGAATTGCTGCGGTATGCCAAGGCGAAGGGCGTCCGCCTGCGGCTATGGATGCACTGGAAGGCCTTGCGGCCGCAGATTGACGAGGCGTTCGCCACGTACGAAAAGTGGGGCATCGAGGGCGTGATGGTCGACTTCATGGATCGCGACGACCAGGAAATGGTCCGCTTCTACCACGAGATGGCCGAGAAGGCGGCCAAGCACCGCCTGACCGTCACGCTTCATGGGGCCTACAAACCGACGGGCATGGAACGAACGTGGCCCAATGTCCTCAGTTACGAAGCGGCGCTGAACCAGGAGTACAACAAGTGGGATCCTCGGGGGACGCCGCCGGAACACAATCTCGACGTGGCGTTTGTGCGCATGCTTGCCGGGCCGCTCGACTACCACCAGGGGGGCGTGCGGAACGTGTTGCCTGAACATTACCAGCCGCGAGACGTCGCCCCGCCGGTCCAGGGAACTCGCGGGCACCAGTTGGCGATGTACGTCGTGTATCAGAACCACCTGTCGATGATGGCCGACTCGCCAACGGCCTACCGCGGCCAGTCGGGCCTGGACTTCATGGTCGAGGCGCCGGCTTCCTGGGACGAGACGCGGGTCCTGGAGGCTGCGCTGGGGCGAAGTCTCGTCATCGCCCGCCGCAGCGGCGACGCGTGGCGCCTCGGCGGCATGACTGCCCGCAGCCCGCGCGAGTTGGAGCTGAAGCTCGACTTCCTGGGCGAAGGCGATTGGGTCGCCGAGTTGTGGCAAGACACGCCGGGCGATCCGAACGAAGTGACGCGCTCAACGCAGAGGGTCGCTGCACACAGCGTTTTGAAGGTCTTCATGCCGCGCGACGGCGGCTTCGCGGCGCGCATTGCCCCGGCGACGAAATAGCGGCTTGCGTTTGCGTCGGCCCCCGTGCGTCGGCCCTGGCGGCAATGGTTACTTCGTTGCCGTCTTTGCAGGCGCGGCCGCATGCCGGTCGGTGGTTGATCCGGCCGGCGCCATCGGCGCCTGCGATGCCACGCCGGGCACAGGCACGGCGACGAGTTCGGCGATCACTTCCTCGGTGATATCGACCGCCGGGGCGAAGTCGTACAGTACGCCGTCGTTCTTGGTGACGATCACCGACAGGCCGCGGCTCTGCGCCACCTTGCGAGCCGTCGGCTTGATCTGCTGGCGGAATTGGGCCACCAATTCGGCCTGATGCCGCTGCAAGTCGAGTTCGGCCTGCTGTTTCACCTTGGCGAGATTGGCGTTGGCTTGCTGCTGCCAACTCGCCAGGGCGACGTCGGTCCGCTGGGCCTCGTCGAGCGTCTTCTTTCGTTGTTCGATCTGGTCGACGTAGGACTTGGACAGATCGACGAGCTGCTGGTTGAGCGTCGTTTTGCGCTCGGCCATCGCCTGGACGATCTGCTTATCGCTTCCGAGGCGCGCCGCCACGGCGTCCAAGTCGATCACCGCGACGGCGCCGATCTCCGGCGTTTCAACGACATGGCGCGAACCGCAGCCGAGTAGGGGATTCACGCCCAAGCAAACCAGGGTGATCAGCAGTCGAGAGACCCGCATGGAGGAATGTCCTGTTACGTGCAAAAACCGCTCATTTGCCGCCGCTGCGCGAAGGAACGGGCTAGTCGCCGAACTCCTCGCGCCGCTCCGCGCCGACCGTCGCCGGCCTTGCGACCGCTCGAAGCACGCGCGGCGGAAAGATAGAAAAACGTCCGCTCCGACGGCAGGTCACTTTTCGAGCGGGCGAGCGTCGATGCGAGTCGGCCGGAGGCCGCCCTATCAAAGCGCAGCAACGAGAACGCCCTGCCGGCGCTGCTAGCGTGCGGCGAGCGCACGCGGCGCCGTCGCCGCCGTCACGGCGGGCGGTCGACGCCCCTATAACCGGCAAAGTCGGCAGAATCGGCCCACTTCGACTGTTCCTGCTGGCCGAAGGCGCCGATAGAGAGCCAGTAAGCTATGCCGGCTTTTCGGCTTGTGCGGATTCTGCGGGCGCGCCGAAGCGGCCGCCGCGGCTATCGCTCCCCCTGACAGGGCAAAAGGAGTCTGTCGTGTCGAGTCTGTTCAACGGTGATTGGCGTACACGGCCGGTTCGGTGGGCGCTCGCACTGTCGGCGACGCTAGCATGCGCCACCACGTCTGCCCAGGCAATCGAAGGCGATTCGCTTGCCGCCGCCGTCGAAGGCCGCGCCTACAGCGGGACGACGCCGCTCCGCATCGAGCACCGGACCCGCGGCTACGCTCAAGAGGCCTCCGACACGGCGGTCGGCGGGCGCCTGGGGTTCGTCGACATGGCCGACGCGGTGGGCTTCGCCGACGGCCAATTCCGCGTGAACAACGAAAGCCGAGTCGGCGTCAACACCGGCCTCGGCTACCGCTGGTACAACGACAGCTTCCTGACGGGCGATACGCGCATTCTCGGCGTCAGCGGCTGGTACGACGGCCAGGAAACCGTCAACGACAACTATTTCAACCAGCTTGGCGTCAGCCTCGAGAGTTTGGGCGAGCTGCTGGACCTGCGGCTCAACGCCAACATTCCGCTGGATGACAGCAAAACGGGCGACCGGCGCTTTTTCACGGACGACATCAACTTCTTCGGCAACAACATCGGGCAGCAGTTCTTTTCGCCGACCGACGTCGCTCTGCGAGTGGTGGACTTCGAGGCGGCCGCCCGCGTCTTCGACCTGAACATCTGGGTCTTCGGCGGCGGCTACCAGATGGACGGCGACGACGTCAGCGACACCGGCGCCAAGGGGGGCGTCCGGGGCTACCTGACGAACGACCTTCTGGTCGGCGTCACCGTCACCGACGATCAGGTGTTCGGCACCAACACGATCGCCCAGGTGATTTGGACCCCCGGCCGCGTCGGCTCCGGCCCCACCTCCTGGGTCCACACGCTCGCCGACCGCATGCGGGAACACGTCTACCGTAACACCTACGTCGCAACGCGCCAGACGCTCACGGAAGGCTCCTTGGCCCTGACCGGCGTCGACGGCCAGGCGATCCGCGTCGTCCACGTCAACAGCTCTTCCGGAGCGGCCGGCACGGGCGACGGCACGTTCGAGAACCCGCTGACGAGCCTCGACAGCATCAACGCCAACTCGCAACAGGGCGATATTATCCTGGTGCATGCCAACACCGATTATTCCGGCCAGTCCGCAACGCTCAAGAACGAGCAGCGGCTGCTGGGCGAAGGCGGCGGCAACGTCCACACGATCGTCACCAGCGAACGCGGAACGATCAACCTCCCCGAAACGTTCGCCGGCGCCAGCGCCGCCGAGCGGCCCGACGTCATTAATCCCGACAACGTCAATTCCGTGATCCTCGCCGGCGTCACCACCGACAACACCGGGCTGAGCGAAATCGAGGTTTCCAACTTCGACTTCGACGGCGGCGCCAGTGCCATCGTGTCCGGAACCAACGGCGTCGGCGACGTGAACATCAACCGGCTGGCGATCGCGAACACCGACGACTACGGCATCAAGCTCACGGCGCTCACGCAAACCTCCAACGGCGCCCAGCGGGTGTTGTTCACCCCGACCATCGACACGGTCGCCTTCAGCAGCGTGGGCGACGGCGCCGACGACGACGATGACGACATCTTGCTGACTTCGGTCACCGAGCCGTCGGGCAACAACATCACCGAAACCATTACCATCAATCGCATCACTAGTTCCGACGGCGAAGGCGTCGGCGTCAACCTGCAGAATACGCGCCGCACGGCGACGATCAGCAACGTCACCTGGGACGGCAACACGACGGGCGACGGCGGCATCCGCGTGCAAGGCGCCGGTTCGCAGGCCGCCATCGCCCTCAACGGAACCAACGCTATCCGCGAGGGGCAGAATGCCTCGCCGGACGATTCGGGCTTCGGCATCGCCCTGGAGAACAGCGCGGGAACGATGACCGTCACCGGGACGACGATCACCAACACCGGCGGCGATAGCGTCATCATCAACGGCGGCTCGGTCGTTCTCAACTACACCGGCCGCATCGAGCAGGGCGCCGGCAGCACGGCCGTCGCCACGACCTCCGCCGTCAGCGTGCTGGGCGCCCATAGCGGATCGGCCACGTTCACGGAACTGACCGCCGACGCCGGCGTCGTCGCGGCCGACCGCGGCGACGGCCTGCAATTCGACAACGCCGACGGCGTTTACACCTTCAACGACGAAGTGGAACTGGCGGGCACGGTCAATGCCGTATCCGTGGAAAACGGGTCGGACGCAGTGCTGACCTTGCAGAACGCCCAGTTCAGCAACACCAGCGGGACGACCATGCTCTTCGACGGCGGCGACGCGAATATGACGCTCACCGGCCGCATTGTGCAGAATGCCAACAACACGGTGCTCGACGTTCGCAACGGCCACACCGGCACGCTCGCCTTTACCGAGCTAACCAACAACCAGGGCGTGATCGACGCCAGTAGCGGCGCTGGCCTGTCGTTTAACAACGCCGACGGCGCCTACACCTTCAACGACGAAGTCGAGCTGTCCGGCACGACGGCCGCCATCGCCGTCGCCGGAAACTCCGAAGGCACGTTCACGTTCGCCAATGCAGACATCGACTATAACGGCGCCGGCAATGCCGTGAGCATCACCGCCAGCGACGTGCAGGCCTTCACCATCAGCGGCGACGTGACGACGACGGGCGCCTCGTCGCGCCCGGTGCTCGTGTCGGCCAACACGGGCGGCAGCATCACGTTCAACAACACCATTACCGGCACAAACAGCCTAGGCGTGCAGGTGATCGGCAATACCGACACGACCGTCCGCTTCGCCAGCCAAACGACGCTGTCGACCGGCGCCAACACGGGCGTGCAGGTTGACAACAACGCCAACGGCGGCGTGCGCTTCGACGCCTTGGACGTGACGACGACGACCGGCGCCGCGTTCACCGCCACGAACACTGACAATCTCACCGTCCAGGGCACGGGCAACACGCTGACGACCACCGGCGGCACGGCATTGAACCTCAACGACGTTCAGATCGGCGGCGCCGGCGCAACGTTCGAGTCGGTCAGCGCCGCCGGCGTGAGCGGCGCGGGCGTCGTCTTGGACGACGTGCGGGGCGGGACGGTCGCCATCAACGACGGCAACGTATCTGCCATCGGCGCCGGTGCGACCAGCGACGCCGTCCGCATCACCAACGCCGCGAACGTCTCGCTCAATAGCATGACGCTGTCCAGCGCGAACGGCCAGGCTCTCGACTTCAATTCGAGTTCCAGCGCCACGTCGCGATTGACCTTCACGAACAACGCCATCACGCAAGGCGCTACGGCGCTCGAGGGCGTGCTGCTGAATGTTGACCAGAACGCCACGCAGGTATTACTGACCGTCTCGGGCAACACCGTCACCCATAACGGCACGGATGAAGCCATTCGGCTGCAGACGGCCGACGCCTCTGCGAAGACCGTCACCATGCTGCTGCAGAACAACACGGTCACCGCCAGCTCGGCCGACGCCGCGGCCAACTTCCAGGTGGCGGGCGGCGCAACGCTCAACGCCACGGTGCGAAACAACACTTTCAACAACGGCGGCGCCGGCCCGGCGTTTGAGATGGACAACCGCGAGGCCGGCTCGCGCACGCGGCTCGACCTGGACGCCAACGTCGCCAACGGCGGCTCGCAGGACTATCTGCTGGAGGAGACCGCCGGCGTCTTCACGCTCCAAGACGAAGCGACCGTGCAGGCGAGGAACACGGGCACAGTGACGCGAGTCGGCACGATCGACGAGGAAACCGGCGTCATTCCCACGCCCTAGCCCGGGAACATGCGGCGCCCGGCCGGGCGGTTATTGCCGCCGTCGCCGCGCCGCCAGGAACGTCTCGAACATGCCCGCCAGGCTGAGCGCGACGGTGGACGGCTCAGGAACCGCCGAAATCGACGCGGCATGATTCTCCGCCGCCAGCGACGACTGCTGGGCCGCCAGCGCGGCCGGTGCGGGCGACGTAGACGCGCTGAAGTTGATCGTCCGCAGTGCGTTGACGATCGGCCCGACGAACGAAAAGTCCGACGGCGCCTCGGCGACCGTGATGCTCTTGAGCACCACGATCCGGCCATCCTCGGCGATCGGCACATCCGTGAACGCGGCGCTGCCCGACTGGCCGGCCAGATTGCTCAGATCGCGCTGCGTGAGCTGCATAATGCGGTCCACGGTCTCCATGTTCTCGATCCGCGCAAAGGGCACGAAGCCCTGCGAGTCGAGAATCGAACTGTTGTCTTTCAGGTTAATGAAAAAGCTGCTCGTGCCGCTATTGGGCTGGCCGGAACGCAGCGCCAGCGACACCGTGCCGCGGGTGTTGGGATCGAAACTGAAATCGACCTGGCCATCGTCATTGGCGTCGACGGTTACCGGGTCGAGGGCCTCGACCGGCTTGTGCATTCTCGCCCACAAGTCGGGTAGCGGCGGAAACGCCGTGAAGCCGCCCATCTGAAGCACGAAGTCGTCCGCCGTGCCGGCGTCTCCTTCCACCGCGCGGTTGACGGCCGTGAAGTGGTAGCGCCCCAGCCCGATATAGGCGACGATGTTGTCCACCAGCGGCTGCAGGGCGGGGTCGTTATTCGGGTTCAGCACCATGTCGAAGCTGCCGACGTTGGTGTTGAACCGCATGGTCTGGGCCGATCCGCACGACGCGGCGACGAGCACAAACGCCGCCGCCAGGGTGACACGAGTAGACATAGCGTGAGCGCCGCCTCGCAGAAGTCGATCAATGGTGCCATGGCCGCCCCACAGCGGGGGCGTGTTCCGGATTCGCCGGCCAGACTGCCGGAGAGTCTTGCATTATAGCTACGGCGCGGCGAAACGTCTGCGGATAGGCAAACGCCCGCACGGCTGGCCGGAAGGCGGGCCGCCCGAAAAGGCGGAATAACCGGCCAGGCGCCATGCGTATTTCCGCAATCCGCTGGCAAATCGGCGGTCCGGATACGTTTCCGCACAGGGCATCAATCCCCAAAGCCGTCGGGGTGCGATCGATGCCACTGCCACGCGCTCCGCACGATCGGCTCAATGCCGACGTAGCGGGGCGTCCAGTCCAGCGTGAGCCGGGCTTGCGTCGCATCGGCGACTAACTCCGGCGGATCGCCCGGCCGCCGTTCGACGATGCGGTGCGGGATCGGGCGCCCGGTGAGGCGGCGGCAGGCGTCGATCACTTCCATGACGCTCGCGCCGGCGCCGGTGCCGAGGTTCAGCTTGAGCTGCGTCCCCGCTTCGAGCCGCTCGAGCGCGGCCAGATGGGCGGTCGCCAGGTCGTCCACATGGATGTAGTCGCGGATGCACGTCCCGTCGGGCGTGGGATAGTCGACGCCGAAGACGAGCGCTTCATCTCGCTGCCCCAGGGCCACTTGCAGGACGAGCGGAATGAGGTGCGTTTCAGGATCATGATCCTCGCCGATCGACCCGTCATCGGCCGCGCCCGAGGCGTTGAAATACCGCAGCGCCGCGTAGCCGAAGCCGTACGCATGTGCGTAATCGGCCAGGGCGCGTTCGATCACCAGTTTGGTGAACCCGTAGGGATTGATCGGCGCTTGCTTTTCGGCTTCGGTAATCGGCACGACGTTCGGCACGCCGTAGGTCGCGCAGGTGCTGGAAAAAACGATCCGCTGAACGCCGGCGGCCCGCATGGCTTCCAAAAGCGAGAGCGTGCCGACGACGTTGTTGTAGTAATACTTGGCCGGCTGTACGACCGACTCGCCGACGTACGCCGAGGCGGCGAAATGCATGACGGCTTCAATCGCGTGTTCGCGGAAGATCGCCTCCAATCGCGGCCGGTCGTGCAGGTCGCCGACAATCAACACCCGATCCTGCGCGGCGCCGCGGTGGCCGTTGGACAAGTTGTCGTAGAGCCAGACTTGATGTCCCGAATGCTGCAACAACCGCGCTGCATGCGACCCGACATAGCCGGCGCCGCCCGTGACTAAAACCCTCATGGCAGAGCATCACTCCTCGGAATTGACGGACCAGGAACCCCTATTCATACCGATACCGCGTGGAAACGCCAGCGCCTGCCCGAGCCGCGGGCCGTACCAGCCGGGTTTTACGGCGCCGCGGCGGACGGCGGCATGCTTTCGCGGCGATCAGGGCTGGCCGTCGGCATTACGGCCGGCGCCGTGGAGGCTTCGTCGCTGGCGGGGGGCGCCTCATTTTTGGCCGTAATACGCGCCGGCGCCATGCTTCCGCCTGTAGTGCTTATCCAATAGCGCCTGGTCCACCGCCGATGCGGCCGGGTTTAGAAGCAAGGTATCGATCGCCATTGCGGCGACCGCTTCCAGCGCTACGGCGTTCATCACGGAGTCGTGCGGGTCCGCGCCCCAAGCGAAAGGAGCGTGGCCTGCCACCAGCACGGCGGGAATCGCCGCCGGATCGAGGCCCTGGAACCGTTCGACGATCACCTTGCCGGTGTTCAGTTCGTAGGCCTCGTTGATCTCGTGCTGCAAAAGCGGCCGCGTTACTGGCACAGCGCCATAAAAGTGGTCGGCGTGCGTCGTGCCGTAGCAGGGGATCTCCCGCCCGGCCTGGGCGAAGGCCGTGGCCTTGGGGCTATGCGTATGCGTGACGCCCCCCGCGCCGGCGAATTGCTCGTAGAGCAAACGATGCGTCGGCGCATCGGACGACGGCTTGAGCGAACCTTCCAGGACCTCGCCGGTAGCGAGGCTTACGACGACCATATGCGCCGGTCGCAGGCTGGCGTACGCCACGCCGCTGGGCTTGATGACGAACGACGTGCGATCGCTGGAAACGCCGCTGACGTTGCCCCAAGTGAGCGTCACCAGACCATATGCCGCCAGGTCGAGATTCGCCTGGCACACCTGTTGTTTGAGGTCTTCCAGCATGGCTACTAGCCTACAAGCGTCATCGCCGGCCCGCCGCCGCGGGTCCGCCAGTGCGCCGCAAGTCCCGGAGGGCGGTGGCCCTCCGGCTAGTCGGATTGAAAACCTCGGGCCTGTGTCTTTGGGACTGTGCGTTCGGCGAGCGGTTCTCAGGCGGCTCTTTTGCGGACTTCGTCGCGGAGGGCGATGAGGTCCTTCATCACGCCGTACAGCGGGCCGCTTGCCCCCGGCGTTCCAAAGGCGTCGTGCAACGTCTTGTAGACACGGTACAACCTGGCGTAGATCGCGACGTTTTCGGGAATCGGCGTGTACACGACGTCGCGGACGCCGGTCATGTTGGCCTGCGCCGCCTCGACGCTCGGATAGGCGCCGCCCGCGACGGCGCCGAAGATCGCCGCGCCCAGGGCGCACGTCTGCGCCGAGCGGCTTACCTTCATCGGGCGGTTGCACACATCGGCGTAGATCTGCATCACCAGCGGGCTCTTTTCGGCGATACCGCCGCAGTTGATTACCTGCTCGACCTTAACGCCGTATTCTTCCAGCCGGTTTATGATCGTCAAAGCCCCGAACGCGGTTCCTTCGATGAGCGCCCGGTAGATTTCCGGGGCGGTCGTGTGGAGCGTCTGCCCCACGAGCAGCCCCGTCAGCAGCGGATCGACCAGCACGGTGCGGTTGCCGTTATTCCAGTCGAGTGCCACCAGCCCCGACTCGCCCGGGCGCAATCGAGCGGCCGCCTCGGTGAGCCCCGCGTGGGCGGCGGCGCCTTGGCCGTAGTCGCTCGGCGAAAGGTGCTTAACGAACCAATTGAAGATGTCGCCGACGGCGCTTTGGCCCGCCTCGAGGCCGTACATGCCGGGCACAATCGACTCGGGCACGATGCCGCACAGGCCAGGCACGTCGGGCAGCGGCTTGGAGAGGGGCGCCACCATGCAATCACACGTGCTGGTGCCGATGATTTTGACCAACACGCCGGGGCCGCACCCGGAACCGACGGCTCCCATGTGGGCGTCGAACGCGGCGACCGAGACCGTGACGCCCGGCGGAAGACCCACCTTCTCCGCCACGTCGGCGCGGAGCTTTCCTGCGGGATGGTCGGCCGGCGCCGCTTTGCCGCTGTAGCGGAACCGCGACAGGCCCGGTTCGAGCGACTCCAAAAACTCCGCGCTCGGCAGGCCGCCCCAATCCTCGTGATACATCGCCTTGTGGCCGGCGGCGCAAATGCTCCGCACGATCCTGTCGGGTCGGGAATTGCCTGTCAGATAGGCGGGGATGTAATCGGCGCATTCAACCCACGCAGCGGCGGCCTTGGCCACATGCGGTGCTGTGCGCATGCAGTGCAAGATCTTCGACCAGTACCACTCGGAGGAATACCGGCCGCCGCACTTCGCCAGGTACGGCAACCCCGCCAGTGCGGCTTTTTGGGTGATCTCATCGGCCTCGGCGTGCGAGGTGTGGTCCTTCCACAGCCAGGCCTGGGCGGCCAGATCGTCTTTGAACTCGTCAGTCAGCGCCAGCGCTACGCCTTCGGCGTTGACCGGCAGCGGCGTGGAGCCAGTCGTGTCGATTCCAATGCCGACGACTTGAGCCGGGTCGAACCCGTCGCACTGACGGGCCTTGGCGACGGCTCCACCGACCGATGCGAGGAAACCGTCGATGTACTCGGCCGGGCTCTGCCGAGCCAAATTGGGGTCGGCGGGGTCCAGCAGGATGCCCGCCTCGCCACGGCGGTAATCGAAAACCTCGGTGGCGATCTCTTCGCCCGTGGCGATATCGACCACCAGGGCCCGGACGCTGTTGGTGCCGTAGTCCACGCCGATGGCGAATTTCCGCGTCATACCGTGTTCCTGATTCCCGTTGGCGAGCTGGCTGGGGGGCGCCTAAGGCAGCGTAACAGGGGCCCGGCAGACAAAAAAGTGCCCCCGCAACTTACCGCAGCCCGGCCCGGAGGCGGCTTCGACGACGCGGGTCCTGTGCGCGCTGCTGGCTGGCGACCCGCAGCACGGCAGGTAAACTGGGGGCCATGCCGTACTCTTCTCGCCATGGCCTGAGGCTGGCCTGGGCCGCGCTGGCGGCCGCGGCGTGTAGTCCGCTTCCGCTGGCGGCGTCGCGAGCTGCGCCGGGCGTCGACTTCGCCCGCGAGGTCAAGCCGCTGTTGGCCCGCCGCTGCTTTACCTGCCATGGCCCCACTTCGGCGGAGTCGGGCCTGCGGCTTGACAATCCGCAGTCGGCCATGGCCGAGCTGGATTCGGGCCGGCGCGCCATCGTGCCGGGCGACGCCGAGGCGAGCGAATTGTTCGCGCGGGTGGCCACGGCGGACGAGTCGATGCGCATGCCGCCGGCGGGTAAGCCGCTCGCCGCCGGCGAGATCGCCTTGCTGCGCCGCTGGATCGAACAAGGCGCCTCGTGGCGTAAACACTGGGCGTTCATTCCGCCGGCGCCCGTAGCCCCTCCGAGCGTCAAGCGCCAGGCGTGGGTCAGCAATCCCGTCGACGCGTTCATCCTGGCGAAAATGGAGGAGGCGGGCCTTACTCCGGCCGCCCAGGCCGACCAGCGAAGCCTGGCCCGCCGCGCGTATTACGGCGTCACCGGATTGCCGCCCACGCTCGAGCAGCTTGACCGATTCTTGGCCGACGAGCGGCCCGACGCCTGGCCGCGGCTCGTCGATGAACTGCTCGCGTCGCCCCATTACGGCGAGCACTGGGCCCGCCATTGGCTCGACGTGGTGCGCTACGCCGAGACCAATAGCTTCGAGCGCGACGGCGAGAAGCCGTTCGCCTGGAAGTACCGCGACTACGTGATTCGCTCGTTCAACGACGATAAGCCGTACGACCAGTTTATTCGCGAGCAGCTCGCCGGCGATGAGCTGGAGCCGCGAACCGATGACGCCGTCATCGCCACCGGTTACTATCGGCTCGGCATCTGGGACGACGAGCCGGCCGACCCGTTGCAAGCTCGCTTCGATGAATGGGACGACATACTTTCGACGACGTCGCAGGCCATGCTCGGCCTGACGGTCGGCTGTGCGCGGTGCCACGATCACAAGATCGATCCGATTTCGCAGACCGATTACTACGGTCTGCTGGCGTTTTTCGCCGACGTTACGCCCTATGCCGACATACATGAGCGCGACCCGGCGCGCTATAGCCTGTGGGACATGTCTTCGCCGGATGAACGCCTACGGCGAGAGTCGTTACGACGGCGAATCGAGGCGATTCGCCAGGAACTGACGGCCATCGAGGACGCGGGGATCGCGCGGATGAGCCCGCAAGACCAAGAGATCGCCCGGACGCCTGACCGCGCACGACTCCTCTCCGAACGCCTCCAGCAGTATCTCAACGTTTCCGAATGGGCGCAGTACCAGGACGCGCGGCGGCGGCTGGATTCGACCGAAGGCGAGCTGCGCGCGTTGCCGCCAGCGGACGCGGCGCTGGCCTTGGGGCAATGCGAACCGCATCCGCCGGCGACGCACATTCTGGTTCGCGGCAATCCCCACGCGCCGGGCGCGGAGGTGCGACCCCGCTTCCCGGAGGTTTTCGGCGCGCCGGCGCCGACGATCCCGCCCGCGCCGCCCGGCGCGCGCTCGGCCGGCCGGCGACGCGTGCTGGCGGAGTGGATCGCCTCGCCGCAGAACATGCTCGCCGCGCGCGTCATCGTCAATCGTGTTTGGCAAGGCCATTTTGGGCGCGGGATCGTCCGTTCGGCGAACAACTTCGGCGAATTGGGCGACCCGCCGACTCACCCGGAGCTGCTCGACTGGCTCGCCCTCTGGCTTATCGAGCACCAGTGGCGGTTAAAGCCGCTCCACCGGCTGATTATGACGTCCAGCGCGTATCAGATGTCGAACGGAGGCGACCCGCGCGGGCTGGCGGCTGATCCCGCCAACGACCTGGTTTGGCGCTTCGACATGCGGCGGCTAAGCGCCGAAGAGATCCGCGATGCAACGCTGGCGACGAGCGGCCAGCTCAACCGGCGGATGTTCGGCCCCAGCATTTACCCGAAGATGTCGGCCGAGGCGCTGGCGACGCAATCGCGGCCCGGCGACGGATGGGGAACGTCCACGCCCGAAGAGCAGGCCCGGCGGAGCGTGTACATCTTCGTCAAGCGATCGCTGCTGACGCCGCTGCTGACGGCCTTCGACTTGCCGGACGTCGACGCGAGCTGCGAAGCGCGGTTCGTCACAACGCAACCGAGCCAAGCGCTGGCCATGCTCAACAGCGAGTTCGTCAACGAGCAGGCCGGGCGATTCGCCCAGCGCGTGAAAGCTGATGCGGGTGACGATCGCCGGCAGCAAGCTGCCCATGCCGTCCGGCTCGCATTGCTTCGCGAGGCGAGTCCCGACGAAATTGAAGAAGGCCTGAAGCTGATGAGCCGAGTCGCGGACCGTCATGGCGGAGATGCAGACGAGGCGTTGCGCTACTGGTGTTTGACGCTTCTTAATCTCAACGAGTTCATCTACCTGGACTGACGGCGGAGGGCGCCCGCCCGCTACTGCCGGCCCTCGGCTCCGCCAGGTCCCACAAGCTGGACGCCATCAACGGCGTAATCCCATGGATCGTCAACGCAATTTCTGCGGCCGGACGCGCCGCGAGTTCCTCTGGGAAATCGGCGGCGGCTTCGGCGCCGTCGCCCTCACGTCGCTGCTGGCGGCGGAGGGCGCCTCGTCCGCAGCGGCGGCCAGCCCGCTGACGCCCCGCCCTGCCCCGCTGCCGGCGCGGGCCAAGAGCGTCGTCTTCCTGTTCATGTATGGCGGCCCCAGCCACATCGATACGTTCGACTATAAACCGCGGATGGTCGGCATGGACGGCCGCACGGTCGATGTCAAGACGTTCGGCCGCGGCGGCCACAAAAGCCAGGGGCGGATTGTCGAGCCGCGGTGGAAGTTCCGCCCATGCGGCGGGTGCGGCAAATGGGTGAGCGACCTGTTCCCGCACCTTGGCCAGTGCGTGGACGACATTGCGTTTCTGCACTCGATGACGGCCGAGTCGCCCATCCACGGCTCGGCGATGCTCATGATGAACTCCGGCAAGCTGCAAAGCGGCAGTCCGGCTCTCGGTTCTTGGGTGAATTACGGCTTAGGCTCGGTGAACGAGAACCTGCCCGGGTTCGTGGTCATGCTCGACAGCACCGGCGGCCCGATCAGCGGCGCCAAGAACTGGGCCAGCGGCTACATGCCCGCCACGTACGGCGGCACGGTGTTTCGCCCGGAAGGGTCGCCGATCAACGACCTGTCGCTCCACGGCGACACCACGCAAGCGCTGCAGCGGGACCTGCTTGACGCCGCGTCGCGCTTGAACGCCCGCCACGCCGCCGCTCGCCCGGATCAACAAGATCTGGCCGCGCGGATCTCGGCGTATGAACTGGCGTTCAAGATGCAGCTGCACGCGCCGGAGGCGGTCGATCTCTCCCAAGAAACCGCGGCGACGCACCGGCTGTACGGCCTCGACCGAGCGGCAACGCAAGACTTCGGCAAGCGTTGCCTGTTGGCGCGGCGGCTCGTCGAACGGGGCGTGCGCTTCGTGCAGGTCTATTCGGGCGGGGCGCACAACGACGACAACTGGGACGCCCACGGCGACCTGGTCGCCAATCACGAAAAGCACGCCGGCGCCACCGACCAGCCGATCGCCGCCCTCCTGAAAGACCTGAAACAACGCGGCCTGCTGGAGGAAACCCTGGTCGTCTGGGGCGGCGAGTTCGGCCGGCAGCCGACCGCGGAATACGGCGCCGGTACGGGCCGCGACCACAACTCGTACGGCTTCACGATGTGGATGGCCGGCGGCGGGATCAAAGGGGGCGTAAGCGTCGGG
>QEVI01000077.1 GCA_003576855.1 Planctomycetota bacterium
GATCGACGCGGCGGTGCTGACGCACGCCCACCTGGACCACATCGGGTATTTGCCGCGATTGGTGAAACAGGGGTTCGACCGGCCCGTGTACGCCACCGAGGCGACGCGGCAGCTTGCCGAAATCATCCTGCTGGATTCGGCCAAATGCCAGGAGTACGACGCGGCCTACGCGAACAAGCAAGGGTTCTCGAAACACAAGCCGGCGCTGCCGCTGTACGACGGCCGCGACGTGGCGCGCACGATGAAGCTGCTCAGGAGCGTGCCGCGCGGCGAGTGGTTCGCCCCGGCCAGCGGCGTGGCGATGCGCTACCACGACGCCGGGCACCTGCTGGGCTCGAACATGATCGAGACGGAGGTGGAGAGCGAAAGCAGCAGGGAACGCGGAGGGGGTCGGAGCCTTGTTGCGCCTGGCGAGTCACCGGGCGCCGTGGAGGCGCCCGTCGCGAATGAGTCCGGATCTCGTAAGCCGCGGCCGCTGCGGATCCTGTTCTCCGGCGACGTGGGCCGGTACAACGGTCCGCTGTACCACGACCCGGCGCCGCCGCCGGCTTGCGATTATCTCGTATGCGAAAGCACCTATGGAGATCGAGACCATCCGGAGACGAGCGTGCTCGATGCGCTGGAAGGGGTCGTCAAGCGAGCCGTGGAGCGCGACGGCGTGATGCTGTTTGCGGCGTTCGCCGTCGGCCGTGCGCAACAACTCATTTACCTGCTGCAAATCCTGAAGTCGCAGGACCGCATTCCGAATTTGCCGATCTACCTCGACAGCCCGATGGCGTGCGACGCGACCGCCGTGTACCGCGAGCATCATGAGGATCACGATCTCAGCGATGGCGCGCTCGACCCGGCGCACCCGGCCCTCAGCGGCGACAAGGTGATACTGGCTCGCACAACGGCGGAGTCCAAGGCGATCAATCGGCACGGCGACCCGGCGGTGATCATCTCTTCCAGCGGGATGATGACGGGGGGTCGCATTCTGCATCACCTGCGGCAGCGACTGCCCGACGCGCGGAACACGATCGTGCTGGGCGGCTACATGGCCGTCGGTACGCGCGGACGGCAGCTCCAGGACGGCGCCAAGTATATCCGCATGTTCGGGCAGGACGTGGCGGTGCGCGCCGCAATCGAAGCCGTGCCGGGCCTGAGCGGCCACGCCGACCGCGGCGACTTGTTGCGGTGGCTGGGGAAACTGCGGACGCCGCCGCGGAAGACGTTTCTCACCCATGGCGAGCCGGAAGCGATGGACGCGCTGGCGACCGAACTGCGAAAGACGAGACAGTGGAACGTAGAGACGCCGCAGCTTGGCGAGACGGTGGAGCTTGTTTGAGAAGATACCATCTCTCGCAGTGGGCCGAGCCCCAAAGCATTTGAGCTATGGAAAAGCCCAAACCATTGACGACTGAAGCCGTCGAGCGGAATCGCCAGGCGATTCTCGAATCGCCCAGTTACCTGTTGGCCGAACTCGACGTCGACTTCATCGGCCGAGCCGAGCAGCGACCGATTCGGATGCAATTGGAACTGCTCAAGGCGGAAACGATCCTCCGCGAGGCGGGGATCCGCTCGACCGTCGTGGTGTTCGGCGGCACGCAGATCGTTCCCCGCGACCAGGCCGAAGCGCGACTCGCCGCCGCCCGGCAGGCCTTGAAGGCGTCGCCGCGCGATGCGGCGCTGCGCCGCAGCGTCGCGCGGGCCGAGAGCATCCTCGCCAAGAGCCGCTACTACGACGAAGCGTTGGAGTTCGGCCGCATGGTGTCGGACTTCTGCCGCGACGAAGACCGCAAGTGCGACCTGGTGATCATGACCGGCGGGGGGCCGGGCATCATGGAGGCGGCCAATCGCGGGGCGTTCGAGATGAACGCCAAGAGCGTCGGCCTGAACATCGTGCTGCCGCACGAACAAGAGCCGAACCCGTACATCACGCCCGAGTTGTGCTTGCAGTTCCACTACTTCGCCATGCGGAAGTTTCACTTCATCCTGCGGGCCGCGGCGCTGGTGATCTTTCCCGGCGGATTCGGCACGCTCGACGAGCTGTTCGAAGTGCTCACGCTCCGCCAGACGGGCCGGATGCAGGAGATCCCGATCATCATGTACGGGACGGAGTACTGGAAGAAGGTGATCAATCTCCAGGCGCTGGCCGACGAGGGAGTGATCGCGGACGAGCATCTGCACCTGGTCCATTACGCCGATTCGCCGCAGGAGGCGTGGCAGATCGTCGTGGCGTTCCATCGGCTGGGGCCGTAGTTTCACGGTCTGCCGCGGCGGAGGACGTTAAACAGGGGCCGCGGCCGGTCGCTCCGTGTCGAACGTCCGGCGGCGCGCGGCTCGTTCGACCTTGCTTTCGCCCGGCTCACTGCCAGAATTAACGTTCCTCGGGCGCGTGGCGAGTCGCTTCGGCGCGTGCGCAACCTATCCTGTGCCAATTAGCCAATCACTTGAGAGACCCTTTCGATGAACCGCTCGCTTCGCGAATTCCGTCGCCGCGTTGTTGTCTTTGTTGCCGCCTTGGCAATTGCCGGCATCGGCGTGCTGTCGGACATGCGGTCGGTCGCCCAGGAGCAGGCGGCCGCCGAGCCTGAAAGCCCCGCTGCGTCGGAGGACCTGTTCCAGGTCCCGGAAGGGGACGCCGACGCGCTCTACCAGTACATGGAGAAACTCGCGCAGACGGAACCGGAAGGCGAGTCGCAGGAGGAACAGATCGCCTTCAGCATCAAGGCGCTCTCGGCGCTGGCCGAGGCCGCCGATCGCTTGCTCGCCGCCAAGCCGACGCCCCAGCAGGCCAAGGACGCGCAGATGTATCGAGCGCAGGGGCTTCGCGCGCTGAAGACGATGCTGCAGATGACCGGCGGCGATACGGCGGAGGTTCAGAAGCGCCTGGACGAAGCGCTGCAGGCGGCGCGGCAATCGGACGACGACGACCTCGTGCGGCTCGGCTGGCAGGGGTACATCGACGATCGCACCGAAAACTGGTCGGAACTGGACGACGCACAGAAGCAGGCCTTCCGCGATGAAGTGCTGCGCAAGGTCGAAGAGGGGGGCCCGCAGTTGATCGACGTCTCCATCGCCAGCGCCACGGCGACGAACTTGGATCGGCAGGACGAAGCCTTCGCCGCCGCCTTTCTCGCGGAGGTCTTGCCCAAACTGCAGCAAACGGAGGACCAGGAAGTTAAAGACGCGGTCGCCGAGGCGAACTTCGAGGGCATGCTCCGGCGACTGAAGCTTCCCGGCAACCCGATGGAGATCAACGGATCGCTTCTCAGCGGCGGCGAGGTCGATTGGAATTCTTACCGCGGCAAGGTGGTGCTGGTGGACTTCTGGGCGACGTGGTGCGGTCCCTGTAAGGCGGAACTGCCCAACATCCTCAAGATGTACGAGGGCTACCACGACAAGGGCTTCGAGGTGCTGGGCGTATCGCTGGACCAGACGGAAGAGGAAGCCAAGAGCGAGAAGCTGCCGTGGGATTCGATCTTCCCCGGGGATGAGAATCAGCGGGGGTTCGACCACCCGCTGGTGAAGTACTACGGGATCAACGGCATCCCGACGGCGATCCTGGTCGATAAGGAAGGCAAAGTCGTCAGTATGAACGCCCGTGGACCGGAGCTGCGGGCACAACTGAAGAAGCTGCTGGGCGACCCGATCGAAAAGCCCGCGGAAGAAAAGCCAGAAGAAGAGAAAGCGGAAGAAGCCGCGGCCAAGTAGCGGGCCCTCGATTGCCGATCAAGGGCCCGCGAAACCCGACGCCGCGCGTTTCGCGGGCCCGTTTTTTTCTACAGCAACCTCGTCTGGATGCGCATTGGCCGGGGGGCCGCCGCCCTCCGGGACGCAGTGGAGTCCGCCTCGCGGCGGCGCGGACCGCAGTGGCGGTCCGGCTAGGGGCCTGCCGGAGGGCCGACCCGTTCGGATCGGCCGTGGCGTCGGCGCGGCGACCTTGCGGCGCGGCGGCGGCGGGCTGATGATGGCGACAGTGGAGGGCCGCTCCGGCGGCTCGTTGAGCCGCGGCTATTGGCGGTTCGCGTAACAGCCCACTGCCTTCTGCCCACTGCCTTCTGCCTTCTGCCTTCTGCCTACTGCCTTCTGCCTTCTGCCTTCTGCCTTCTGCCTTCTGCCTTCTGCCCCTGCATGCAACTTGGCTCGACGACCATCCTGGATACGTTCGCCGAGGCATTCCGCATGCGCTACGCCCGGCTGATCGTGACGGCGGCCGACGAGTTCTGGCTCGACGCGGCGCTGCGGGAGTTCACCGGCTACGGCTCCAGCGTGATCGCCTGCGACGCCGAGGTGGGCGTCGAGCGCTATCTTGCCACCGAGGAAACGCCCGACGGCCGTCCGGGAGCGGCGGTGCTGGCCTTCGGCTTTGCGACCCAGTCGCTGGCCACGGCGCTCGTCACCCGCACCGGGCAGTGCCTGTTGCCCTGCGCCACCAGCGCAGCGTTCAACGGGTTGCCGGCGGCAGAAGAGCTGGTCCCGTTGGGCAAAGGTCTGCGGTTCTTCGGCGACGGATTTCAGAAGAGCAAGGTCGTCGGCGAGCGGCGCTATTGGCGGATTCCCGTGATGGACGGCGAATTCCTCGTGGAGGAGCACGTCGGCGTGGCGAAGGGGGTGGCCGGCGGCAACATCATCATTATGGGCGCATCGCAGGCGCAGGCGCTGGCGGCGGCCCGCCGCGGCGTGGAGTCCCTAGTGAACACGCCGGGCGTCATCACCCCGTTTCCCGGCGGCGTAGTGCGCAGCGGCAGCAAGGTCGGATCGAAGTACAAAGCCCTGCGGGCGTCGACCAACGACGCTTTCTGCCCGACGCTCCGCGGCCGGACGGCGACCGAGCTAGTCGCCGGCGCCCACTGCGCCTATGAGATCGTCATCAACGGCGTGGACGAAGCGGCGGTCGCCGGCGCCATGCGGCAGGCGATGCACGCGGCGGCGGGCGAGGGCGTACTGGCCATCGGCGCCGGCAACTACGGCGGCAAACTCGGCAAGTTCCATTTTCGCCTGCATGAATTGGTAGGTTGAGGGACTCTCGCAGAGGTGCGGAGACGCAGAGGGGATGAGAATGAAATTCGTTGGTCGCGACAAGGATCACTGGAACGAAAGGCGGACGCCGAGGACGAGTATTGCCGCGATGGTGATTTCCGCTTTCGCATCTTTCGTGCTTCTCGCGGCCAATTCTCTTACAGCGCCTTCATCCGTACGGATCCGCGGACGGCGTGGACGAATGCTCGCCGCTCTTCTCTTTCCCCTTTGCTCCTTCCTCTGCGCCTCGGCGCCTCTGCGAGAGACGAACTTCGCGCGGGCCGAAGAGCCGCTAGACGGCGCGGAGGGACGGCCGCTGGCACTCGATCGGTTTCAGCCGCGGTCGATGCTGGTGTTGCCGGAGCATCGGCCGCGGCAGGCGAAGTTTCCGTGCGTCGACGTGCATGTGCATTGCCGTTTCAAACTGCGGCAGTCGCCCGAGGCGCTCGATGAATTCGTGCGACTCATGGACCACCAGAACATCGCTGTCTGCGTCAGTCTCGACGGCGGCCTGGGCGAGCAGCTTGAAGAGCACAAGCGGTTTCTCTGGACGAAGTACAAGGACCGGTTCGTGATCTTCGCCAACATCGACTGGCAGGGCGATGGCCGCGACGATGATCCGGCGAGTTGGAATCTTAATCGCCCGGACTTCGGCCGTCGCATGGCGGAGGCGCTCGCGGATGCGAAGCGTCGCGGGGCTGCGGGACTGAAGGTCTTCAAGGGGCTTGGCTTGGAGTATCGCAATCCCGACGGCGCGCTGGTGACAATCGACGACCCGCGCTGGGACCCGATCTGGCGGGCCTGCGGGGAGCTGGGCCTGCCGGTGCTCATCCACGCGGGCGATCCGCGGGCGTTTTTCGAGCCGGTCGATCGCTTCAACGAGCGCTGGGAGGAGCTTCGTCGCCATCCTGAGTGGAGCTTCGCGGGGGGCGACTACCCGGCGCATGCCGAAGTACTGGCCAGCTTTTTGCGGGTAGTCGCACGTCACCCGCAGACGACGTTCATCGGCGCCCACATGGCCAACAGCCCGGAGAACCTGGCGGAGCTTGGCCGTTGGCTCGACGCCCATCCGAATCTGCACGTCGAGCTGTCGGCGCGGATCGCGGAGCTGGGCCGGCAACCATTCACGGCGCGGGAGTTTTTCTTGAAGTACGCCGACCGCATCATGTTCGGCACCGATGGGCCGCGGGACTTCGGCCGGTTGATTCCCCACTGGCGGATGCTGGAAACGCGTGACGAGTACTTCCCGTATGCCGAAGGGCAATACCCGCCGCAGGGTTTCTGGAACATTTACGGACTCGACCTGCCCGACGACGTGCTGCGCCAGGTGTATTATGAAAACGCCGCGAAGTTGATTCCCGGCGTAGCCGAACGGCTCGCAACTAGCAAGCACGTCGCCGCCCCCCCATAGCCGCGGCTCAACGAGCCGCCGGGGCGGCGCTGAACGTGCTGCCGTTCTACCGCTCCAGCGGCTCGTTGAGCCGCGGCTGGGGGGTCGGCAATCCGCCGTAACCCGTTGCACCGCCTTGGCCTGGGGGGGTACACTTGCCCGGTCAGGCGCGGCTCGACCGCGAGGCCGCTTTCTTGTCCCTTGGACTGCCTTCGTATGATCCCCGCACACGACCCGACGGAGCACCTGTCCGCCAATCCTCCGTCGCCTGAAGAATCGCTTCAAGCGGCCATGCCTCCGCAGGTAGCCGCGAACGCGCCCGCGACGCCGGCGTTGAACCATGCTTCCGCAGCCGCGGCGCCGCCAGCGCCCAACGATGCCGGCGAAGAGGGGCAGACCGCGTCGAACGAACCGGCGCCCGGGGACGCCAGCGCCCCGGCTGTGCGGCCCAGCGAACGGATCCAGATCGGCTCGCAGCGCCCGGCCGACGCTTCCGCCGAGCCGCTCAAGCCGAGTCCGGTGACGCCTGGCCCGGCCAGCGAAAGCGCCCCGCCGCCCAAGCGCAAGAGCTATCCGCCGCCGAACATTCGCGCGCAGCTCCCGCCTGAGCTGGAAAAGGAACTTCAGGCCGCGCTGGAAGGGGGCTCGGTCGACGAGCTGATGACGGCCACGGCGGATGCGACGGCCACGGCCGAGCTCGCCCCGGAAACCCGCGTGAAGGGCCGCGTGGTGAGCTTGCACGAGGAAGACGTGTTTTTCGACCTGGGGGGCGGCCGCAATCAGGGCGTCGCCCAGATCAAGCAATTCGAGAAACCGCCGGAAGTGGGCGAGCAGTTCGACATGGTCGTCGTCCGCTACGACGGCGAGCAGGGCATCTACGAGCTTTCGCGCCCCGCGGCGGCCGTGAGCGTCGGCAATTGGGACGAAGTCTCCGAGGGCCAGGTCGTCGAGGTGACCGTCACGGGCCATAACAAGGGGGGCCTGGAATGCCAGGTCGCCGGCATCCGCGGGTTCATCCCGATGGGGCAAATCTCGGTGGCCCGCGTGGAGCATCCGGAGGAGTACGTCGGGCAGCGTCTAGCGTGCGTGATCACCGAGGCCAACCGCAGCCGGAAGAATCTGATCCTCAGCCATCGCGCGCTGTTGGAACGCCAGCGCAAGGAAAACCGCGAGAAGCTGCTGGCCGAGCTGGCGCCGGGGCAGATTCGCGAGGGGACCGTGCGCAGCCTGCAGGATTTCGGCGCGTTCGTCGATCTGGGGGGCGTGGACGGCCTGATCCACGTGAGCCAGATGAGCTGGGAGCGAATCAACCACCCCAGCGAGGTGCTCCAGGTGGGGCAGAAGGTCAACGTCAAGATCGAGAAGATCAACTCCGAGACGGGCAAGATCGGCCTGAGCTATCAAGACCGCGGCGACAACCCCTGGGCCCAAGCGGCCGAAAAGTTCCCCGTCGGCGGCCGCGTCAAAGGGACCGTCTCGAAACTCATGCAGTTTGGCGCCTTTGTGAAACTGCAACCGGGCGTCGAAGGGCTGATTCACATCTCCGAGCTGGGCCACGGCCGCGTCTTCCGCACCAGCGACGTGCTGAGCGAAGGGCAGGAGGTCGAGGCGAAGGTGCTCTCGGTCGACGTGGATAATCAGCGGATCAGCCTGTCGCTCAAGGCGCTGCTGCCGCCGCCGGAGAAACCCGCCGACAAGAAGAAGGACGAATTGCCTGAAGGTCCGGTTCCGACGCAGAAGGACGCCCCGCGGCCCGACCGCCGGCGCAAGCACGACGAAACGCTCAAAGGGGGCGTGGGCGGTCCCACGGGCGGCGAGAAGTTCGGGCTGAAGTGGTAAGCAGCCCCGCCGCTGCGGCCGGCGCTTGCCCGCGTCCTACCGCGATGGGGGCTACGCCGGCAAGGCGGTCCACGCGGCGTGCCGCCGCCTAGCGCCTCGCCGCACGCGGGAGGCGAGTGGCGGCGCCTACCAAAGCCCTTCTTACGTCGCTCTCATCGCTCTCTCATCCACTTGCCGTTGCCCATGCTCGTCGACGCATCACAGACCGAAGTGCCCCTGTCGCCGCCGCCGCTCCGCGGGCCGCTGGCAGAACCTTGGTCCATGCGGAAGCTCGCGAGCATGCTGCGGATGTTCGGACCGGCGGCGGTGCTGGCGTCGGTGTCGATCGGCGCGGGCGAGACGATCATCGTCGTTCGCGCCGGGGCCTGGGTCGGCTATGGCCTGCTATGGCTGATCCTGCTGGCGGTGCTCGTCAAGGGCGTGTGCGTTACGTATTTCCTCGGCCGGTACACCGCGATCAGCGGCGAGACGCCCGGGCAGCGGCTGGTGAAGCTGCCGGGCCCGCGCGGCTGGCTGCTGGTCTTCATGGTGGCGCTGGAGCTTATCGCGGCGCCGCCGCTCTGGGCAGCCATCGCGCGGCCGTCGGGCGAACTGATCGGTTACCTGCTGTACGGCTCGGACATGGGCGCGTCCAGTCGCGTGATTGCGACGCTGTTCATCGGCGTGGCGCTGGCGATGAGCCTTTCAACCAGTTATCTGAATCTCGAGCGGCAGCAGATATTCATCTGCACGGTGCTGATTTTCGGAACGATCGCCGGGACCATTCTCGTGCAGCCGGACGTCGTTGCCGCGCTGCGCGGCCTGGTGTCATTCGGCCATATCCCGGACGTGCCGGCCTCGGCGCCGGCGGCGTTTCGCCAAAACGCCTGGCCGCTGCTGGCGGTGACGCTCGGCTACGTCGGCGGCAGCGTGATGTGTTACTTGGTGTACCCCGACTTCATCTGCCTCCACAAATGGGGCATGACCGGGCACGAGCGGATCGACGAGATCCGTCGCCGCAGCGCCGCCGGCTCTCCGGCGGATTACCTGCCGACCGACCCGGCCGCGATTGCGCGGATTCGCCAAGCGGCGGCGCCCGTGCGGTGGGACATCGCCTGCGGCGCCTTCGTGCTGCTGGTGGTGACCGCGTCGTTCATGATGGCCGGCGCGGCGGTGCTGTTTCCGAAGCGCGAAGCGGGCCAGCAGCTTGGAGCGTTCGAGGGTTGGAGCCTACTGACCGACCAGGCGTCGATCTGGCACGCGATCCACCCGTCGCTGGTGTGGGTCTATTACGTGTGCGTCCTGGCGGCGCTGTGGGGGACGCTGCAGTCGTACCCCGACATCTACGCACGCGGCGTGAAGGAGTACATCCGGGCGATATGGCCCGAGCGCCACTGGCGGCAGCTCTGGATCCAGGTCGTCATTTGCGCCTACGTCTTCACGACGGCCACGGTGGTGATCTGGTCCGACCTGAACTTCGACACCCTGACGCTGACGGTCAATTTCCTGGCAACCACGTTTGGCGTGGCCATTGCGATGCTCGCCGGGCTGTACCTGAATTCGGTGCTGCCGCCGGCGTACCGCACGCGACCGATCGTGCTAGCCGCCGGCGTGTTTTCCGCCATCACGCTCGTAGCGGTCACGGCCGTCTCCGGCTACGGCGTTTGGCGACAACTGACGCATTAGCCGCGGCTCAACGAGCCGCCGCCGCCTCCGCTACGCGCTTCCCTACGACGTGCTAGAATGTCCGCTTTCGCAAGCTAGTAGACTCGGAACTCATCTACCGCAGGAGTCCTCGACGCGATGTCTGCCAAAACGCTCAATGTCGCTCTCATCGGTTACAAGTTCATGGGGAAGGCCCACAGCCAGGCCTGGCGGACCGTCGGCCGGTTTTTCGATTTGCCGGCCGAGCCGGTGATGAAAGTCATCTGCGGCCGCGACGCGGCGGCGGTGGCGGAGTTCGCCCAGCGGTGGGGTTGGGAAAGCTCGACGCCCGACTGGCGGGACGCCGTCACGCGGAAGGACGTCGACCTGGTCGATATCTCGACGCCCGGTTACACGCATCGCGACATCGCCGTGGCGGCGGCCGAGGCCGGTAAGCACGTCTTCTGCGAGAAGCCGCTGACGTTCACCGTCGCCGAGGCGAAGGAAATGCTCGCCGCGGTGCGCAAAGCGGGCGTCAAGCACATGGTGAACTTCAACTACCGCCGCGTGCCGGCGGTGGCGCTGGCGAAGAAGATGATCGCCGCCGGCGATATCGGCGAGGTCCGGCACGCGCGGTTCACGTACCTGCAGGACTGGCTGGTCGATCCGCAGTTCCCGATGAACTGGCGGCTGCGGGCCGATGCCGCCGGCAGCGGGGCCCATGGCGACCTGGGGGCCCATTCGATCGACCTGGCGCGGTTCCTGGTGGACGAGATCGACCAGGTCGTCGGCATGAAGAAGACGTTCATCACCGAGCGCCCCGCCGAAGGGACTTCCAGCGGCCTGACGGCGACGGCCGGCGAAGGGACCGAGAAAGTGACCGTCGATGACGCCTCGGTGTTCCTGGCGAAGTTCGCCGGCGGCGCCTTTGGCACGTTCGAAGCGACGCGGCTCGCCCCGGGGCGGAAGAACTTCAACCGCTTCGAGATCAACGGCAGCAAGGGGACGCTGGCGTGGTGCTTCGAGGACCTCAACTACCTGGACTACTACTCGACGGACGACCCGGACGACCGCCGCGGCTTCCGGCGGATCATCGCCACCGAGGGGGTTCACCCGTACGCCGGCGCGTGGTGGCCGCCGGGGCACATGATGGGCTACGACCACACGTTCTCCAACGCCGCAGCGGACCTGGTGACGAACATCGCCAGCGACAAGCACTGCAGCCCCTGCTTCAAGGCGGGCGCGCGGTGCGTGGCGGTGCTCGAGGCGGTGGATAATTCAATCAAGTCGAACGGCTGGGCGAAGGTGGAAATGATTGAGTAATCTATCACGTAGGATTGCATCGCTTTTGGATCCACTTCCCGTTCAGGCAGTTTTACGCCATGAGCACGATTGCGCGCCCCGGTCAAACCAAGCTGTTCCACGATGGAATTCGCCTCAGAAGAGAGCCCCCGGCTCATGAACAGTTTGTTCGTGGTCTTTCAACCATTTGCTTTGCTCGTTCAGAAAGCCTCTATACGCAGTGGCCTTCACCCGTCTGCATAGTTTCGGATGGGCCGTATGGAGTGAACGGATTTCCAGGTGACAGTCCAACTTTCCACACGCTGGCGGAGTGGTACGAACCTCACATTAAAGCGTGGAGCCAAAACTCAACGCCACAGACGACGCTTTGGTTTTGGAATACCGAAATCGGCTGGGCGAGCGTTCATCCGATACTAGTGGCTAATGGTTGGGAATATCGCTGCTGCAACATTTGGGACAAAGGACTGGGACATGTAGCAGGAAATGCCAATACCCAGACGCTTCGCAAGTTTCCCGTTGTCACCGAAGTATGCGCTCACTATGTGAAAGCTGCTAGATTCAACGTGGGCGACGATTACTACTCAATGCAGGAATGGCTACGTCATGAGTGGCGACGCTCCGGACTGCCGTTACGACTGGCGAACGACGCATGTGGCGTGCTAAACGCGGCGACCCGCAAGTACCTAACGGCGGACCATTTATGGTACTATCCCCCCGTAGATGCATTCGTGAAGCTAGCGAATTACGCCAACAAACACGGCAAACCCGAAGGTCGGCCATACTTCAGCGTAGATGGCGAACGAACAATTACTGCAGACGAGTGGTCCAGGCTTCGCGCGAAATTTGATTGTGACGTGGGAATCACCAACGTGTGGCGGGAGCCGCAGGTGAGCGGCTCGGAGAGAATACAAGGCGCCCGAAATGGGATGAAGTATAAGTTTCGCAGCCTTCATGGGAGCCAGAAGCCTTTGAAGTTCATTGAGATGGCGATCCGAGCTTCTACGGACGAGAACGATGTAGTGTGGGAGCCGTTTGGAGGCCTATGCCCTGGCGCCGTTGTCTCTTATCATCTCCGCCGCACTTATTTTGGAGCCGAGATTGTCCCTGAGTTCTACGAAGCAGCGGTCGAGAGGCTAGCCTCATCATGAGCGATGTCAAGACGCCTCAACCGCCAGTACGGCATGCTCCGGACTCGAAGTGTGAGCATTTCACGCTGTGGAAGGATGTCCAGGAGGCAATCGCATCGTTGCCAATCTATTTTCGGACAGAGACATATATCTCTGGGATTATGGCAACGGATCTCCACACATTAAATACAGTTCTGGGCGCTGCTATTGAAGAGCAGGTAGTCCGAACGCTTAACGCCCTTAGGACTACCTGGGATCCGAATCAGAAGTATGCATTATATAGCTTCGTACGCCAGGCTCAAACGTTTCCAGACGTGTTGCTAAGAAAGAATGCTACAGGAGAGATTCTGCTCGGCATTGAACTCAAGGGATGGTACCTGTTAGCAAAGGAGGCCGAGCCAAGCCTCCGATTCAAGGCGACAGCAGAGGCATGTGCTATCCAAGATTTGGTAGTAGTCGTGCCATGGGTACTGGGAAATGTGATCAGCGGATCACCGATCTTGTTTGAGCCTTTTGTCGAATCCGCACGATATTCTGCCGAGCACCGCAATTATCATTGGCAGCATATCCGCTCAACTACTTCCGATTCAGGGATCAACATTCCCGTTGGCATTTCACCTTACCCGACTAAGTCGGATCAGATACTCGATCGCCCAAAATCGGACAGCGGCAACAATTTCGGTCGACTCGCTCGTTCGGGACTGATGGATGCTTACATGGCAAAGCTGGAAAATATCCAGCTCTGCGGCATAAAGACGATTTATTGGCGCCAGTTTCTCAAGGCGATCCAAGAGAGCACCACCGACGAACAGGCGCGCATTGCACTTGCCCGCTTGAAACAGCGAATCCAAGCGGGCGGAACGGTGCCTTCCGAGGTGGCACAAGCCGCACTGTCGATTGTTACCGAACTCGAACAACTCCTTGACCTCGGTAAATAAAGGCATGCGATCATGACACGCATCAAAGCAGGCATCATCGGCACTGGTTTTATTGGCCCGGCGCACGCCGAGGCGATTCGCCGGCTCGGCTACGTCGAAGTGGCGGCCGTCGCCGAGCGGGGGCAGGATCTCGCTCAAAAGAAGGCCGACGAGCTTTCCATCCCCAAGGCCTACGGCGACTACAAGCAACTGCTGGCCGATCCGGAGATCCAGGTCGTTCATAATTGCACGCCCAACCATCTCCACTTCGAGGTGAATCGCGACATTCTCGCCGCCGGCAAGCACGTGGTGAGCGAGAAGCCGCTGGCGATGAACTCCAGCGAATCGCGCGAGCTGGTCCGCCTGGCAAAAGACGCGGGCGTGGTCAACGCGATCGACTTCAACTACCGCTACATGCCGCTGGTGCAGCAGGCCCGCGTGATGTGTCAGAAGGGAGAGGTGGGCCGGGTGTTTGCCGTCCACGGCAGCTACCTGCAGGACTGGCTGTTCAAGGAAACCGACTGGAACTGGCGGCTGGTGCCGGAGCTATCCGGCGATTCGCGGGCCGTGGCCGACGTCGGCAGCCACTGGTGCGATCTCATCCAGTTCGTCACGGGGCTGAAGATTACGCGGGTGATGGCCGACCTGGTGACGATCCACCCGCAGCGCAAACGGCCGCGGGTCGAGGTGGAGACGTACGCCGGCAAGGTGCTCAAGCCGGAGGAGTTGGAGGACGTTGATATCAACACCGAGGACTACGCGTCGATCCTGTTGGAATTCGACTCCGGCGCCCACGGCGTGTTGACGGTGAACCAATGTGCGGCCGGCCGCAAGAACCGGCTCTACTACGAGATCGACGGCGCCAACTGTGCGCTGTCGTGGGACCAGGAGCGGCCCAACGAGCTATGGATCGGCCGCCGCGACGGCGCGAACGAGATTCTCATGAAGGACCCTAGCCTGATGCACCCTGAGGCCCGCGAGTACGCCCACTACCCCGGCGGCCACAACGAGGCGTACCCCGACGGACCGAAGAACCTGTTCCGCAACGTGTACGGCTACATCGCCGGGACGCGGAAAGGGGGAGACTTCGCCACGTTCGTCGACGGCCACAACGAGATCGCCATCTGCGACGCGGTGCTTGCGAGCAGCCGGGCGAAGCAGTGGGTGGACGTGGAATACTGATTGTCGGCGTCGCCCGGGAGAGGTCTCTCGCAAAGGCGCTACGGCGCAAAGGCAGAACCACAAAAAAGCGGAACACTAATCTGCGCTGATCTTCGCTAATTCTAATTAGGAAGAATTAGTGCAGATTAGTGTTCTGCACTTCTCCGTTCGCGTCTATTCGCGCTCCTTCGCGGGCTTTGCTCATTGCGCCTTCGCGCCTTGGCGTGAGTCTTATCGTGTTGGCAATCTGCCGGCCGCTGACGCTTAGCGGCAACTTGGCCAGTTCCGCCAGCGGCGTCCAGCGGACCGGTGTCTCGGCGGTCGAGCGGATGCGGCCGCCGGCGGGGCGGGCTTCGTAGCAGTCGAGCGTAATGCGGAAGCGGGTGACGCCGTGCTTGATCGTCTTCAGCAGTGCGCCGGGCTCGATCGTCACGCCGGTCTGCTGGCGGACTTTGGCGACAAGCTCGTCGCGAACCAGCAGCGGGACTTCGCTGGTTAGCTCGAACCGGGGGAAGTCCCACATGTTTTCCCAGCGTTCGCCGCGGCCCCGCTGGCGAAGCAGCACGCAGCCGTTGCGGCGGACGACGACGGCGGCCTCGCGGACCGCGGTCGGCTTCGGCCTGGCGGCGAGCCGCGGGATTTCGTTCTGCAGGCCGGCTTGGAACGCGGCGCAATGCGCTGTGACGGGGCACGTCTCGCACTGCGGCTGGACCGGTTTACACACGACGGCGCCCAGTTCCATGAGCGCGTAGTTGAACCGACCGGCGCCCTTGGCCGGCACGAGTTCTTCCGCCGTCCGCCAAAGAAACCTCTGGCCGGCCGTCGAAGCGGTTTCGCCGCGGTAACCGGCGAGCCGGGCGAGGACGCGGAGCGTGTTCACTTCAAGAATTGGCGCGGACGTATCATACGCGAACGAGGCCACGGCGCCGGCGGTGTAGCGGCCGACGCCCGGCAGCCGCATGAGCGACGCCACGTCGCGGGGGAAGACGCCGCCGTGATCGCTGGAGACAGCTTTCGCCGCCGCATGGAGGCTGCGAGCCCGGCGGTAGTAGCCCAGGCCTTCCCACATCCGCAGGATTAGCTGCTCGTCCGCCGCGGCCAGATCGTGCACGGTGGGAAAGGCCGCGACGAACCGCTCGAAGTACGGCCGGGCCATCGCCACGGTCGTCTGCTGCAGCATCACCTCGCTGAGCCAGATGCGGTAAGCGTCGCGGTTTTCGCGCCAAGGTAGCGGCCGGGCATGCTTGCCGTACCAGTTCACCAAACGCCGGCGAAACGCGGCCTTCTGCTGACTGGTGGCGAGAGATCTAGAAATGCAGTCCGTTGCCATCCGGTCAGTGTAAATGATCTTTCGCAGAGGCGCGAAGGCGCAGAGAGGAAAGAGACGATTGACCGCGAAATACGCGAATAGGCGCGAAAAGAAAAGCTCGGCATTGTATCGGAACGTCATCTTCGCTGATCCGCGCAAATCTAAGATTAGCGAAGATTAGTGTTCCGCTGCCTCCCGAGCTCTCGATCCCTCCTCTGCGCCTCCGCGCCTCTGCGAGAGATACGTCCTTAACCCTCCTTCAGGGCCGCCACCAGTTCCACCATCGCCTTCTTGCCGTCGCCGAAGAGCATCAGGCAGTTGTCGGCGGCGAACAGCGGGTTGGGGATGCCCGCGAACCCTGGGCTGAGGCTCCGCTTCACCACCACCACGTTGCGGGCGTGCGAGACGTTGAGGATCGGCATGCCGGCGATCGGGCTGGTGGGGTCGGTGTTGGCCAGCGGATTCACCACGTCGTTGGCGCCGATGACGATCGCCACGTCGCACTGGGCGAACGTGGGATTGATCTCCTCCATCTCTTTGAGCTGGTCGTACGGCACGTCGGCCTCGGCCAAGAGGACGTTCATGTGCCCTGGCATGCGGCCAGCGACGGGGTGAATGGCGTACTCGACCGTGCAGCCCCGATCTTCGAGGATCGAAGCCATCTCGCGCACCGTGTGTTGCGCCTGGGCGACCGCCAGGCCGTACCCCGGAACGACGATCACCCGCTGGGCGCCGTCCAGCAGCATCGCCACGTCCTCCGGCGTAGCGCTCTTGACCTTGCCGGCGTAGACGTCGTCGGCCGCGGCGGCCGACGTCGGCTCCATGCGGCCGAACAGCACGTTGGTGAACGATCGATTCATCGCCTTACACATGATGATCGACAAGATGAGGCCGCTGCTGCCGTCCAGGGCGCCGGCGATGATCAGCAGGTAGTTGTCGAGCACGAACCCCATCAGGCTGGCCGACAGGCCCGCGTAGGAGTTCAACAGCGAAATGACCGTCGGCATGTCGGCCCCGCCGATCGGCATCACCAGGCATAGCCCGAAGGCCAGGGCGACGATGATCAATAGCAAGAAGACGACGTAGTGCGTCGGGTGGAACACCAGCCACACGCACATCAACAGCGCCGCTCCGAGCAGCGTGAAGTTGATGGCGTTCTGCTGCGGCAGGCCCTTGATCGTGCTGGGAATCATCTCCTGGAGCTTGCCGAAGGCCACCAGGCTGCCGGTGAACGTCAGGGCGCCGAGCAGAACTTCAATGGCCAGCACGCCCATCGTGAACTTGTCGAGATGAGCCAGCCGCGACGGGTCGCCGATTTCCTCGAAGTAGTGGGCCGTGCCCACCAGAGCCGCGGCCAGGGC
>QEVI01000078.1 GCA_003576855.1 Planctomycetota bacterium
ATGCGAACAACGACGGCAGGTTTGATACCCGCAAGGTCTTTGCCGAAAAGCTGAATCTTGTGAGCGGCCTGGAGGTCGGCTTCGGCGGCGTGTGGGTCGGCGCCGCGCCGTATTTCATGTTCATCCCCGATCGGGACGGCGACGACCAGCCGGACGGCCCGCCGCAAATCCTGCTGGACGGCTGGGCCTGGCAGGACACCCATGAGACGCTCAACACGTTCATCTGGGGGCCCGATGGCTGGCTCTACGGCTGCCACGGCGTGTTCACCCACTCCCGCGTCGGCAAGCCGGGGACGCCCGAGAGCGAGCGCGTGCCGCTCAATGCCGCAATCTGGCGGTACCATCCCACGCGGCATGAATTCGAAATCTTCGCCGAGGGAACCAGCAACCCCTGGGGCGTCGACTTCGACGACTACGGCAACGCTTTCTCGACCGCCTGCGTCATTCCGCACCTGTACCACATCATCCCCGGCGCCCGGTACCAGCGGCAGGCCGGCTCGCATTTCAATCGGTTCACCTACCACGATATCCAGACGATCGCCGACCACCGCCACTACCTGGGCGATAACCCGCACGGCGGCAACGGCAACTCCGGCGACGCCGGCGGCGGCCACGCCCACGCCGGCGCGATGATCTACCTCGGCGGCGCTTGGCCCGACGAGTACCGCGGCCGGATCTTCATGAACAACATCCACGGCCAGCGCCTGAACACCGACGTCCTCCAACCAAAAGGCTCCGGCTTCGTCGGCAGCCATGGGCCCGACTTCTTGCTCACCGGCGATCTGGCGTCCCAAATCCTCAATATTCGCTACGGCCCGGACGGCAACGCCTTTGTCATCGACTGGTACGACACCAACGCCTGCCACCACAACAACATCGAAGGCCACGACCGCTCGAACGGCCGCATTTACAAGGTCGTCTATGGCGACGCGAAGCCCCGTGCTGTTAACCTCGCCGGCAAGAGCGACGCGGCGCTGGCTGAATTGATCCTGGAGAAAAACGACTGGTACGTGCGGCACTCGCGGCGCTTGCTTCAAGAGCGCTTCGCCGCCGGGAAGCTCGACGCCAAGGTCCGCAATTACCTGATCAATACCGCCGTCAACCACCAGGACGATTCGCGGCGCGTCCGCGCGCTGTGGGCCCTGCACGTCACGGGCGGCGTGCCCGGCGAACAAGTGCCGGTGTTGCTGGAAGACGAGAGCGAGCACGTGCGGGCGTGGACCGTTCGGCTCGCCGTCGAAGGCCGGGAGACGCAGCTTTCGCCATACGTCGACGCGCTTGCGCAGTTTGCGCGCGAGGAGAAGTCGCCCGTGGTCCGCCTGGCGATCGCCTCGGCGCTGCAGCGGCTTCCGCTGGCCGATCGTTGGCCAGTGCTCGAAGCCTTGACGCGCCATGCCCAGGACGCCGAGGATCACAACCTGCCGCTGATGTATTGGTACGCCGCCGAGCCGCTCGCCGAGGTGGACGTCGAGCGGGCCCTGCGCCTCGGCCTCTCCTGCGGCAAAACGATTCCGCTGATCCGCACGTACATGATCCGGCGGATAGCGAGCATCGATGCGCCGTCGGCGCTGTTCGCCCTGGTGGCCAGGCTCGGCGACTCGAACGACGCCGCCGAGCAGCTTGAAATCATCGCCGGCATGCGCCAGTCGCTGCAGGGCCAGCGTCGCGTTACGCCGCCCGAAAACTGGCCTGCCGCCTTCGCCAAGGTCAAGGCATCCGAACATGGAGAGCTTCGCCGCGAGGCGATCGCCCTGGGCGTCACCTTCGGCGACGAGGCCGCGCTCGACTCGCTGCGCCAGACGGTTGAATCGGCCGAAGCGGAACCTCAAGCCCGGCGACAGGCGCTCGACGCGCTCTTGCGCGTCAAGGATCCGCAACTGGCGCCCGTGCTTGTCCGATTGCTCGGCGACCCGGCAATCCGCCACGCGGCGCTGGGCGGCCTGGCCCTGTACGACGACGCCGCCGTGCCGCCGGCGATTCTCCAGCGCTATGGCAGCCTCTCGGCCGACGAGAAGCGGGCCGCCATCGCTACGCTCTGTTCCCGCGCAAGCTACGGCATCGCGCTGCTGAACGCCGTGGCGGCCGGGCACGTGCCGACCGGCGATCTCACGGCCGACATGGTACGGCAACTCCAGAACCATAAGCACGCCGAGATCGACCGGCTGTTAGCGGAAACCTGGGGCCAGGTCCGCAGCACGCCCGAAGACAAAGCGCAACTGATCGGCCAGTTGCGCCAGTTGATGAACGAGCCGCCCGGCGAGCCTGATTTGGCGCTCGGCCGGGCGGTGTACGTGAAGACCTGCCAGCAATGTCACACGCTGTACAACGTGGGCGCTAGCATCGGGCCGGACCTCACCGGCTCGAACCGCGCCGATCTTGAGTACTTGCTTTCCAACATCGTCGATCCTAGTTCCGTCATCGCCAAGGACTACCAGCAAACCGTGGTCCTCACCGGCGACGGCCGGGTGGTTTCCGGCATTTTGAAGTCGGAAGATGAGAAGTCTCTCGCCATTCAAACCACCACCGACTTGGCGACGATTCCCAAAGCGGAGATTGAAGAGCGCCAGCTAAGCGACGTCTCGATGATGCCCGACGACCAGCTCAAGCAGTTCACGCCGCTTCAAATCGTTTCGCTGCTCGCGTACCTGCAGGCGAAAGAGCAGCCGCCGATTCTGGCGACCAAGGAGAACCAGGAACTGCTCTTCAACGGCAAGGACCTGACCGGTTGGAAGGGCGACGCCGCGCTCTGGTCCGTCGAAAACGGCGAGATCGTCGGCCGCAGCCCCGGGCTGGAAAAGAACGCCTTCCTGTTCAGCGACCTGGCCGCCGAGGACTTCGAGCTAACGTTTGAAATCAAGCTGGCCAACGACCAGGGCAACAGCGGCGTCCAGTTCCGCAGCGAGCCGCTCGAAGACGGCGAAGCCCGCGGCTACCAGGCGGACGTCGGCCCCGACTGGTGGGGCAAGCTGTACGAAGAATCCGCCCGCGGATTGCTGTGGGACAAGTCGGGCGAAGAGCATGTCCGCAAGGGCGAGTGGAACCAGTATAAGATTCGCGCCGTCGGCAGCCGCATCCAGACCTGGATCAACGGCAAGCCGTGCGTCGACCTGGACGACCCGCAGGGGCGGCGCCGCGGCGTGTTCGCACTGCAAATTCATTCGGGCCCGCCCATGGAAGTGCGCTTCCGCAATCTCAAGCTGCAGGTGCTGGGCCCCGAAGAGGGGCGGCCGTAGTACGGCAGTCCGCAAGGGGGCGTTCGCGCCGCGCTACCCTTGGCCTGAAGTCAGGTATGGGAGGCGCTCGTCTTTCGCCGCAGGTCCGGCCTTTCCGGAGCGGCCCGCGTGCGCGGCTAGCGTGTGCTCCGCGCCTTTGAGACGCCGTCGGCCGGCGCCGATTCAAGCGGCCGCGCGGCGTCCCCCCAGTAGGTGGCGCCAGAGCGAGTGGGGCGTTTCCCCTGCACCCCGGTCCGCATGCCTCGGTTTGTGAGCGGCGTCCCCCTTGACGTGCGATTAGCGTTTGGTAAAACCGTGTTGGTACTGAGACTCGATATCAATAAATCGGGGCCGCGGCAAACAATCGGTTAAAAGTCGCAAGCCAGCCCTGCCAGCGCCGTTCAGTCCAGTCGCCCGCTGCGGCGCCGCTATACGCTGCCGTCACAACCCTTCCCGCCTTTGGAGAATCGCACCTCATGAACCGCGTCCGTAGCTTCTTCGCCTTTGTTCTGGTTTTGCCCAGCCTTGCCCTGCGCGTCCAAGCCGCCGCCCCGTTCGCCGAGGACTTCAACGCGGGCACGGCCAACTGGCGGTTTTCCAATTCCATTGAGCTCGACCCGGTCCCCGTGGGCGGGCCGGACGGCAGCGGCTACGTTTCTCGCACGTTTGCGTTTGCGTCCCTTTCCAACCCCGCGGCCGACGCGGCGACGATCTTCCGCGCTCAGGACGAGTACAACTCCAGCGGCGTCGCCTACGCCGGCAACTGGATTACCGAGGGCGTAAAGCGGGTGTCGGCCTTCGTCCGGCATACGGCGCCAGAGCCGCTGAGCTTTACGGTCCGCCTTGCCAATCCCGCTAACTTTCCGGGCGCCAGTTATCTGTCCACGGCGCCGGTTCCCCCCGGCGTGTGGACCAAGATTGCATTCAACGTGACCCCCTCCAGCCCGCAAAACCTCACCTACGAAGCCACCAGCTACAACACGGTTTTCTCCAACGTCGGCCACATGCAATTCGGCGTAAGCATCCCCGAATCGCTCCGCGGCGGCGCGACGCCTTACGCCTTCGACCTCGACCGCGTGCGAGTCTCCAACGTCCCCGAACCAGCCGCTTGCGGCTTAGCCGCGTTGGCGCTCGCGAGCCTCTCCGCATTCATCCGGAACACTCGGTAAGCCGAACGGAGCGACGTGCCGCCATGCCATCGATTTACCAACAGCGCGAGCGCCGTTTCGCCGCCCTGGGCTGCGTTGCGGCGCTGCTGGTTGTCCGAGGGACGATCAGCCCGGCGTACAGCGCCACGGCGTCGTGGACCGAGCCGGCCATCGACGTGTTCGCCTACAACAACGCGGATGAACCTGGCCGGGCCGTCGCGCCGACGTTCATCGGCGATTTAGAGCTCGACGCCAGCGGCGAATTTCTTCCCCGCACGGCCGCCGGCCCGGCGCGGCTTGGCACGGTGCTCGCGGCGTTCGATACATCGTCGCAGATTACGCCGGGTCGGCCGCCGTCGCAGTACGACGTCACGGCCGTCACGATGACATTCACAATGCAGAACGGCACGTTCGGCACGCTCCACTACGACGATCAGCCGGCTGCTCGCCAGCAGGTCCTCGACATGGTCCGCTCCGGCAGCGCGCCGGCGCAGTGGCCGATGGAACTGTACGGCGTGGGGTTTCGCAGCGGACTGGTCGGCTTCGACTTCGACGGAACCGGCGATGCAACGCGGTTCAGCGCCGACATGCATGCCTACGGTCCGGACGGCTACCGGGTGTACCCGATCGTGGGCGACGCCCAGACCCCCGGCGTCTACCACGACGTATCGAACAATATCACCGGCGGGTTTAGCGCCACGTCGTCGGGCGGCCACACGGCCCCCTTCGACGCCGCGCCGTGGGCGATCGGCGCGGCGAATCTGAACCGCGGCGAAGCAATTGCCGATCGCACGACGTTCACCTTCGCCGTCGACCTCGGCGCGCCCGGGGTGCGCAGCTATGTCCAAGACGGCCTCGCCGCCGGCGGCCTGGGATTCATCCTGTCTTCGCTCCACCTGGCGGCGCAGCCCGGCTTTGGCCTGCTGCCTTACCCGCAGTGGTTTCTCAAGGAGTCGGCCGGCGGGTTCTTCAACGGGGCGCCGCCCACGCTGTCGATCGACTACACCCTGGCCGACGACGCTCGGAGCGGCGATTACAACGGCGACTTGGCGGTCGACGGCGCCGACCTGCTCGTCTGGCAGCGCGAGCTGGGCGCCGTGGCGAGTCCCCCCGGCGCCGGCGCCGATGGCAACGGCGACGCCGTCGTCGATGCCGCGGACCTGGCGGTGTGGAGCAGCGGCTTCGTCCTGCCGGCGCCGGCGCGCGCGGCCAGCGCCGTCCCGGAGCCCGCCGCACTGCCGCTCGCCGCGTGCTGGCTGCCGCTTCTGGCGAAGCGACGCGCCGTTTCGCGGCGGCGCCGCGTCCGTCGCGGCCGCGCGGCGGCCTTCAGCCTGGTGGAGCTGCTGGTGGCCATTGCGATCATCGGCGCGCTGGTCGCGCTATTGCTGCCGGCGATCCAGGCGGCCCGCGAAGCCGCCCGCCGCGCGAGCTGCCAGAATCATCTCAAACAGATCGCTCTGGCCGCGCAAAACTACACGTCCTGCCGCGGCCATCTTCCGCCGCCGAAGATCGGCAACACGCAGTTCGACGAACTGGGCGGCACGTTCGTCCTGCTGCTGCCGTACCTGGAACAGGCGGGCCGGTTCGCCCAGTACGATCCCCACAAGCCGGCCGACGATCCGCACAACCTGCCGATTACCGGCAAGCCGGTTGACGTGTATTTGTGCCCCTCCATGGTGTTCATGCGCGAGCCGCCTGAGCCGGCCTGCAATGAAGCGCTCGGCCCGGCCAGTTATCTCATTTCGACCCGCACCGACTACTACGCCTACGGCGCGCTCGACGGCGCGTTTGCCAATCCGCTGCCCGACGGCTCGTATTACCTGGCGATGCGGCACATCACCGACGGCGCGTCGAATACCTTGTTCGTCGGCGAGACGAACTACAGCCACCAAGGCTACCTGTGGACCAAGTGCGCCGCGCTCAACGGCCAGGTCAAATGGGGCGACCAGCAATGGGCCGAAGGCTATTGGGCCCTCTCGTGGGGGCACATGGCCGCCGGCTTCCCTCAGGCGTACAACAACTCCCACGACTTCATCCCCACGATCACGCCGCGCACGTTTCGCAGCGATCATCCGGGAGGCGTGCAATTCGCGCTGCTGGATGGTTCGGTCCGGATGATCGCTGATGGCGCCGACCCAGCCGTGCGACTTGCTTTGGTGACCCGCGCCGGCGAAGAAACCAACCACCACGCCGACTGAACTTGCCGCCTGGCAGCGAATAGCCGTTGCGCCCAGCCCTTTCCTCGTGAGGCCCACGGGGTTGACCGCTGCCGGCGCCGCTGCTGTTGCCCGCCAGTTTCCCGCCCTCGTAAAGCCGTACTCAAGACCATTGGCCCCTGTGCAGTGAATGATCTCCCTTCCGGCTGATAGCTGACAGCCAAAAACCGCCGGCTGCTCACGGCCGGGATTTCGTTCGCTTCGCAGTACTCAAACCGAAGTTAGGATCACGCTATGACTCGCTTAGCGACATTGACGCGAACCGCTGCGCTTGCCTTCCTGCTACTCGCTGCGCTCGCCGGACGTCCGGCACTGGCCCACTTTCCCTGGCTGGCTCTTGATGACCAGCGCCGCGCACTATTGTTCTTTGGCGAAGGCCCGCAAGACCGCACCTACAAGCTGCCCGAAGCCGTCGCGAAAACCAAGGTGTCAGCCCGCGCCCCCGATGGCGCGCGCACGGAGCTTCAGTTGCAGCCCGTCGACGAGGAGCAGTTCGTCGGCCTGCGTTCGGCCGAACCGGTCGGGGAGAACGTCGCTCTGGAAGCGACGTGCCGCTACGGCCTGTACCACGGCATGCTGCTTACGTATTACGCTCAACATTTTCCGAACGGGCCCGACGCCTGGGAGCGACACGCCAAGTCGAGCAAGCTGCCGCTGCAAATCACGCCGAGCTGCGGCGAGGCCGGCCTGGCCTTGACGGCGACCTGGAAAGGCGAGCCGACTGGCGGCGCGATTATCGCGGTCGTCGATTCCAAGGGCGAGCAGCACGAAGCGGAAACCACCGAGGACGGCAAAGCCTTGTTCGCGGACCTGCCTGCTGGTCCAGTCGGCGTCACGGTTTCGGTCACCGAAGACGTCGCAGGCGAGCTCGAAGGAAAGAAATACGAGAGCGTCGGGCATTACGCCACGCTGACGTTCAATTACCCGGGCTCGGTCCCGCCAGGCAACGCACCGACCGGCGACGATCGGACGGCCGGCAAGTACCCGCCGCTGCCTGAGCCGGTCGCCAGTTTCGGCGGCGCCGTCGCTGACGGTTACCTATATGTCTACAGCGGGCACGTCGGCCAGGAGCACGAGCATTCCCGCGAAAACCTGTCGCAGCACTTCCGGCGACTGAAGCTGAACGGCGGCCGCGGCTGGGAGGAGCTTCCCATGCAAACGCCGCTGCAAGGGATGCCGCTGGTGGCGCACGGCGGCAAGGTGTACCGCGTGGGAGGCCTGTCGGCGCGCAACGCCCCAGGCGAGGAGGAAGATTTGCATTCGGTCGCCGAGTTTGCGTGCTTCGATCCGCGGTCTCGGCGCTGGACCGAGCTGCCTCCCTTGCCCGAGGGGCGGTCCTCGCACGACGCCGTCGTCATCGGCGATCGGCTCTGCGTGGCGGGAGGCTGGACGCTCGTCGGCGACGCCAAGGGCGTGTGGCTCGACACGGCCTGGTCCATCGATCTCGACGATCCGCAAGCCGCCTGGAAGCCGCTCGCGGGGCCCCCCTTCCGCCGCCGGGCGCTGGCCCTGGGCCATTGGCAAGGGCGCCTGATAGCGGTCGGCGGCATTACCGACAAGCGCGAAATCTCCCGGAGCGTCGATATGCTGGATCTCGGCACGGGCACGTGGACAAAGGCGGCCGACCTGCCCGGCGAGGGCATGGACGGCTTCGGCGTCTCGGTATGGAATCAGGGCGACCGCCTGTTTGCCAGCGGAACGCAAGACTCGCTGTACGTCCTCTCGGACGATGGGTCGAAGTGGACGGCGGCCGGCGCGCTACAGCAGCCGCGTTTCTTTCACCGGCTGCTGCCGGGCTCGGCGGGCCGATTGCTGGCCGTCGGCGGCGCTGCCGAAACGGGGCATCTGGCGGACATCGAAGAACTGGCGCCGCAATTGAACGGCGGGCCGGAGCGTTAAGGGCGACCCGCACCGTGTCAACCAACGGCGGCCCGGCCGGCCCGTGAGCCGCCGAGATCTCCGGCCGCTGGCAGTCCGCCAGCCGGACAACGGCGCCTTGTTTGCTGGCGTTGGTCTGCCGGCGGCGGCGCCGCCGCGCTTCCCGCTGCCAAACGGCCCCAAGATAAGCATTGTCGCCGTCGCGGGAACTCGCTAAAGTCCCGTGCGCATCGGTGCTGTCCAAAACTACCGGACGTCTGACGCCGCGGCCCTCTAACCAGGAACGAAAACCTTGCCAAAGCTCTTTTCCCCACGCGTCGTCCGTTTCGCAATTATCACGCTCGCTTTGCTTCCGGAGATTGCCTCGGCCGCCATGCCGGCCGATCAGATCATGTCGGCGGCAACTCGCGGCTTCGTGTCGATCGGCGATTTCCGTCGACTGGAGCAGCAGTGGAACCAGACGCAGATGGGCCTGCTCGTCAAGGACGAGGCGATGCAGCCGTTCATCAAGGACCTCCGCGGTCAAATTGAGCGGAAGCTCTCCGACACCCGGCAGAAGCTCGGTCTCACGCTGGAGGATCTGCGCGACGTGTCGGCCGGCGAGGTGGGCATCGGCCTGGTTGAGCAGCAGAACAACGCTCGGGCGGCGTTGGCGGTGACCGTCGACGTGACCGGCAAGCCGCAGGAGGCCCGCCAGCTTTTGGCGAAGATCGACGCAGAGCTTGCGAAGCGCCGCGCGACGCGCTCAAGCGTGGACGCCAACGGCGTGCCGCTGACGATGTACAACATCCCGCCGCAATCGAAGGACGACGTGGCCCGCGTCGCCGTTTTCTTTTTGCACAACGACGTCCTCGCCGCGGCCGATTCGCGGGGCGAGGCGGAAGCCATGCTCGGTCGCCTCAACGGCGCCGCGAGCAACGCGCTGGCCGGCGTGGCGGGCTATCAGATGACCATGCAGCGCTGCGCCGCCGAGGCTGGCGACTTGCCGCCCGATGCACGCTGGTTCGTCGATCCGTTCGGCTATGCGCGGGCGGTCCAATCGCTGCTGACGACCGCGCAACGTGAGAAGCGCGGGAAGGATTACGTGTCCATCTTGAAGAGCCAAGGATTCGACGCCATTCAAGGCATGGGCGGCTACGTCAACCTTGCCGTCAACGGCTCGTTCGACCTGGTGCACCGCACGTCGGTCTACGCTCCGCCGGTCGAGGGAGCTAAACAGAAATACGAACTGGCCATGCAGATGATGCAGTTGCCCAACGTGACGCAGCTCGAGCCGCAGCCGTCGATCCCGGCGAAGCTGGCCAGCTACCGCACCTTCAACATGGACCTGCAGAACGCGTTTAAGCACTTTGGCACGCTGTTCGACGCCATCGCCGGCTACGAACATGCGTTCCGCGACGTCATTGAGGGCCTGGAGAACGACCCGTTCGGCCCGCAGATCAAGGTGGAGGCGGACTTCGTTCAGCATCTGGGGACGCGGGTCACGCTCGTGACCGACTACGAGCTGCCGATCACCACCAAGAGCGAGCGATACCTCGTGATGGCCGAGGTGAAGAACGAGCAAGCCATCGCCGCGACGCTCAAGAAGTTCATGGAGGCCGATCCGAACGCCAGGCCCCGTGAGATCAACGGGCTGCAAGCCTGGGAAATCCTCCCGCCGGAAGAAGCGGTGCCGGAGCTGGAAATCGGCCTGGAGCCAGCGCCGGCGAAGTCGGACGATGGCAACGGACCGGCCCACGGTCTGGGCCCCAACGCAATGTCCACCTCCGCGGTGTGCGTCACGAACGGGCACCTCTACATCGCCTCCCACCTGGAGTACCTCGAACAGGTGCTGACCGAGAAGGCCCCGGCCGGGCAACTCGCCTCGTCGAGCGACTACAAGCAAATCGACGCGGCGCTGGAGCAGCTTATCGCCGGGCCGATCGCGGTGAAGACGTTCCGCCGCAGCCAGGAAGCGTACCGCCCGACGTACGAACTGCTGCGTCAAGGCAAGATGCCGCAAGCCGAGACGTTGCTCGGTCGCGTCCTCAACCGCCTGCTGACCACGCCGGAAGACGAAGAAGAAGGCATTGTTCGCCAGCAGAAGATCGACGCGCGCTCGCTGCCGGCGTACGAACAGGTGCAGCATTACTTCAACCCGGCAGGCTTGGCGGTTCGATCGGTGGACGACGGCTGGTTCATCACCGGCGCCACGCTGTCGAAGCGCCCCGCGCCGCAAGCCCGCGCGGGCGCGGCCCCCAGCGACCAGGCGCCGCGGCTGCGATGACCCGGCCGGAAAACTCGCGGTACACGACCACGCCGCTAGGGGCGCTATGGTCATCGCCCGTTTGAATTGCCACAGCGCGCTCGTCGGGTTCTCCGGCCGCTGGTTGACGGTTTCGCGCGGGGCTTTCTAGAATGCGCCTTCGCAACGCGCGGGCCTTTCCTCATGCTCCTTGGGGGCGCACCGGCGGCACGCACGCATCGCCGTTGCGGTTTTGAGCTGATTGCCCTATGGCCACCCTGACCATCCTCCAAGGCGGAGAAATCGGCAGGCAGTACGCGCTGGACGGCGCCCAAGCGATGATCGGGCGCAGCCCTGAGTGCGACGTCGTGCTCGACGCCGCCGCGGTCAGCCGGCGGCACGCCATTGTGACCCGCGACGGCGATCAGTACTTCATTCAAGACAATGGCAGCCGCAACGGCACGATCGTCAACGGGCAGCAGATTCACGAGCAAGCCGCCCTGCGCGACGGCGATCAGGTCCTCATCTGCGACGTGCTGCTGCAATTCGGCAATCCCGCGGCATCCGGCCTGTTGAGCGGCGTGGCCGCCGGCTCCTCGCTCGTGCAAGCGCTCGCCGAGACTGGCGGCGGCGAGCCGGACGACGAGGCCTCCAGCATCATGGCGACGATCGATGTGACCAGCGATCGCCGCGTCGGCTGGCAGCTCTCGGCCAAGCCTGAGCAGCAACTGCAGGCCATGGTCGAGATTTCCAACAATCTCAGCAGCACGCTGTCGATCAAGGATATTCTGCCCAAGGTGCTCGACAGCCTGTTCAAGATTTTCGTTCAGGCGGACCGCGGGTTCATCCTGATGCAGCCCAAGCCGGGCGCCCCGCTGGCGCCGGTGGCGACCAAGGCCCGCCGCGGCGAGGACGAGGGGATGCGCTGGAGCAAGACCATCGTCCAGCGGGCCATCGCCGAAAAGAAAGCGATTCTCTCCGCCGACGCCGCCGCCGATGCGCGGTTCAACATGGCGCAAAGCATCGCCGATTTCCACATCCGCTCGCTGTTGTGCGCACCGATGATCGACTCCAACGGCGAGCCGATCGGCGTCATCCAGATCGACACCAAGGACCAGCGCAGCCGATTCACCGATCTCGATCTGCAGGTGCTGGCGGGCGTCGCCGGCCAGGCGGCCAACGCCCTGGACAACGCCCGCATGCACGAGCAAATGCTCCGGCAACAGGCCTTGCAGCGAGATTTGGAGGTGGCGCGCGAGATGCAGCAGGCGCTGCTGCCGAAGTCGGCGCCGCACGTCCCCGGCTACCACTTCTTCCAGCACTATCAGGCCGCTTACGAAGTCGGCGGCGATTACTACGACTACGTGTTGCTGCCGGACGACCGGTTCGCGGCGGTCGTGGGCGATGTCGCCGGCAAAGGCGTGTCGGCCGCCATCCTCATGGCGAAGCTGTCAAGCGACGTCCGGTTCTGGCTGGCGCGGGAAGCCGATCCGGCCAAGGCGCTGGCCCGCATCAACGCCGCGTTTTCCCGCCACGGGTGGGACGATCGGTTCGTCACGATGGTCGTCGCCGTCGTTGATCCGCAGGCGTGCGAGCTCACGCTGGTCAACGCCGGCCATATGCCGCCGATTCTTCGCACGGCCGCCGGCGAGGTGCTGGAAGTCGGCGGCGAGGAGGCGGGTCTGCCGCTGGGCGTCGCCGACGACTACCCGTACCAGGCTTACCGCCGTGAGTTCCTGGCTGGCGACCTGCTGACCATCTTCACCGACGGTTTCAGCGAGGCGATGAACGCCCATCGCGAGTTGTTCGGCCTCTCGCGGCTCTTGACGCTGTGCGGCGACAAAACGACCAAGCCCCCCGACTTGGGCGCCTGCATTCTGCAGGCGGTCCGCACATTCGCCGGCGATTTTCCCCAGAGCGACGACATGTGCCTGGTCTGCTTCGGGCGGGAGTAGGGCGATGAACGATCGCCGCAGAGGGCCGCGCCGGGCGCCCTCGGCCGACCAGCTTCCGCCGCAGGCTCGTTACCACTCGACTTGCAGCCGGTTCTCGATCCGCTCGACGCCATCTACCCGGCGGATCAGTTCTTGAGCCATCTGCTTGTGGAAGAACGACCGCACGGCGCCTTCCAGCCGCACGACTCCCTCGGCGGCCTCGATGCGTAAATCGCGGGCCGCAACGTACGGGCTGCGGTTAAGGACGCCGTTTACCTGGTCGAGCAGCGCCGGGCGCGGCGGGGCAATCGTGGCTTCCATGTTCCGTTCCTGGATCGGGTAGTGACGATTGGCGGGGACTTTGCTTCAGGAGAGGACTCGGCGAGCCGGGCGGGGCTTTTCCGGTTTGGGAGGCGGCAACGGGTGATGGCCCGATGTCCAGCGCCGGCGGCAAAGGCGCTGCGATGGCCGGCCAAGTCTGTGAAAATATCGGTTGCGGATGCCGCGCGCTTTGATGCGACGTACGCGATAAACCAGGAAACTTCCGAAAGCATTGCCGAACGTGCCGAGCATGCCGATTGCATGCTAGCGGAATGCGACAACCCCCAGCGCGCCGGCCGGCCGCGGCCTCGATTCCAAGGCGTATGCGATCGATCGAGGCCGCCCGTGCGGCTAGGATGGCGGCATGGGCCCTTCGGCACACATCCGCATGGCGCTGCCTGGCGACGCCGCAGCCCTGGCGCTAGTCGGGGCGGCGACGTTTCTGGAAAGCTTCGCCGGCGTGCTGGACGGTCGAGACATCGTCGCCCACTGCCGCCAGCAGCACGCCGAGCACGTGTATGCGGGTTGGCTGGCCGACGATGCGTTCAGGACTTGGCTGGTCCTTGCCGACCAGGGCGACGCGCCGGTGGGTTATCTTGTGCTCGGTCGAGCCGACCTGCCGCTGGATGACCTCGCCGCGGACGACTGGGAGGTGAAGCGACTCTACTTGCTGGGTCGCTTTCAGGGGGGCGGCCTGGGGCGCAAGCTGGTGCAACTGGCGGAGGAACAAGCCCTGCGCCGCGGCGGCCGGCGGCTCTTGCTGGGCGTCTACGGACGTAACGAGCGGGCCATCGCCTTTTACCGGCACATGGGATTTACGACCGTGGGCACACGCACGTTTCGCGTCGGCGCCCGGCAGTACGACGATCTCGTCCTAGGGCTCAATTTACGCTTGGCATGAGGCTCCGCGAGAGTTGGCGAACGCCGACCTACGCGGGCCGGGCTGGGGGCTGGGCGAAGCTTCTGTGGAAGCTGCCCCCGTCAAGATTTGCTCCGTGCCAGGGGAAAGTTAGGATTTCGTAAGGGGCGGCGAGTTCCTTGAAGTCGATCCTCGAAAGCTTCGTCTTCCATGCTCGCGCCGCGATGGCGCCGATTTCTTGAAGCTGCAACGGCAATATGGGAGATACGGGTCCTCACGCGCCGGGATGCCGGCCATCCAAGTTAGCCGGTGCAGCGATGGGGAGTTTGTGCTCAACGACGGGGTTACGCGTGCTACGCGCGTTGCCCGCTATGCGCCTGGAGCGCTAGTCACAATCGATGTTACCGACGACCTTCCCGTGCCGGCCATCGGGCTGCCCACGATTGGAGATCGGCTATGAGCGAGTGCGACACGAGAACCCGTTTGCTTCAATCATTAGCTCAATTGAGCGGCGTCTATCCGCAGTGGCGGCTCGGTCAGATGATAGACAATGTCGCCATGGCGGCCGGGCGAACCGACGCAGGTTCCGTTTGGGACTTGGAGGATGAAGAAGCGCTAGCTGCGATCCAGCGTATGCTGGAGCGCCGCAACGCTCAGGCCGGCTCCTTGCACTAAATCGCCTATTGCGGCTGGCCGGCGATTTCGAACGGAATCGTCGCCTGCGCGATCTTCCCGGAGTTGTGATCGGTGATCGTGAGCTCCAATTCGTACGCGCCCGGATCGATTTTCGCGGGCAGCGAAAACTGGTACTGCATGTGGAAATCGCGGCGGCGGTTGCGGCACACGTCTTCGACGTCCGGAAACTGCTTGCCGTCAATGCGGCGGCCGGTGCTGTCGAGCACCTGGTAGCTGGTGCCGAGCGTCGTCTGGTAGCCCGCTTCAGTCGAGGTGCTGGCGAAATTGTCGATCTCGGCGTAAACGGTCGCCTTCTGCCCTGGCCGAAACGCCGCGCGCTTGCGGGGCGAATAGGCCCCGAAGCCGTCCACCGAATCGACGAACGACAGGTTGCGGATCTGCAGCGTCGCCAGTTCCGAAAGCTTGGCCCGCGCTTCGTCGAGCGACGCCAGCGCGGCGGAAGCCCGCTGCTTGTCGTCCAGCGGGCTGGTCCGCAGATACGCGGCCATCGCAAAAAGCTGTTTCGCCCAGTAATCCTGCTGGGCCGGCGAGGCGCCCGGAATGGGACGGTAGGCCTCGTCTTCCGCGCCCGCCAGCAGTTGCAGCGTCCGCAGCCGCATATGATCGTGCAATTCAGCGACGGTGCTCGGCTCGGCCGCGATGTTCTGCTGCAGGTCGGCGATGGTTGAATTGAGCTGGCTTCGCCAGTCGCCGGCCGGGGCGATCTCCGCCGCTGGATGCGAGCCGGAGGCGGCCAGAACGCGCGCCGTCGGCTCGTCCGTGGCTAGCGCAGCAGCGGCGACCTCGGCCGAATCGCTCAGTGAGTCAAGCGGCGTGAGGGGCCGAGCTGACCGCGCCGCGTCGCGGCTCTCACGACTGTCCGGCGAGCGATCCTGTTTCGGCCGAACCGGCGCCTCCGCGGAGACGGAGCGCACCACGCGGGGCGGCTCCGCGGACTGCGTGCGCGGCTGCCGCCCAGAACTGCGCATGACGAGCGGCGTCGGGGGCTGGTCGCCGGCCGCCGCCGAGTCCACTTCGTTCTGCCGCGCGGCGAGTTGCTCGCGAAAAGCCAGCGCCGAGCGAAACGCATCGACGACGATCGGATAATCGGCGGGGCGCACCTGCTTAAGCTCCGCCATGAGCTCGCCGTGGGCCGCCGGGTCAATCGCGCGTATTTCTTCGAGCTGCTCCAGCACGCCGGCCAGGGCCTCGTCCGGCGAAGGCGCGGTTTCGGCCGCGGCCTTGCGAAGGGCGATCTGATGCGGATCGGGCACGGCGGAGTCGGCGGCAGCGGCGTGCGACTCGACGGCTTGCTCCTGCTGCCGCGAGCTAGCGACCAGGGCGCTAGCGCCCGTGAGAGGCGCCGCGCAGCCCGGCGCCAGCGTCACGACCACCAGCAGCGGCGTGTGCAGTACGCGGCGAGCGCTACGGCGGCAATGTAAGTCGTGCATGGAAAACCGCAGTGGCCGACAAGCCGCCGGCAAAAGCGCGCGGCGGCAGCTAAGCGGCCGCGGATCGTAGAAAAAGCAATCGCCCAAAGCAAGTTCAAGCCGGCAAATAGCCCAGCCATCCTGGCCGGCGTCGTGCCCCCCATTCGCGACGGCGACCAACCTGCAGACGGCGGCGCAACACGCAGGTGCGGGCGAGCCGGGATGGCTCGGCTATGGGATGGCCGCCTCGCGCGACAGCTTCACGATGAGCGTTTCCAGCACTCGGCGCGCCCGGTCGCGCGGCGAGTTGTAATCCTTCATTTCCAGGTCGGCCGCTAGCAGCCAGCGGTAAAGCAGTCGCCCGCGGGCGCGGCCGATTTGCTTAAGCTGCCGTTCAGCGTCCTTCAGTTTGAAGGCCAGCGATCCGGTAAATCCGGCCCGCTCCAGGGCTTGGCGAATCGAGAGTCCCTGCCCGCGCCGCTCGGCCTGGTCGAACGCCTGCACGGCCATGGCGAACTTGCGGAGCGTCGAGGCCATTTGCGGCAGCAGTCCCTGCGGTTCCTCGCCGGCCGCGAGCAGGCGGTCGAGCTGTTCGATCGCGTCGGCCGCGCGGCCGTCGGCGGCGGCGTCGATCATGTCCCACGTCTTGCGGGTCCGCCAACCGCCGACGTTGTTGCGCACCAGGTCGGCGTCGATTCGTTTCGCGGGACCCGCCAGCAGCGCCAGCCTCGAGACCTCTTGAAACAGGATGCCCGGCTCGGGCGGCAGCAGTTCGACGAGCTGGTCGACCGCCGGCCGGACAAGAACGGCGTCGAACTGGCGCCGTGCGACGGCGACCAGCCAGTCCTTGAGTTGGCGATTGTACTGCGCCGCTTCCGGGTTCCTTTCCGGCATTTGGCACTTGATGGTCAGCCCGGTCGCGGCGACCGCCTTGGCGAGCCGTGTATTACCCGGCCAGGCGGTAACCTCGAGGATGAGCGTCGCGTCGCTTCGCGGCCTGGCGACATAGTCTTCCAGATGCTCGCGGTAGTTCTTCACGAAGTCGTTGGCTTGTTCGACGACGACGACCCGTTGGTCGCTGCCGAACAGC
>QEVI01000079.1 GCA_003576855.1 Planctomycetota bacterium
CCTCCCCTAGCCCCTCCCTTCGAGGGAGGGGGATGCTCCACGCCGCGGCGGCGTACTTGCCGTGGCTGTGGCTCACTGGCGCCCCGCTGACGCTCTGCCTGCTGGCCGCAGGGCTCATCGGCGCCGAGCGCCTTCGCCGCCACGGCACGCTGCTCGCCAGCGGCCCCGCGTTCGAGGCCTGCCAGCGCCTCGCCGCCGCTTGCCGGCTTAGCCGCCGCGTCTCGCTGGCCACGTGCGACTCCATCGCCCAGCCAATCCTCATCGGCATCTTCCGTCCGCTGATCTTGCTCCCCGCCTCGGCCCTCAGTGGTTGGACGCCCGAAGAACTCGAGATGGTCCTGCTCCACGAGCTGGCCCACGTCCGCCGCTGGGACAACCTGGTGAACCTCGTGCAGCGGCTGGTCGAGTCGCTGCTGTTCTTCCACCCGGCCGTCTGGCTGGTGAGCCGGCAGGTCCGCCGCGACCGCGAGGAATGCTGCGACGCCGTCGTCGTCCGCCGCACCGAGCGGCCGCGGGAGTACGCCAAGCTGCTCGTATCGATCGCCTCGGCGCTTCCTCGGGGAAAAGTTTCGCGGCTCGCCGGGACGCCGCTGGCCACAGGCAGCACAATGGCCAGCCACCCCCTCACCGGCCGCATCCGCCGCATTCTCAAACTGCAGGAGGAACCGATGGGGCTCACCCGTCGCACGCTCGCCGCGATGGTCGCATTGCCGCTAGTCGCCACCGCCGTCACGTTCTACACCGCCAATGCCCAGGAAGAGCAAACTTCCCCTCCCTCTCAGGGAAAGGCTAGAAGAGGGATGAATCAACCAGACGAAACTTCCAGCGGCGTAAAAGGGGGGATAATTGCCAAGTTCTACCCCGTCGCCGATTTCGTCGCGATGGATTGGCAGCAGTGGACTACGCTCATTCGATCAGACCCGCGGATCGACGTCCGATCGGCCGCGGACCGCAGGCGAACGCCCTGCGGCATTTGCGCCACCTCAGCTTCATGCGCGTCGACGTCCTTCCCGAACAGTTTGACCTCTTATTCCATGAGGATGAGGACGTGCGTCGAAAGGCCCGCAGCATCCTCGCCTGGGTCGGGCCGAGCATTGTCATCGACGCGAATGCCAAAGCGCCCGTTCACCAGCGCCTGCTGGCGATCCTCGATGATCCTTGGACAGGCGGCCAAACACGCCGACGCTGTGCGAGCGCTCAATGCGATGTTCAAGAACAAGAGCAACTTCTCCGACCAGGCCCGTGCTGAGCTTTATCGCCAGCGCCGCCAGCTTGTGGCCGATCGCTTAAAGGCCATTCTCACGGAAGGCGACGCGTCGCTCGTTGCGCCGGCGCTGGCGGGCGTCGCGACGCTTGCGAAAGCATCCCCGGCTAGAGTCGTCAAGATAGACTCCTTCGTCTCCGCCGACACGCCGGACGACCGCGTCGGCGCCATCGAGGCGGCAGTTGCCCAGGCCGACGTGGAGATCCAACAGCTCACCGACCCGCAGTTCCTCGAAGAAACTTACGGTTTCAACCTCGACGCGGACGCCACCCCCGGCGGCGGGTTTTTCTAGGCTGCGCTAGATGAACTCGACTTTGCCGAACATGTCGTCGTCCGCGATGCTATCGTGGAGCAGGGCGAGCGACCGCACGAGCTCTCCGATCGATCGGCTGCCTTGCGCCGCATAGTCGATTCCTGCATGGGCGTCGCCGCGGGCATGGATGCGTAAAAAGTCGCAGTCTTGCGTGAACAAGATGCGACGTTCGCGGAGGGCAAATGCGATGTGCTCGTGGTCGGACGCGTCCAGCAAGCCCGCATCGGCCGTGGTCGTGACATCGATTCCTCGGCAACGCAGTCCCACTGCTACGGCGTTGGCGATGTGCTCGTCAAGATGGAACCGCATCGCTGGCGTCGTCGCGATTCAGCCGATTTTCGAGCGGCCCCGGTCCGGTTCGTACGCGCATTAACTGCGCGAACTCGTGGTCCTCCCGCACTGCGTCGAGAACCTGCTGGCGGTGGTCGAAGCAGTAGGAAAGCGCCGCGTAGACTTGACCCAACGTCAGGTGCGGCAATTGTGCGACGATCTCATCGGGGCTTAGCCCCTGGATTTCCGCCAATGCATATATATCCTCGACGCGTACTCGCGTACCGACGATATAGGCGCGGTCCTGGCCGTCGCGATTCTGACGGATATCAATGTGCGTGGCGATTGCTGAGGACATAGATCCATTCTACCTCGCCGCGCGGGCCGAGTCACCGGAATGCTCGTAAATGCTAAGAGCCGCCGCTATACTCTTCGAACATGCCGATACTCCTGGGAGTTGACGAAGCGGGCTACGGGCCGAACTACGGGCCGCTGTGCGTGGCGGCCAGCGCCTGGCAGGTCGCGGAGGGCGAGCCGTCAGGGTTCAGGGCCCAGGGATCAAAGCTCAACGGGCAAGGCCGAACGATCAAGCGAGCCGCGGAGCGTACCCCGGCGGAAGACGGACTTCCGGACCTTTACAGACTCCTTCGCAAGGCCGTTGCTCGTACGCCGGACAAGGCGGGCAGAAAGATTGCCATTGCCGACTCCAAGGCGCTGTATTCCCCCGGCGCCGGCCTGCGGCAGTTGGAGCGCGGCGTGCTGGCGGCGCTGCTGGCGATTGGCGACGACGCGACGAGCGACACGGCACACGGCGGCCAGCCGCTGCCCGGTCGCACGCCACGGTGCATCAACCGGGTGAGCGAACTGCTGGCGGCAACCGGCGCCGACCCCCACGGCCGACGCGGCGAACTGGCGTGCCATGCGGGCGACGAGCAGGTGTTGCCGATCGGATCGCCCGCCGAAGAAATCTGCCGACTCGCTGCGCTGTTGCGTAAAACCTGCACAGACAACGGGACCGTCTTGCTGGCGCTGCGGGCCCGACTGGTCTATCCGGCGGAGTTCAACGAGTTAGTCGACCATTTCGGCAGCAAAGGGGCGGCGCTGTCGCACGTGACGCTGCAATTGGTCCGCGAGGCGATCGATCTCGCCGCCCTCCCCGCAAGCTCGGCCCTCCCTACTGCAGCCGCGGCTCAACGAGCCGCCGGAGCGGCCCCCTACGCAACCCGAGTATTCGTCTGCCTCGACAAACACGGCGGGCGGAACCGTTACGCTGGCTTGCTGCAGCATCATTTTCCGGAGAGCTGGATCGAACCGATCGCGGAGAATCGCAATCGCAGCCGCTATCGTTGGATGTACGGAGCGACGCCGATCGAAGCGGTTTTTCGCGTCGGCTGCGAAGAGCTGCTGCCCACGGCGCTGGCGTCGATGGCGGCCAAGTACCACCGCGAGCTCGCCATGCGGGCGTTCAACTCGTTTTGGACCGCGCGATTGCCGGAGCTGCGTCCGACGGCCGGGTATCCGAACGACTCGCACCGCTTCCGGGCAGCCATCGCCGCCGCGCAGAGCGAGCTGGGCATCGCCGACCGGCTCGTGTGGCGGAATAGGTGAATTGACACTGACACCTGCCACCCGACACCTGACACCTGCCACACCTAACACTCAACCGCAATGCTCCTCTACATCATTCGTCACGCCGACGCTTACGAACACGGCGATCCTCGTTGGCCGGACGACTCGCAGCGGCCGCTGGAGGACCGCGGCGCCGAGCGGTTCGCCAACGCGGTGCGGCTCTTGGCCGAGCGAGATCTCGTCCCCGACGTGGTCGCCGCCAGTCCGTATTTGCGATGCCTGCAAACCGCGGAGATCGTGGCCCGGTTTACGGAAAAGCGTCCGCTGGTTATCGAGACCGCCGCGCTGCGGCCGGCCAGCGACCTGGAGGCGATGATCGCCTGGTCGTCCCAGCACGACGCCCGGGCCATCGCTTGGGTGGGACACGCGCCCGACGTCAATCGCATGGCGGCGATCCTGATCGGCGATAGCGGCGCGAACCTGCGCTTCGCCAAGGGGGCGATTGCCGCGATTCGCTTCCGCGGCAGCGTGGAAAAAGGGGAAGGCGAGCTCTGCTGGTTGGCCACCGCGAAGCTATTGGGCGTCTAGCACTGGCGGCGGGAACTTGGGATAAACAATGCGTTCCCGGCGCCCTGCGGCCGTGGAAGCGAGTGCAGCTTCAGTTTCGCGCCGACGGCCCCGACGGCTGGGCGCTGACCTAGCGAGGTCGACGTGGCGCGTGCCCTCGCATGGTTCGCGGTTGCTCTTGGCTAGCAAGGAAGCGTTTCGCAATGGCTCGGCACGGCAAGTTCGATTGCATCGTCATCGGCGGCGGTCACAACGGGCTGGTATGCGCCGCCTATCTGGCCAAGGCCGGGCTGCGGGTGTGCGTGGCGGAACGCCGCCCGGTGCTCGGCGGCTGCGCGGCGACCGAGGAAGTGTGGCCAGGGTACCGCGTCTCGACGGCCGCCTACGTGATCAGCCTGTTTCAAACGCCGATCCTCCGCGAGCTGCGGCTCAAGGAATACGGCCTGGAGATCCTGCCGCGAAACCCGTCGTCGTTCACGCCCTTGCTCGACGGGCGCAGCCTCACGCTAGGACCGGACGAGGCGCTGGTGCAGCGTGAAATCGGCAAGTTCAGCCTGCGCGACGCCGTGGCCTACCCGCGGTATAACGCCCTGCTGGAGCGGATCGCCGCGGCCCTGGAACCGGCCCTGGGCGAAGCGGCGCCCGACCCGCTTCCCTTGCCCGACGGCTGGCGCCACATCGGCCTCGGCAAGCGGATCCGCGACGGTAAGAAACTGTGGTCGCTCTACGGCGCCATGAAAAACCTGGGCGCCGATCTGCCCGAGGCGGTGGAACTGCTCACCGGCGCCGCCCGGCCAATCCTCGAGCGGTGGTTCGAGACCGATGTGCTCCGCGCGACGCTCGCCACCGACGCGATCATCGGCGCCTTCACCGGCATCAGCTCGCCCGGCAGCGCCTACGTGCTGCTGCACCACGTGATGGGCGAGGCCGGCGGCGCCCGCGGCGTGTGGGGCTACGTCCGCGGCGGCATGGGGGGGCTCGCCGATTCCCTCGAAAAAGCCTGCACCGACCTCGGCGTCGATATCCGCCGCGAGGCGCCGGTCCACGCCATTCACACCGATCGCCATGGCGCCTGTGGCGTGGGGTTGGAAGACGGCACGCAACTGGCCGCTCGCGTGATCGCCTCGAGCGTCGACGCCCACCTCACCTTCGAACGGATGCTCGACCCAGGCGTGCTGCCGGAGGAGTTCCGCGCGGCGGTCGCGCGGATCGATTACTCCAGCGCCTCGGCGAAGATCAACCTGGCGCTGGCCGAGCCGCCGCAGTTCACCGCCTTGCCCGGCGCGGGCGTCATGCCGCACCATCGCGGAACGATGCACATCGGGCCGTCGTGCGACTACCTCGACCGCGCGTACGACGACGCCAAGTACGGCGAGCCGAGCCGCCATCCCGTGCTGGAGATCACGATGGCCACGAGCATCGACGAAACGCTCGCCCCGCCGGGCAAGCACATCCTGTCGATGTTCGTGCAGTATGCTCCGTATAGGCTCGCCCAGGACACGTGGGACGAGCGGAAGGACGCCTTCGCCGATCGCTGCATCGAAGTGCTGGCCGAGTACGCGCCGAACGTGCCGCGGGCGATTCTGCACCGGCAGGTGCTCAGTCCGCTCGACCTGGAGCGGGTCTACGGCATCACCGGCGGCAACATCATGCAGGGGGCGATGTCGCCGCACCAACTGTACTCGTTCCGCCCCGTGGCGGGGTGGGCCGACCACCGCACGCCGGTGCCGGGGCTGTATCTGTGCGGCGCCGCCAGCCACCCCGGCGGCGGCGTGATGGGGGCCTGCGGCAAGAACGCCGCCACGGAGATTTTGCGGGATCGGTCGTGGTAGGCGCCACAGCGAGCCGGGGCGTCTCGCCGCCGGCGCGCGTGTCCGTTGGCGTCAACGCACTTGGGCGAACCTTGTCGCTCGATCGACGGCCTTCTAGACTGGGGTAGGCTGCGTTGGCGGCCGGGCCTGCCGGGACGAGGCCTGCCGGCCGGGGCCGGGGACGGCCCGGCTCGCTGGCTCGCTGATTTGCTGGGTTGATGGCGGTCCGCCCTTTGCACCTTTTGCCTGCGATGCCCTCTGAAGAAGAACTTTACCAGGAACATATCCTCGACCATTACGAGGATCCGTTCCACCGCGGGCATTTGGCGGGGGCCACGCACGCTCACGAGGACAAGAATCCGCTCTGCGGCGACGTGGTGCGGATCGAGCTGGCCCTCGGCGACGACGGCAAAATCAACAACGTCTACTTCGACGGCCAGGGATGCGTCATCAGCCAGGCGTCGGCGTCGATGCTCATCGAAGCGATGCATGGCAAGACGCTCGACGACGTGAAACGCTTCTCAGCCGAGGACATGCTCAAGCTGTACGGCCCGCGGCTGACGCCGAACCGGCAGAAGTGCTGCTTGCTGTCGTGGAAGGTGCTGCAGGCGGCGGTCCACTCGCCGGTGGAGCCGGCGGAGAAGACGAAAACTTAATCGCAGAGGACGCAGAGCTCGCCTCGGGTTTCGCGGAAATGCATAATCACGCATCTTGGCGAACCCGGCGGCCTCGGCGCTGAATACATCGTGTCCACGATCGAGACCGCCGCTGTTGATCGCACGGCCCTGCTGCCCGCGTCGCTAAGGGATGACTTCCCGATTCTGAGCGAACAAGTCGGCGACAGGCAGCCGCTGGTGTTCTTCGACAACGCCGCCAGCACGCAGCGGCCGCGGCAGGTGATCGACGCTATCAGCGGCGTCTACGAGCGGACTTACGCCAACGTGCACCGCGGCATCCACACCCTCAGCGAGCTGAGCACCGAGCAGTACGAGCGGGCTCGAACCAAGGTGCAGCAGTTCATCGGCGCCGCCCGGTTCCACGAAATCGTCTTCACGCAGGGGACGACGGCGTCGATCAACACGGTCGCCCGCAGTTGGGGCGATGCGCGTCTTCGGCCCGGCGACGAAGTGCTGCTCTCGGTCATGGAGCACCACTCGAACCTGGTGCCCTGGCAACAGGCGGCCGCGCGAACCGGCGCCGTGCTGCAGCACGTCCCGCTGACCGGCGACGGCCGGCTCGACATGGACGCGTTCGATCGCCTGCTGACCGAGCGGACGAAGCTGGTGGCGGTCGTCGCGGTCTCGAACACCCTGGGCACGATCAACCCCATCGTCGAGATCATCGCCAAGGCACATGCCGCCGGGGCGCTGGTGCTGGTGGACGCGGCCCAAAGCGCGCCCCACCTGCCGATCGACGTGCAAGCGCTCGACGTCGATTTCCTGGCCTTCAGCGGCCACAAGATGCTTGGTCCCTCGGGCGTCGGCGTGCTGTACGGCAAGGAAACGCTGCTGGAGGCGATGCCGCCGTTTCTCGGCGGCGGCAGCATGATCAACGAGGTGCGGCTCGATCGGTTCACGCCGGCCGCCCTGCCGGCGAAGTTCGAAGCGGGCACGCCGCCGATCGTGCCCGCCATCGGCCTGGGCGCGGCGATCGACTACTTGGAAGACATCGGCCTCGGCGCCATCCATCGCCATGAACTGCAGCTCACCCGGCACGCCTACGCCGCCCTCTCGCAGATCGAGGGCTTGCGGCTGCTGGGGCCGGCGCCGGAGCATCGCACGGGCCTGGTGAGCTTCGCGTTTGAGCGGATCCACGCCCACGAATTCGCCCAAGTGCTCAACGACCAGTTCGGCGTCGCCGTGCGAGCCGGGCACCACTGCACCCAGCCGCTCCACGCCCTGCTGGGCATCGCCGCCAGCACCCGGGCGAGCTTCTATCTGTACAACACGATCGAAGAAGTCGATCGGTTGGTCGAGGGCGTGCTGGCCGTCACGCGGATGTTCGCTCCTAAGGGCCGCCAGCGCAAACGCCGCAAGCCGGATGAATGAATCGCCGCGTCGCCGGAGGAGACGCGAAACCGTGTTACGGTTCCGCCGGTCCGCCTGGCATTCCCGTCGATGTATCGGCGTAGCCTAATGTCAGCCCTGGCAGCGCCGACTTCAAGTACCCGATCTGTTCGACGGGCATCGCCTGCTCGAAGTGCAGGTACTGGAGGTTCGGCAGCGTGGCGATCAACCCGATGCCCCAATCGCTAACGGGCGAGGACTCGATCCAGAGCTTCTCAATGGCCGGCGCGCCTTGCAGGTACGTCAGCAGCAGGTCGGCGTTGTCGGACGAATAGACGCCCACGTCCGCCAGTGCGACGAGCTCCGCCACCCGTCGAAACCCCGGTTCGGCGAAGTCCACGTCGACGAACACCAGCGTGGTGCAGTTGGCGACGCAATCCGGGTCGTCGGCCAGCATGGCGACCAGCTCGCCGTCGCTCACGGTGATTTCGTCGCTGCGACCCGCTTTGGCGGCGACGAACGCCTTCCAACGTCGGTCTGCGGCGCGATGGAGCTCGGCGCGGTCGCTGAGATACACGCCGTACCACAGGACGCCTGTCGCCGCGGCCGCTGCGACAAGCACGCAGCAAACGCTGCGAGCCCAACCGCCCGTGAAGGCGCCCTGCTCGCCACGACGAATTGCGTCCGCTTGCATATGGCCCGTCGCGCACAGCGGGGCGACGATCGCACCCGCAGGGCGGCGTTACCTCCCTGTTACAATGTACGTCGGAAACTTTTGGTACGTTCCAGGCGTCAAAGGCGGTGTGGGCGAGACTTGCGGCGCGACTCGCGCAAACGCGTTCCAAGCCGCGCCGGCTGGAGGCTTTATGCGGACGACCTTATTGCTGCTGCTGGCGTTTATCACGGTTCTAGCGGCCTGGTTGCACGTGGGGCGTTACGCCATGCGGGAAGCCTGGGCGATCTACGAGACGACGGCAAACGACCTCTATGGGCGACCCGCCCGAAGGCCGCCCGCCGACCGGCAGGCGCCGCCGGCGCTGATCGGCGCCGAGGCGATCCTGGGCCAATACGCCTACCTGGAAGCCCCGCAGGCGGGCTAAGCGACCGCCTGTCCAGCGGCGTTGGGCGCAAGTGGAGCATGGCCCAACGGCCGTTGGGCTACGGCTTTGGTTCGCTATGGCCGAGGTCCTTGTGCGGCGCCACGCGGTCGCGGACGAGGCGTTTCAGTTCTCTGACGTCGGGAAAACCGCCCTGAACGGCGCGATCCCAGACGAGCTCGCCCTCGACGCGAATCTGAAAGACGCCGCCCGTGCCGGGAACGAGGGCGACTTCGCCCAGCTCCGCGGCGAACGTCGTGAGCAGCTCCTGCGCCATCCACGCTGCGCGAAGCATCCAGCCGCACTGCCTGCAATACACGATCTCTACCCGCGGCGACTGTGGCATGAAGTTATCGCGTTGGAAGAACTGGTTTTGCAGCGCCGACTCGCTCGGCGGGACAGCCCCGACCTAGCTAGGTCGCGGCTGCGGCTGCTACGTTAGTACTGCGTCACGGCTATGGCACACGACGGCCCGCCCCTTCTTCGAGCGATGCTGATATACTACACGCCTCGTTTCAGCCGTTGAATCTCCAGGTCGCGTCGCCATGCGCTTGCCCAGCCCGTTTCCGCAGACGTATCGCCGATCGTACGGCCCCTCGCAAGCGCTCTTCGGCCGCACGCGCCGCGGCGTCGGCAGCGGGCTGAAGGCGCGGCTTATCCTCGCGCTGGTCTTCGTCGCCTTTGCGGTGATCAGCTACTACGGCCAGCCGGGCGACGTCAACCAGGTGACCGGCGAAGTCGAACGGGTCGCCCTCGCCGAGGAGGCGCAGGAGATCCAACTCGGCCTGCAAGCCGCCGGCGAGATGGTGCAAATGCACGGCGGCGCGTCGCGCGACGTCGTCGGGCAGCAGCGCGTGCAGAACGTCGGCGCCGAGTTGCTCAAAGCGCTCGATCGCCGGCTAGCGGCCGACGGCCGCCAGAATCCGTATCGCGACGCCTTCCGCTTCACGCTGCTGGCCGACCCGCAGACCGTCAACGCCTTCGCCCTGCCCGGCGGACCGGTGTTCATCACCGAGGCCCTCTACCGCCGGCTGCGGACCGACGGACAACTGGCCGGCGTGCTGGGGCATGAGATCGGGCACGTCCTGTCCCGCCATAGCAACAAGCAAATGGCTCGGCAGGGGCTGTTCCAGGGCATCGCCGGCGCCGTGGGGGTTCTCGGCGGCGACATGAGCAGCGCCCAAATGGGCCAAATGATCGGCGCCGTGCTCAGCACCCGATACGGGCGGGGCGCCGAGCTGGAAAGCGACAAGTGGGGCGTGCGGCTGGCCGTCATGGCCGGCTACGATCCCCGCGCGATGATCGAGGTGATGAAAATCCTCGAAGAGGCCAGCGGCGGCGGCGGGCAGCCGGAGTTCTTGAGCACGCATCCCAAGCCGGCCAACCGCATCGCGTATATCGAGCAAGTCATCGAGGAAGTCACCGCAGCGCAATTCCCCGAGGGCCTGCCGCCGGACTTGCGGCCGTAGCCGAACGTGGCCGCAAAGAGGCGCAAGATACGCAAAAAAAGGTACTGCAAAAGCACGTACGGCGAATGAGAGGCAAAATGCCCGCACGTTCGCCCATGACAGCATTTCAAATTGCACTCTTTCGCCAATCGCCCGGCCTTTGTCGGATGTTTTTTGCGTCCCTTGCGCCTTTTCGCGCCTAGAACTCGTCGCGGCTAGAACTCTTCGCGGCTAGAACTCTTCGCGGCTAGAACTCTTCGCGGCTAAAACCCTTCGCGGCTAAAACAACGCCAACTGGCCCGACGTCGGTTTCAGCGGTCGGAACGCTTCGCAGTTGAGCGGTTCGCACTTGCCGTCGAGGCCGTAGCGCTTGGCGAACACCTGGAACGACCGTTTGATCTGCTCGGCGAAGGCGCCTGTGCCGCGCTGCCGCTCGCGCCAGGCGGATCGGTAGAGCTCGCCGCCGCGGGTCGAGCGGACGAACGACTGGACCCGCTCAGCGTGGTTGGGCCGATGGCGGTGAAGCCAGTCGAGGAACACCGGGGCCACGGTCGTCGGCAGGCGGAGCAGGACGAAGTCGGCGTGCCGGGCGCCGGCTTCACCACAGGCCTTCAGGATGGCGGGCGCCTCGTGGTCGTTGAGGCCGGGAATGATCGGCGCGACCATCGCCGTCACCTCGACGCCCGCCGCGGCAAGCTCGGCGATCGCCCGCAGCCGGGCCGCCGGCGAACTGGTGCGGGGCTCCATCACGCGGGCCAGGTCCGCATCGAGCGACGTCACGCTAAGCGCCACGCGGACGGCGCGGTGGGCGGCCAGTTCTCGTAGGACGTCAATATCGCGGGTAATCAGGGCGTTCTTCGTAATGACGCTCACCGGCTGGCGGCACTCGGCGGCGACTTCGAGGCAACCCCGCGTCAGCCGTAGCTCCCGCTCAATCGGCTGATAACAATCGGTGACGCCGGAGAACATGATCGTCTCAGGCGCCCACTGCGGCCGGGCCAGGAACTGGCGAAAAAGTTGCGGCGCGCGGCGCTTGACGAGGATCTTCGTCTCGAAATCGATCCCCGCGCTGAAGCCCAGGTACTCGTGCCCCGGCCGGGCGTAGCAGTAGCTGCAACCGTGCTGGCAGCCGCGGTAGGGATTGACGCTGTAATTGAAGCCGACGTCGGGGCTGTCGTTCCGGGCGACGATCGACTGCGACTGGTCGTCGAAATAAACGGTTGGCGGCCGGCTGAGGGCGGCGAAGAATTCGTCGTCGCCTTCGAGCTGCTCGAAATCGTCGACCTGCTGCGTTGCGAAGTAGGGATTATTCGGCTGAATCGCCGCGCCGCGGCCATGGAGCGTCGGTCGTGGATCGGAGGCGGACATGGACGGTAATTATACATGTGTACATTATCGGCGGCAACCAGCGGCTCGTACCGCGTACCGCTCCGCTGGTTGGTCCTGCCGACGAAACGTAGGATGAGGGCGAAATGGCTCCAGCGGAGCGCCTACGCGCGGCGTCGGCGCCGCGGCTAAATGAAGGGAATATATGCTTCAGCGGATAGGGGTGTTCTTGCTGCTTTATGTCGCCGCGGAGATGGCAGCTCTCATCGTGCTGGGGCGGCGGCTGGGCGTGTTGCCGACGGTGCTGATCGTCCTGGGGGGCGGCGTGATCGGGGCCTGGGTCGCCCGGCGTCAGGGGCTGCGAACGGCCGCCCGGGCGCACCGCACGATGGCCCAGGGCGCCGTGCCGTCTCATGAAATCAGCGACGGGCTGCTGATCATGCTCGCCGCGGTGCTGTTCATGCTGCCCGGCGTGCTAACCGACCTGGTGGGCCTGGCCCTGCTCTTTCCGCCGACGCGAGCCGTGTTGCGGCACGCGGTCATCTCGCACTTCACGCGAAACTCGACGCTGGGGCGGATGGGACTGGGCCGAAAACGCCCGCCGCAGCCGACGCGCGGCGGCCGGGTGATCGACGCGCGGGTGATTGAAACGCGGGTCGTCGAGGACTGACGACGGCGCGCGGACTTCGATACGACGTCACCGATCGCAAAAGGATCCCGACCCCGTCAATGCGCGGCCCCGCCGGCGACGCTCAGTTGACGCCGGCTTCTTCGAGGGCTTTCTCGGACGCCTCCTTGGCGGCTTCGGCGTCGGGAAGCAGCCGCCCGGCGTTCACCTTCGGCAAGTCGCCGGTCAGGCCTTCTTTCATGAAGGCCACCAGGTCGGCCTTGTCCTGGTCGGAGAGCTCGAGCTTCTTGATCTTCTCGCTCAGCCACTGGTTCGGGTGGCCCCCTTGGGCGTACCACTCGACGACCTCTTCGAGCGTCGCCTGCGAGCCGTCGTGCATATACGGGGCCGTCTGGGCGACGTTACGAACCGTCGGCGTCTTGAAGGCGCCCCGGTCGGCGTCCTGCTGGGTCACCTCGAAGCGGCCGAGGTCCGGCTTCTCGGCGTCCATGCCGACGCCCAGGTTGTGGTACTTCTCGTCAGTGAAGTTGGCGCCCAGGTGACAGGCGGTGCAGCCGGCCTTGTCGCTGAAGAACAGCTCGCCGCCGCGGGCCGCGCTCTCGCTGAGCGGATGTTGGGCGGCGGCTTCTTTCAGCCGGTTGTACTCGGCGTAGAGGTCCGGGTCTTCTTCCTTGAGGGCGTCGAGGTCTTCGACGTCCGCGGCGTAGGCCGTCTCGAAGCTCTTCAGTTCTTGATAATAATCCCACGGCGCCGGACCGGTGACGATCACCCGCTCGAAGCTGGCGATGGCCTTGGCGACGTTATCAATGGTCAGGCCGTCGTCGAAAATCTTGTCGAATTGCTTCACGTAGCCCGGGATGCCCTTGAGGCAAGCAACGCAGGCTTCGTGCGTGTTGGACATTTCGATCGGGTTGGCGATCGGCCCCTTGGCCTGCTCTTCGAGCGACGCGGCGCGGCCGTCCCAGAACTGGGCCCCGCTGAGGATGCGATTGTAGGCCGTCGGCGTGTTGCGTCCCCCTTCTTGCCCGCCGACGCCGATGCCAAATCGAGTGTCGAAGGCATAGCCCTTCTCCGGATTATGGCAGCTCGCGCAGCTTATGGTCACGTCCGACGACAGCCGCGGGTCGAAGTAAAGCTGCCGGCCGAGCTCGATCTTCGCGCGGGTCAGCGGATTGGCGTCGAGGCCTTGGATTTCGGCCTCGCCCGCCTTGAGGCCCAGTGGCAGTTCCGGCTTGAGAACGATGTGGTTCTTGGGGTCGGCGAGCCACGCGTCGATCTGCTCGTCGGTGAGGTCCCCCTCGCCGGGGATGCCGGCGGTAAGCGCGGGATCGCCCAACATGACCGTCTCGGTCGGCAGCATCTGGCTGATGTCTTCGCCGGTAACCTGCGCGTCTTCGGCGGCGGCAAGCTTCGGCTCGACGGTCGCTTGCTGCTGGAGATCGGTGGCGACATTGGCCGAGGCGACCGCCTCGGCGGCCGCCTTTTCGCCCGGCGTCACCGGCGGCTTGGCCTCGCCGGCCGACTCGTCGTCGGCAGCGGGCCGCACGGCTGCGGCGTCCGAATCGCTCGCGGCGCGGTCGCCCGCGCCGTCGGCGGCGGAGGTCGTCGCCGGCGGGGCATCGCCCTGGCCGACTAAGTACCGGTTGGCCAGTAGCGCGACAGCCAGCAGGACGAGCACGACGACGATGAATCTTCCCATGGTCTAGGCCTCGGTGACGCCGATCGCGTTGCGACGTTGAAGGTTATTCGCCGCGCCAGCATGGCTCGGCTAAACAGGCGGTTAGGCGTTGGCTTTTTGGAAGTATTCGCGGCTCCTGGTCGGGTCGGGCTTGATCGTCAGGCCCCCCTTCTTCCAGTTGGCGGGGCAAACCTCGCCGTTCTGCTCAAAGTACTGCAGGGCGTCGACCATCCGCAACGTCTCGTCCACGCTGCGGCCCAGCGGCAGGTCGTTCACCACCTGGTAACGGACGACGCCTTCCTTGTCGATGAGAAATAGCCCCCGCAGGGCGACGCCCCCTTCGGTCAGCACGCCGTAGGCCTCGCCGATCTTGCGGTTGACATCGGCGAGCATGGGGTACTGGATGTCGCCCAGGCCGCCTTCGCTGCGGGGACGCTGCCGCCAGGCGAGGTGGGTGAAGTGGCTGTCGATTGAACAGCTCAGCAATTGCACGCCCCGCTCGGCGAACTGCTCGTTCGCATCGGAGAAGGCAATAATCTCCGTCGGGCAAACGAACGTAAAATCGAGCGGATAGAAGAACAACACGACGTACTTGCCGCGGTAGTCTTCCAGCGTGACTTGCTTGAAGGAACCATCAGGCATGACGGCCTGGCAGGAGAAGCTGGGGGCGGGTTTCTGAACGAGCGAGCAAGTCATGGCGGTGGGTCCTGTAGGCGAGGTACGCGGGCGAGTTGTGTGGGCGAGTTTCTCCGAAACTCGCCTGGCTGGTTTGAGTCTGCGGTGGTGGAGCGTTTTCCAAGGAACCAGCCGTGGCGGTCCCATGCGAGCGTCGGAGACGCTCGCCCACGCTAGAGTTGCGACTTCAGCGCGTTGAGCGCGGCGTCGTAGTTCGGCTCGCTGGTCACTTCCGGAACATATTCGGAGTGGACGACCTTGCCCTCTTTATCGAGAACGAAGATCGCCCGGCACATGATCTTCAGCTCCTCGATGAGCGTGCCGTAGCTCGTGCCGAAGTTGCGGTCCTGGTAGTCGCTGGCGGCGCGGATGTTCTTCACGTTCTCGGCGCCGCAGAACCGGTTCTGGGCGAACGGCAGGTCGAGACTGACCGTTACGGCGTTGACCCGATCGCCGAACTGGCCGACCGATTCGTTGAACTTCTTGGTCTGCATCGCGCAGACCGGCGTATCGAGCGAGGGGACGACGCTCAGCAGCGTCGGCTTGCCCTTCAGGTCAGCCAGCTTGATCTCCTTCATCCCGCCCTCGAAGTAGTGCAGCTTGAAGTCCGGGGCGGACTGGCCGGGCTTCAACTCGTTGCCGGCTAGCGTGAGCGGCGTTCCCTTGAACGTGACGGCGCCTGAACGGGACATGGCAGGACCTCGCTGTAGGTCGAGGGGGAGGGGGGCTTCCTGGGCGATGAACCCAGCCGGCCGACGGCTGTTGTCGCCCGTCGCAAGAACGCCCCGTCCCCGCGGGATGGGTCAGGACATTGCGAAGCCTTAAGTATCGGCTTTTGACGGCCAGCCGCAAGGGTTTGCGGGCACTAGCGTAGCCCCGCCGCTCAACAAGGTGGTAGCCGCCGCTCAACAAAGTGGTAGCCGCCGCTCAACGAGCGGCCGGAGCGGTGAGAATCGACTTCCGCCAGCCGCTCCGGCCGCTCGTCAAGCGGCGGCTGGTGGCGCTGGGCGACTCCGTACTTGGCCGGCAATTCAAACCGGCTGCGCGGGCGCGAAAATCCGGAGGCGTCGGAGGTCGGGCGAGCCCTATCGGCGCCGAACGCCCTCGCCGGCAATCGTTTCCGGGCGAGTGGCTGTCCGCGACGGGGCCTCGAGCCGGCCTGGCAATTGGCTGCTGCGCCGTTTGCTCGGACCGATTTCGGCGGGCCTGTTGTCGGCGAGTTGTTCCGTGGCTTGCTGGATGCCGAGCGCTCTGCCCATCGCGGCGAGATTGCCTCGGGGCACGGCGAGCGAGCTATCGGCCAGCAGGCCGGCCGAAACTCCCTGCGCGATCAGCTCGCTGCCCGCTTTGGTCAGCTCGTAGGCGCGGTCGCGCTGGCCGATTTCCCAATACGAAACGCCCATGCTCACCAGGGCATCCCCCTGTTGCCCCGGCCGGGAGTGGGCGGCCGGCGTGGCCGGCAGCAGCAGGTCGACGGCCCGATCGTACCACTGGCAGGCGGCGTCGTGGTCCTTCTGGTGGACGGCATGCGCCGCGCCAATCTGGAAGTACACGCAGCCCAGGAGGTAATCGGTATCGGGCATTTCGGAACGGGACGGCCGCAGGGGCGTCATGCGCCGCTCGGCCTGCTCGGCGTATCGGATGGCCAGCTCCGCGTCGCCCCGCCGATGTTGGATCTCCGCCGCTTGCCAATACGCCAGGCCAAGCTCCCAGTGGAGCCGCTGGCGAGCCATTTCGTCCTTCAGCATCGGCTCGGCTTCGGCGGCCGCCTGCTCCGCTTCGGCGACCCACAGGGCGGGGTCGATCGGCGGGTCAAGCCTGCCGCCGGCGGCCAATCCGCTCCGCGCGACTTGCAGCCGCAGCGAAACATCGGCCTGGCCGTCGACGATCATTTGTTCAGCCAAAGCCGAGGCCCGCGACAGCCACTGCTCGACGGACTGGTCTTTGTTCTGGAATTCGCCGCAAGCGATCCGCTCGCACATTCCCAAGTGCGCCGCCAGCAGCACCCGCCGGGCACGGCTGCGAGTCGCCGCGTCGGGATCGTCAGCCATCGTGTCGGCTAGTTCGATGGCCTTGGCGTGCAGCGGAATCGCCAGCGACCGTTCGGTCGCGGCGCCACTGGCAGCCAGCTCGGCCATGGTTTGCAGGGCGTCGGCGCGGTCGATCGGCGACGCCGTGGTTCCGTCGAGGATTTTGCGAATCTGCTTGGCGCGATCGACTCGGCCGCCAGCGGCTCGCCGACCGCCAGCTTCGCTTCGGCGAGTTGGCAATTCGCGCGGACGTCGTTGGGATCAAGATCGACCGCTGCTTCCAAATCGGCGATGCGATGGGCGTACTCGACGCGAGGCGTTGCCTCGGCCCGCCGCAGGAAGGCCGTCGCCTCGATGGGCCGCATGACCAGTTCGTAGACGGCGGCGACGCCCGCGGCCGACCGCTGCGTCGCCCCGGATGGCGCCCCGCGAGCGCCCAGGTCGGGGGCATGGCCCAGCGTGACGCCTCGTTCCGGGTAAATCGTCGAGACGACGTTGCCGTCATCGTCTTTCACGTACGCAGGCCGATACTCCGACAGCCGCAGCTTCTGGGCCAGTTCCTCGGCGGATGCCGGGCGGTTAAGCTCGACGCGAATCGCCGTCACGCGGTCTTGAAGGAGCGAGACCGCCACCGCCTGGAAGCCATCGATATCGAAGCTGAGCGTTTTTCCCGCGGTGGTCTGTTCCAGCGGCTCGCCCCAGGCCTTCAGCAGGTCCGCCCGCGTGCTTTCGCCGGGGACAATGCCGTTGAAACTGGCGGCCTGGAAAACGGCCTCCTCCGCGGAGTCTTCGGCCAGTACGAAGTCCTCGCCGTCTGGCGACGGCCGGCCGTCCGAGGCGGTGGCGTCGGCCGAGAAATCCTCGTGCGTTTCGTCCGTCGCGGGCGAATCGTTATGTGCTGGTGCGTCGGCCAGCGTCGGCGTCGGTCTGCCGGCGACTCCCTCGGCCAGCTCCGGTTGAACGCCGTACTCCGCCGAGTCGGCAATGGGCTGAAGTTCTTCTTCAGGCCGATCGGTGGCCAGGGCGGTTGCCGGTTCGTCGCTCGGCGCTCGACTATTCTCAATGACTATCGATCGCTCATCCGGCCGGTGCGAACCACGTACGGCGGCGGCCGGCCGATCGGCCAGATCGTCGGCCGAGGCCACGGCGGCGGTAGCGAGGACGAGAGCGCTCCATATTCCCGCGACCCAGCGGCGCGCGCTGCGGCAGCGCCAATTGGTGCAGGCCGGGCGTCTGGCCGTCGCTGGCGACGGGTTGCCGGCATCGACCGAGCCAGGCCCGCCGGGCGTCCAATCCCGCGCGGCGGCAGTGCTCCTAGGTCCCTTATCGGCGGGGCCGGTTGAACGCGTTGCACAAAATCTGCGCGGGGATCGCGGAAAACCGCTCCGGCAAAGAATTCCGCCGCCAGTGCTGGCGGCTAAACCGCGCCGCAGCGCCCAGCCAGCCGCCGCTCGAAGAGCCGCCCTCAGCCGCCGCTCAACGAGCCCCTCAGCCGCCGCTCAACGAGCGGCCGGAGCGGCCCCCCGCCCCAACCCCTGCCGAAGCCCCTCCAGCATGCACGCCTGCCGTGCCGTGAACGGAACGGCAGCGCCCGGCGGGGGCGGATTGGGAACCAGCCGGCGAGCCGCCAATTCAAGCAGGCGGTCCAGTCCCTCGCCCGTCCGCGCCGACAGGCGAACGTCGCCAGCCGCCGCACTGGTCGGCGCCAGGTCGATCTTGTTGACGACGCGGATCACGGCGCCGGCGGACAGTCGTTCCAGTTCGAAGGCGAACGAGCGATCCGCCGGATCGTCGGGCGCCGTGGCGTCGGATATCCATAGAACCAGGTCGGCCCGGGCGATTTGCTGGCGTGCCCGGGCGACGCCTTCGGCCTCGAGCGGATCGAGCGTCGCGCGGATGCCGGCGGCGTCGATGAGTCGCACGGGCCAGCCGTCGATGGCGGCGTCGGCCGTCAGTACGTCGCGGGTGGTTCCGGCCTGGTGATACACAATGGCCCGTTCGTAACCGACCAGCGCGTTGATGAGGCTGCTCTTGCCGACGTTCGGCGGACCGGCGATGGCGACCAGCCAAGGCTCGGTGAGGCGACGCCCCAAGGGGACCCGGGCGAGTAGCTCGTCTAGCTGTCGCTGCGCGGCGCTGAGGGCCCCTGCTGCGATGTCCGCTTCAATGGCGGCAATGGCTCGCCGCAAGGCGCCCTCGCGCTGGTCGAGCAGGATGGCCGCTGTCCGCCGAGTGGCCGCTCGTGCCAGGGCCAGGTCGGCTTCGAGGGCGATCTGGTCGTGCTCCTCGCCGGCCAACCAGTCTTGCCACGACTGCGGCTTGGAGCGCCGCCACGATCCGCTGCGACGCGACAGCCCCGCCATGGCAATGGATCTCCCAGGCGTTGACTGCCGTGCGGACGAGCACGACGTCTTCACGATGCTGGCCGCTCGTCCAGTACCCGAACGCGATGCGATTCATTTCCTGTTCGTCGAGCGGTCGGCCGCTTGCGGCGCAGAAATTATCGCCAATGGTTCGCAGAGCGGCGTCGCCCATGGCCGCAACCACGGCGATGGCGCCGCGGCCTGGCGGCGTCAGCACGGTCACGCGATCGTCTTTGCCGCGGGCCTTCATGATGCACGGCATTCCGCGGCGGCGAGCTGGATGCCCGACAGCACCAGGTGCGGAATGCAGCGGGCGGCTTTGCCGTCGAGCCGAAGCAGGGGGGCGAACCGCCGGGCGGCCCCGCCGGTGAGGAACAGCTCCGGCGGCGCGGGGCACTCCGCGGCGAGGCGCGCGCCGACGGCGCCCCAATAGGCCCCTGACGCCAAGGCCGCGGCGGTGGACTTGCCGACCGGCTCGGGCGGCTTGTCAATGACATCGGCCGCCAGCCGCGGCAGCGTCGATGTCCCGCCGTGCAGGGCGGCCAGCGACAAGTCCGGGCCAGCGAGAATGGCGCCGCCTTCAAAGCCTCCGTCGGCGGCGATCAAATCCACGGTGATGGCCGTCCCCATGTCGACGCTGATGGCGGGCGCCCCCGGCGACCGCAGCCGACTGGCGGCCAGGGCGCCGAGCAGGCGATCGATGCCGACGCGACCAGGCTCGGCGACGCGAGCGACGATGGGGACGTCGGCGTTGTTCAGCCGCCGGAGGCGTGCAAAACCGCGCAGCCGTAGATGTTCTTCTAGCGCGCCGCCGGCCGCGGCGTGGACCGATGCAATCGAACACCGGGCGTCGCGGCCGATGCCGCGGGCCTCCAACCAGCGCTCAATCTCGCCGAGCCACGTCTCCGGCGAACAGTCGCGGTGGGGCGCTTCAAAACCCTCTTGCGGCTGCGGCAATAGCGGCGCGGCGATCGGCAGCGACCCCGCCGGCTTGTCGCTGTTGCACGCGCCGACAGCCGGAAACCAGCCGAGCTTGACGCGGCTGCTTCCGACGTCGATGGCAAGTAGGCCGGCGGCGTGCATAGGGGCGGAACCTGATGTTTCCCTCCCGTCAAGGGAGGCGCCAGGACGAATTGCAGTGCTTGAGTTTATCGTGAAGCCGTTGGGTCCGCCTGTGGGTGCTTTGCGATGCGGACGTGAACGGCGTCGCCGGGCGAGCCCGGCGGCCGAATGAGGGACGTGGGCGGCCGGCTCGTGGTGAACGGTGGTTAGAGCGGCGGTTTGGTAGCGGCCGCCTCTTGCTCGGCGGCGGCGCGGCGGGCCTCTTCGAGCACCGCATACGTGCGCGACATGAGCGCGTTGAGGCCCTGGCCCGTAACGGACGAGAAGATCAGCGCCTCGCGACCGATTTCATCGGCCAATCGCTGGCGGACCTCCTCGGCGCCGGGGAGTTCGCCCTTGCTCACGGCGACGACTTCCGGCCGATCGGCCAAATCGACGTCGTATTGGGTCAACTCCGCGCGGATGGCTTTGTAGTTCTCGACGGGGTCCGTTCCGTCGGTCGGCGACGGTTCCACCAGGTGGATCAGGACGCGGGTGCGTTCCACATGGCGGAGGAACTCGTGCCCCAGGCCCGCGCCGGCGTGGGCGCCCTCGATCAGTCCCGGGATGTCGGCCAGGACCATCGATCGGTCCATGTCGATCTGCACGATGCCCAGGTTGGGGATCTTCGTCGTGAACGGGTAGTCGGCGATCTCCGGCCGGGCCCGCGAGACGCGGCTGAGCAGCGTGCTCTTGCCGGCGTTGGGCTTGCCCAACAGGCCGACGTCGGCGATCACCTTCAGCTCGAAGGTGATGCGGCGGCGCTCGCCGGGCTCGCCGGGCGTATGTTCGCGGGGGGCCTGGTTGGTGGCGGTCTTGAACCGGGCGTTTCCCTTGCCGCCTGCGCCGCCGCGAGCGGCGACGACGCTCGCGCCCGCTTCGTTGAGGTCCTTCAGGACGAAGCCGCCTTCGGCGTCGACCAGCAGCGTCCCCGGCGGCACGCGGATGACGAGGTCCTCGGCGCTGGCGCCGTGGCATTTGGCGCCGCGGCCATGCTCGCCGCGTTTGGCCTTCCAGTGCTTGCGATGGACGAGCTCGGCGAGCGTATCGACGCCGGGCTCGGCCACGACGATCACGCTGCCGCCGTCGCCGCCGTCGCCGCCGTCAGGGCCGCCGCGGGGAACGTACTTCTCGCGACGGAAGCTGATACAGCCGTCACCGCCGCGGCCGGCTTCGACTTCGATGGTGACGCGATCGACGAACGGCATGGGGAGCTAGCGTTGACTTTGAACCGGAGGATGATTTGCTATGAATTCGAACAATGCGATGGGGGCCAATCGGCGTTACCAACCCCGCGACGCAGGCATTCGCGGGTTTAGCTGATCAGCCCTGCATCGACTTGCAGCTTCCTCGCGTAGACCCGTTGAGGATGGTTCATCTTGAGCGCCGCGATCGTGGCTTCGCCGACCGGCGAACGGGCGACAATGCGACCGGTCTGGCGATCCAGAACGAAGTGAAGATGCCATCCCAGACTGGCCGGCTCGTAATCCCGGGGATTGAATAGCTGGCGCTCGGTTCCGCTTAGGTCCACAGCCGTGCTCCGGTTTCCTTTCGCCAAGTTGCATCCTGGGCAACTTAACGCGAGGTTGGTCAATACGGTCTTGCCGCCGGAGGCTTTGGCACGAACGTGTTCGATGTGGAAGGTAACGCCCGAGGCTCCTTCGAGGAGGCGGCAATACTCGCAGGCGCCGCCGGCGCGAGCCGCCACAAGCGGTCGAAAGCTCTCCGCAGCGCCCATCGCTTAGGATTCCGCGGGATGAGGCGCCACCCATACGGTAACGGGTACGGCGGCTGGAGGCGGCTGAAGCGATTGGCTTCGCGCAAAATCCGCCAATTCCCGCGAATTGGCAATTATCAGCCGCTCGGCTTCCGCCACGAGATCCTCAAGTTCGGCGCGTTCGTCTTCAGAGATAGCGCCCTCGGCGTTTCGATCCAGCAGCAGATCAAGCCGCCTCTGCTTATCAGGCGCAAAGGAATCGAGCGAAGGAAACATGACGAAGTAGGCGTGCGAACCCGCTTGAGTTGAGCCTAATCCTCCCCTCCCAGACAATCTATTTTCCCACGCCCCACGGCAGTCGGCAATACGTGCGGAGCACCGCTGGAGCCGATGAGTCAAGGCCGCAGCCGCCGCGGCCGGCTTCGACTTCGACGGTGACGCGGTCGACGAACGGCATGGAAAGGCATCCGGGCCGCGGCGATGAAGCTCCTGGCGTTCAACGCCGCTTCGGAAAATGCGCCGTCACCGGCCGGGCAACAGAAAAGGGATGCACCGAGGCGGCGCATCCCTGGGCGTGTGCGGGGCGGAGTGACGGAGGGGCCGGCGATGCCATCGCCGGCTTTATGAACATAGCCGGCGCCATCGCGATTTCCTGGAAAGCCGGCGATGCCATCGCCGGTTTTATGGTTAGTTTGAGGAAGGTTCCGGCATGACGTTTACGCGGCGGCCCTCCTGGTCGAACTTCACCCGGCCGTCGACCAGGGCGAACAGCGTATAATCCTTGCCCTGCCCGACCCCCTTGCCGGCGCGGAACTTCGTGCCTAGCTGCCGAACGATGATGCTGCCGGCGCTGACCAACTGGCCGCCGAACCGCTTGACGCCGCGCCGCTGACCATTCGAATCGCGACCGTTGCGGCTGGAACCTTGACCCTTCTTATGCGCCATGGCGGAAAACCCTAGACTGGAAGCTGGAGGCGAAACCGTAGAGCGGCGCCCTGCGGCTTGCGCCCGCAGCCGCCGGACTGATGTTCCGAGTCCCGGATTCTACCGGTAGACCCAGCGGTAAGCAACGCCTTCGGGCGAATCGTAGAATTCGGCCCGGCCGGCCGCTACGCCGAAGCGGATTTCCCGCTCGTCCTGGTCCAGTTCGTCGCCGGGACGCCAGAAGTTGAGCTGGAGCGTTTTGAACGTAAACTGCCTGCCGGCCCCCGGCGGGTCGCCCAGCTTGAACTCCCCGGCCACGTCGGTCCAGCGGTACGCATTGGTGAGGCCGCGGACATAGACCGAAAAGAAGTCGATCTGCGGATCGACGTCGCTCCACATCGCGACGCCCCACAGGCCTTGCTCGGCGCGGCCCGCCTCGATGCGGAGCTCATGCAGCGGCAGTTCCGTGCTGGGCAGCAATTGGCCGTCGGGCAGTTCGCGCGCGCGAATCGCCGTAAGGGCGGTCGGCACGATGCGGTCGAGATACGCCTTGCGGACCCGCTCGCCGCGAGCGCGGTCGTGGCTGACCAGCACGAATTCGGGAATAAACCGCACGGGCTCTTGGCCCTTGGCCGCCGTGACGTACGTTCCGTCCGGCTTAATCTCGGCGGAAAGCCCGACGCCCGTGTTGCGCACTCGGTAGACCATGTACCACACCAGCTTCCGCTGCAAGCGGCCGTTGGGCTGGGGCACGTCCACTTCGATCATCCGCAGCGGCTTGAAGGCCAACTCCAAACAGTAAACGTCCTGGGGAAAAGCAACGCTGGCAGCCATTTCGTAGAGCGTCCGGCTCTTCGACATGGCCGAGGGATCCCACTGAAGACCCTGGTTGGCTCGGACCTCCACCAGTTCGTGAACGCTCAGGGCGTCGCCGCGATCGACGTCCGGCGGGATCACCGTCAGCACGCCCGGCGCGAAGGCGCCGGGGGCCGGCAAACCAGCGGCCGACGCAGCGCTCGGCGTCGCCGAGGGCGGGGCTGCGGGCTGCTGCGCGCCGGAGCGGCCGTAAAAGAGCGCGAGGCTAAGCATCGCGCCTAAGAAGCATCGCAAGAACCGATCGCTGCGCATGGAGGGCTCGTAAGGTGGGGCGGTACGCGGTCGGCCGGGCTCGGACGGCGACGCTCTAGCCGCCAGTTGGCTCCCGACCCGCGAAAGGCGTGCGACCCAAGCGCGGCAATGCCCTCCGTTGCCACGGCGCGCCGCCGGCCGCACTTGGGCGGTCATTGCAGTATAAATGGCAGTCGGCGGAGCGGCAAACTTGGACCGCACGGCGAACCTAGGCCGGCCATTCAGGCCGGCGATCCGGTCGCGCGGCCCAGGAGGGGCCGGCTATTTGGAATCGGCGGCACATTCGTACCGCGAAAAAACGCCGGCCCCGCGGACTAGCATGGGAGCGGCTAGCACGCGGGGCCAAGCGGTGGGTGGCCTTGTCAGGGCGGTCCGTCAGGTCGTGGTCGCGTCGGCCGCGGCGGGTTGGTCCTCCGGGCCGGCGTCAGCAGGAGGCTGCTGGCCGTCGCCTTGAGGGGGAGGGCCGGGCCGCCCCGCCGGGCCGTCGTCCCAACGCCGGTGCGGGCCGCGCCGGCCATCGGGTCCATACCCGCGACGCCCCGGCTCGCGTGGGCCGCCGAACTGCGGCGGCCCGTCCGGTCGGCCGGGACCACGCATGGCGCGCATGTGATCAACGAGCCGTTCGAACTCCTCTTTGCTGAGTCTTTCGTCCTTGTCGTCGTCAAAGGCGTTGAACAGCCGCATCGGGTCGGGCATGAAGCCAAAGCCGGGCCCTCCTGGGGGC
>QEVI01000080.1 GCA_003576855.1 Planctomycetota bacterium
CGTCGCCTCGCTCTTGGCATCTTCCTTGTAGGCCTGTTCAAAGGCGATGCGGGCCTTGTCGATTTGGCCCTTCTGCGTGAAAAGCTGACCGAGCATCACGTAGGGATGGCTCGAATCGGGCCGCAACTGACGGGCCTTCTTAAACTCGGCGAGGGCTTCTTGCGGCTTGTCCATTTGAAACAGCGTAATGCCCATGCGGCTATGGGCGGCGGCGCTGTCGGGATCGAGTTCGACCCACTTGGTCAGCAGGGGGATGGCCTTGTCCCATTGCTGACGCCGCTCGTGCACGGCGGCCAGGCCGGCCAGGACGCGAACGTCGAAGTTGTTCTTGCGCTTCGGGTTTTCGTTGAACGAGCCCACTAGTCCCTGGGCTTTTTCAAACAGGGCGTGCGCTTCGGTCGTGCGGCCTTCGGCAAAGGCCAAGTCGGCCAAGAGCAGGTACGCCTCCGGATCGTTGGGATGCTTGGCGACCGTTTGCTCAAGCGCCAACCGGGCCTGCTCGCCGTTGCGGGCGAAGACCCATAGCTTGGCCATCATCAGTTCCACCGGGGGTAGTTTCGGATACTTCTGCTTGGCTTGTTCGAGATACTCGCGGGCGCCCGCCGGATCGCTGTTCTTGAAACGCTTGATCGCCTGATCGACTTCCGGATACTGCTGATTGGAAAGCGACACGGCGTCGCCAATGAGATTCTCGACGGTGAACGGGTCCTGCGGCTGGGCGGCCGGCTGGCCGGCGGCGGCCGGCGCGGACGCCGGCGGATTGCCCGTTGCGGCCGGCGCCTGGGCCATGGCGAAACTCGGCGCCGCCGCGAAGCCGAAGGCCGTCAATAACCAGATCTTCACGAGGCTGACGTTGCGGATCGCCATAATGAACCTTTCGTAACCTGAATGAGTGCAACTTCGACCGGCTGGTACGGCGAAGCGGAGTGATTCGAAGCAGCGCGACTGGTGAACGCCCGCGGCGCCGAGGGAGCGCTTTCGCCCATTCTATGCCGGCGGACTGTCAATCGACACTATATTGTAGGAAAGCTGGCCGCATGGGCTATGCCCGACCGGCGGCGGGCAGACGGTTTGTACCGGTCGCGGGGATTGGAACGGCCAAGGGCCGTAGCGGCGGGCGGCCTCGAACAGGGCAAGCGGGGTTGAGCGCAGAAACCAGGGACTAGCTCCAGCCGGCGCTACGCACGGCGCGGCGGCCTGCCGCCGCACTAGGCTTCACCGAACATCGACCGGCGCTTCAGCGGCTGGGCATTGCTCGACTCGCCGCATGAGCCTGCCTATATTGAAGCGGCATGCACGGGACGATGGCCGCCTCGTTCGCGTTCCCGCTTGCCGCCGCTCACCACCACAGGAAACCCGCAGCTTGTTCGTCGGTCCGGTATTAACGCGCGAAGTCGCGACCGCGCCTCGCAATTGGCGGCTTTACTTCTTCCGAGCGGTGTACGTCGCCGCGCTGTTTGGATTGGCGTGTACGGCGTGGTTGATCTTGTTCGGCTCTCAGCCGGTGCGGACGCTGGGCGACCTGGCCCGATTCGGCGCGGCGGTGTTTTCGCTGCTGGCCCCGGTGCAGCTCGCGCTGGCGACGGCTTTTTCCGCCCTGTTGACGGCGGCCGCGGTGGCCCAGGAGAAGGATCGGCGGACGCTGGAACTGCTGCTCATGACGAGGCTGACCAATTCGGAGTTGGTGCTGGGCAAACTCCTGGCCAGCATGCTGCTGGTGCTTGTGCTCGTACTGGCCGGCGTGCCGCTGCTGATGCTCCTGGCACTGCTGGGCGGAATCGCTCATGAGCAGGTGGCGCGGGTCTGCGGAGTGACGCTGACGGCCGCGCTTGCCGCCGGCGGCATCGGCTCCACCATCGCCCTGTGGCGCGAGAAGACGTTCCAGTCGCTGGCCATGACCGCCCTGGCGCTGGTGGCGTGGTTGCTCGCCGGCGAAGCGATTCATTCCGGGTGGTTGGGCGAAGCCTGGGGAGGCGCTTCGACGGCCCGCTGGGCGGAGGCCGTGAGCCCGGTGCGCGCGATCTTCGCGGCGTCCCGACCGCCGACGGGTTTCGAGCCGTTGTTCGCCTCGGCCCCGGCGCTGGGGGATGCGGCGCGGGCGTTCATGGTCTTTTCGGGGGCCTTGGCGATATTGCTGAACGCGATTGCGATCGCGCTGGTGCGCGTCTGGAATCCGACGCGCGAGGCTCGTCCGCGAACCGAGGACGACCAGCGCGCCCTAGCGCCGGCCGCGGAAACGAACGTCCACGCCGCGCCTGGCCGGAGTCGAGAGGTCTGGGACAACCCCATCCTCTGGCGAGAAATCTGCACCTGGGCCTACGGGAAGAAAGTGGTATTCGTGCGCGTCGCCTATTTGGCGATCTTCGCGGCCTGCGCCGCCGCCACGGCCCGGGCGGTCGATGCGAATGCGGCGGCCGGGGCGACGCCGCTCGTTGAACTGGCCCGGCCGATCATACCGCTGCTGATCCTCGGCCTGGTCCTGGTCAACGCCCTGGCCGTAACCTCGCTGACCAACGAGCGGGATTCGCGGGCCCTCGACCTGCTGCTGGTCACCGACCTGACGCCCAAGGAGATCATTTTCGGGAAGCTGGGCGGAGTTTTATACAACGCCAAGGAAATGATCGTGCTGCCGGCGCTGCTGTGCGTCGGGTTGTGGTGGTACGAGCGGTTGACGACGGAAAACCTCGTGTTTCTGCTGCTTAGCCTGGCGATGTTGAACGCATTTGTCAGCATGCTGGGCATCCACGCCGGCATGATTTACCCGGAGTCGCGAGCGGCGGTGGGCGTCAGCATCGGGACGTTGTTGTTCTTGCTGCTGGGCGTGGCCGTCTGCATGCGGATCATGGTGGCCTTTCAGACTCGGTTCGAAACCCAGTTGTTGGCCTTCGCGGCCTTCATGCTCGGCGGCGGGATCGGCCTGTTCATCGTCCTGGGGCGGCGGAATCCCTCGCATGCGATCGGCTGGGCCTCGATGCTCGCGCCCTGGGCGACGTTTTACGTCATCTCCGCCTTCTTGCAGGGGGGCTACGGGGCCGCCACGTTGGTCACGCTCTTGATGTATGGCTTCGCCACGGCCGCTCTGCTGATACCGGCTATTTATGAGTTCGACGTAGCCACAGGCAGAACGACGGCGAAGGATTTGTAGCGGTTTCCGCGTGAATCTTGGCGAACCATGGGTCACGGGGTCGGCGTCGCTGGCGTGCGTCTCACAAGAGTCGCTTGATGATTCAAGAGTTCGGCCTTTATTTTCTCGCGATGCTGGTGCTGACCGCGGCGTCGGCGTACTGCTCTTGTGCCGAAGCCGCGATTTTTTCGCTGCAAGCGGACGATCGCCGCGCTTTGCAGAAGGGCAACGCGGCGCAGCGGGCCGCGGTCGAACTGCTGTCCCGTCCGGACCGCCTGCTCACGGCGATTCTGTTTTGGAACCTGCTGTTCAGTTTCGGGTTCTTCGTCGTCGGGTCGCTGGTGGAATACCGGCTCAACATGCAGTCGCGGCACGCCGAGTCGGCCGGGCTGATGGCCGGATCGCTGTTGGCGATGATCGTCTTCGGCGAGATGCTTCCCAAGACGATCGGCGTCCAGCAGCCTCGCCTGCTGGCGAGCATGACGAGCCTGCCGCTGGCGGCGATGGTCCGGGCGCTCGACCCGTTGATGCCGACGGTGGCCGTGGCCAATAACTTCCTGCAACGGCTGCTGCTGCCGCGGTTTGAGCGCGAGCCGTACCTCGACGCCAGCGACCTCGAGCGGGCCATCGAACTGTCGACGACCGATGCGCAACTGGCGGCATTGGAGCAGTCGGCGCTGCGCAACATCGTGCTGCTGTCGGAATTGCCGGTGCACGAGGTCATGCGGCCGCGAAACCAGTACGAGGCGTTCCAAGCGCCGGTCCACCTGGAACACCTCGGCGGCCGAGTTCCGCCGGGCGGGTACGTGCTGATTACGGACGAGAACGCGGAGATCACCGCCGCGATCTCGCTGAAGACGCTTACGGCGGCTCCGCGCCAGCATCTGGAGAAATACGCCCAGCCGGTGATTTACGCGCCCTGGTGCGCGACCGTGGCGACGACGATGGAAGAACTCCGCCGCCAGGAGCGCGAAATCGCCGCGGTCATCAACGAGTACGGCGAGACGATTGGCATCATTACGGCCGAGGACATCGCCGAAACGATTTTTGAGCCGGATTCCAGCCGCAGCGCTCGGCTGCTGGCGACATCGTCGATCGTGCCCGTCGGCGAGGGGCGCTGGCATGTCACCGGCATCACCAATCTCCGCCGGCTCAGCCGACACTTTCAAGCGCCGCTCGAGCCGTCGATCAGCGTCACCGTGGCGGGCATCCTCCAGGAGCAGCTCCAGCGGATTCCGGTCGCAGGGGACGAACTGCTGTGGAGCGGCTTTCGGTTTCGGGTGCTCGAGGCCGAAGAAAGCGGGGCCGTGAAGGTCGAGGTGACCGTCCCTCCAGCCGGAGGGCCGTTGCCGTGATGCTCGCCCTGGCCCTGTTTGCCGTCGCGCTGTTGATGAACGCTTTCTTCAGCGGCACGGAGACGGGGTTCTTTCGCATGACGCGGCTGCGGCTGGTCATGGAGGCTAAAGCGGGCGATCCGTGGGCTCGCATCTTGCTGTGGTTCGCCAACCAGCCGTCGGTGTTCGTCGCCACGGCGCTCGTCGGCAATAACGTGGCCAACGACCTGACTTCTTATTCCGTCGTCGCGGCGACGCAGTCGGTGTTTCCAGCCGGCGGAACGCTCAGCGCGGTTCTTCCCCCGCTACTGGTGACGCCGCTGATGTTCATCTGCGGCGACCTGCTGCCCAAAAACGTGTTTTACAACGCGCCCAACCGGCTCATGCGTCGCGCGGCGCCGGCCATTGTCGTAGCGGCGGTGCTGTTCGCGCCGGTCACGTTCGTGTTATGGCTGCTGAGCCTGGCGCTGGCGCTGTTCACGCGGGAAGAACCCCAGCAGATACGCATGTCGCTGGCGCGGCGGGAGCTCAGCTCGATTCTCGTCGAAGGGCACGAGGCGGGCATTCTCAGCCCCGTCCAGCGGAACCTGGCGCAGACGATGCTCGCCGTCGCCGGGCGGCCGGTGCGCGATTTCGCCACGCCCGCCGGCCGGGTGGTGCGCGTCACCACCTCGATGAGTCGCGGCGAGATACTCCGCATCGCCCAGCGCCACCGTCGCACGCTCCTGCCGATCGACGATGCGCGGAACAAGCGCCAGGTCATCGGCTTTGTACGCACCGTGGACCTGATCGTCGGCGACGCGGAATCGCCAATCCAGCCGTTGCCGTTCGTCGAGCTCTCGGCCGGCGAAACGTTCCTGTCCGCCCTGAGCAAGTTGAGCGTGGCCAAAGACGCCCTGGGACGCGTCTCCGACGCGGCGGGACGCACTATCGGCTTCGTCACGGGGCGCGAACTGCGGCAGGTCCTGGACCGGGTTCAGTGACGCCTGCCGGTCTACCGGCTGTAGCCGAGGGATTTGACGATCATCAGCATCTCTTCGAAGTTGATGAACCGCCGGCGATGCGACAGCTTGTAGGTGTCGATCGCGCGAGCCAGCTCAGCGGCCTCAGGCGAAAGCTCGCTGTGGCTGTTGACGAACTGCCGCCGCTCGCGGCCGGGAGCTTCGCTCGAGTACGGGTCGCGGCGATCGACGAAGGCCGACTGATCGGTCAGTAACGTGCCGGGCATCCTGGATTACTCCTGCGGTCGGGAGCGGGCAAGGGCTGGCGAGCAACGCGCACGCATCGCCGTTGCCAAAACATACCTCACCGGGCGCAAAACGACGTCTCGGCATGCCGCAGTGAAAGCCGCTGCGGACGTAACGATTGCAGCGATTGCACGGCTTCGGCCCGTGGCGCGGCCGCCGGCGCGGGTCAACGTCGCACGGCGTTGAGCGCGCCGGCCGTTTCGGCGCCTTCGAGCCGCGTCAAGAGCGCACGGCTCGGCTCGTGGCCGCCGTCGGCGGCCAGGGCTTGCCTCGCGCTGGCCATCGCCTCGTTTGTGCGCCCCGCGGCGGATTGGGCTGCGGCAAGTTGATAGAGCAACTCCGGCTGCGGCGGCCCCTTCAAGGCGGCGGCGTACAGACTGGCCGCCGCCTCTTCGTGTCGATTCACCTTCCCGTACGCCAGCCCGGCGAGCCAGAGGGCCTTCTGCGAGTACTGGTCGGGCGCGGTCGTAGAAAGCAGGTGTTGCACCGTCGTGAGGGCGCGGTGCGGTCGATCCAGTTCGTACTGCAGTTCCGCCGCGTCTTGCAGCAGCGTCGCTTCATTGGGACTGTATCGCAGCGCCTGGTGCAAGTCGGCCAGCGCCTGCTCCTGCTCGCCGCGGCTGCGCCGCACGCGACCCCGCAGCGCCCAGGCGCTCGCCAGCGTCGGGTCAATCGCCAGCGCTTCATCGGCGCGGCCGAGCGCACGATCGGCCGAACCGAGAGCCAGCAGCATTTCGCCGGAGCGAACCAACGACGGCGCGTGCCGCGGATCGAGCCGCACCGCCGCCTCCATATGAAGCGCCCCTTGTTGCCGCTCGCCGGATTGCCACAGCGCCTCGGCGAGCTGGCGCCGGGCGTCGGTATCCGCGGGGCTCATCGACACGGCCCGATGAAGCAGGCTGCGGGCCTCGTCCCAGTGGCCTCGCTGCATCGCCGCGACGCCTTCGCACGAAAGCTGCCGGCCGGTAGCGACCGAGTCGGGGACAACCTTCGGCTTCCGAAGGGCCGAGCATCCCGAGGCCAGCCACCAGACTTCCAGCAGCACGCCCGCCGCCCACGCACGGCACGCGGCCGAGCGTCGTACGCGGCTCAGCAAATGCTCGCAGCGCGTCATCAAGCGCAAGCGCTCTCGCCCACGATGAGTTCGGCGACGCGAACGCAGAAGCTGTCGTTCAGCACCAGCACCTCGCCCCGCGCGATTAGCCGGCCGTTGACGTAAATATCCGCCGGGTCGCCGGCGAGCTTGTCCAAGGGGACCACCGACCCTTGCTTCAGCCGCAGCACGTCTTCGAGGTACATGTGCGTCCGTCCCAGTTCGATCGTCAGATCGAGCTGCACGTCGCGCATCAGTTCGATGGTCGCCGCTTCGGCCGAGGGCGGGGCCCCCGCGAAGTCCTGGAACCGGAAGGATTGGACGCCGGCGGGCAAGTCGTCGGCAGGTTCGTCGATGGAGGCAAGGGCCTCTTCGGCCTTCCGCAGCAGCAATTCAATATCGTCTTGCGAGATGCCGACGTCGCCCTGGCGTTCCGCGGGCTTGGCCTTGGCCGCGGGGGCCGGCGCCGCTTGGGGCGCCTGGGGCGCGGCGGGGGCTGTGCTTTGCGCCTGGCGCAGGAGCTGTTCGATTTCGTCCTGCCCGACTTGATGAGACTCTTCCGCCATAGGAATCCCTTCCCGCTGCGAGCTGCGGCGCGCGACCGCGTGTTGCCGCCGACGTTGCTTTGGCGGCCGGCGCCGGCGACGCCGATCTCACCGTTCCACGAACGAGAACTCGCTGAACACCGCCTCGCGCACCAGCGCCTTGCCCAAGGCGCGGTTGACTTTCTCCAATATCACCCGTTTGATCAACCCCAACCCGGGATCGGAGAAATCTGACGGCTGCATCGAGCGGATGGCGATCGTCACCTGCTCGTTGAGCCGCTTTTCGTGCACCAGGTATCGTTCAGCGAATTCCTGCTCGTCCTCTGCTAGCACCACGCCGAACAGCGCAAAGTCGATCGCCGTGCCCGTGCCGGTCGAAGGATTGAACGATACGACGTGGTACGTACCCAGGCTGACCTCACGCGACGGCGCGTGCGCAGCCTCGTCCTCCGCGCCATCGGGGGTTTCGTGGGCAGCGGCTTCGTCGGGGGCCTCGTGGCCGGCCCGCGCAAGCTGCTGGCCGATTCGCTTGGTGTCTTCCGCCGAAGGCAGCAGGGCCATCGCTGCGCCGACTTCCAACAGCACCAGCACGACGACGCAAACGACGGCCTTGATGACCGTCATGAGGCCGGGTCCGCGCTTCGGCGAACTTTCGAGCGGCGAAGCTTCCGGCGGCGATGGTGCTTTGGACATGGCAGGACGCCAGGCGACGATTCCCTACTGCGGTTTTCCACGGCGCACGGTGCGCCCAGTCAAGCTTAGCTTAGCGGGGCGCCACGGCGGCACGCCGACGGCGTCCCTCAGGTCGAGGCCGGTAAAACCCTTACAACCGACATGCGCGTACCTATCGGCGCAACGCCATCAGCTCGTCGAGCATTTGCTGCACGGTCGTAATGACGCGGGCGCCGCCGCGGTACTGCGTGGACGCCAGGATCAGGTCGATCAGGTTCTTGCCGATGTCCGTATTCGACAGCTCGACGGCGCCGGTGGTGATCGAGCCGGTGCCTTGGGAGCCGGGATCGCCCTCGATCGGCAGCCCGGAGTTCACGCCGGTCGCGTACATGTTGTCGCCGACCTGCTGGAGGCCGGAGTTGTTGGCGAACCGCGCCATGCGGATTTGCCCCAGGTCCCGCGCGCTGCCGTTGCTAAAGACGCCCTGAATCCGCCCGGTTTCGGTAATGATGAAGCTGGTGAGACTGCCGGCCGGAAAGCCGTCCTGGGAAGCCGCGCTGAGCGTGTTGGTCGTCTGGGCCAGTCCGGTCACCTGATTGAAGTCGAGCCGAAACTCCAGCGGTGAGTTCGCCGGCGACGTGCCGCGGGCCACGGCGATGCGATCGTCCGTGGCCGAGACGAACTTGCCGTTGCCGTCGGTGGTGATGACGCCGGTGCCGACGACGGTCGAGGAATCCGTGTTGTTTTGATTGTCGCTCGAAGTGGCGATCCAGCGGAACTTCGCGCCCTGCTGGCTCCGCTCTTCCAGCACGGTCGTAATCCGCACGCTCACCGGGGTGCCCAGGCTGTCGTACACAATCACGTCCGCCGTGGCGCCTTCGCCGTCGCCGTCTTGGATGCTGTCAAACTGCAGTTGCAGCGACTCGGCGACGCCGGTCGATGCGGGGGTCATCGTAAAAGCCGACAAGTCGATGCCTAGAGCGTTCTCCTTGCCCAGATTGGAAGTGAACTGCAGCTTGCCGTTGACCACGTCGCCGCCGAAGGTGACGTCGTCCCGCCACGTGTCTTCGGGGGCTTGCTTCACCACGCCCATCGCCTCGTCCATGAAGGCGAGCAACTCGGCGACGGTGGTTTGAGCACCGACGGTCATCGAGCGGGCGGCCAACTGCCGGCCTCCCTTGTCGCCGGAAAACGATAGCTCGCCTTCCTGGAAGAGGTGGTTGTACGCGGCGCCGTTGCGAGACACCACGTCCACGAGCCTGGTGCCGTAGGAAATCGGCGGGCCTTCCAAATTGATCGTCGGTTCGTTGACGATGTCGTCGTCTGGCGTCGAATCGATGTACGACCCCCCCGGCGGGATCGTATCGACCAGGTGGAACGAATTCGTGGCGTCGGATACGTTGCGATAGATGCGGATGCTGTCGTATTCGCTGGTCGACGGCGTAGGGAGGTTGTCCAGCCGGATGTTCGGGGCGTTGACGGCGTCGGCCGTAAAGGGCCCGAATCGCGCCGTCGGCCGGCTTTCGGCATTCGTGGCCGAATGGAAGAACGTGACGTAGTAGCTGTAGCTATTGCTGCTGAGGCCTTCGTCGTTGAGCGCCGCATTGGCTGCGATCGAGGCATCCGAATTGGCGTCGATGTACGACGTGATGGGTCCGCCGGAGACGTCGAGCTCGGCGACCTGGCGGTAGACCGAATCCACCGCCTCGTTGTTGCGGTAGATGCGGATGCGGCTGAAATTGGAATCCGTCGGCTGGGGAATGGAATTGAGCGTGATCGACGCGATGCCGCCGGGCAGGACCGTCAACCCGCTTTGCAGTTGCGAAGCGGGGCCCTCATTGCCGTCGTCATCGACGAAGGTGATGCGGTAGTTCTGGACGCCCGCGTCCACCGGGCCGCCCGCCGCGCCGCCGGTCAACGTGAACGTGTCCTGCGGCCGCGCCAAGGGCGTAGCGTCGGGCAGCGTTGTGGGGAATTCCCGCGAACCGTCGCTCAGCACGGTCGACTCAATGATCTCGGGCTTCGAGCCGACCTCGCTGTTGGGGTTGAGCGCTCCTTTGAGCACCACGTTTTCAGTGGCTTGGGCCACGGCCGCGGCGCCCAGCGGAATCCGCAGCGGCGTGAGGCCCGTCGGCTGGATTTCGAAGTTCGAATCGACGCTATACCCCAATACCCGCTGGCCGGTAAGCGTGACGATCTCATTGTCCGAATTCGTCTTGAACTGGCCGTTGCGCGTGTAAAGCTGCTCGCCCTGCGGCCCTTGGACGATGAAAAACCCGTCGCCCTGTATGGCCAGGTCGAGCGGATTGGAACTGATTTCCACCGTGCCCTGGGTGAAATCGGGCGTAATCTCCGCCACCTTCGTGCCCAGGCCGATCTGCCGCGGGTTCGTGCCGCCGCGGTTGGACGTCGGCGCCGAGCCGATGCTCTGCGTCTGCAGGAACTGGGTGGCGAACGCGACGCTCGACTCCTTGAAGCCGACGGTATTGGCGTTGGCGACGTTATTGCCGGCGACGTCGATCTTGGTCTCGGCGGCCGTCATGCCGGTAAGTGCGGTCGAAAGCGCTGATTGCAGACCCATCGTGATTCTCCTGTGACATGCACGCCGGCATGCCGCTCGAGTTCATGGCACGCGCCGGGGCGCCGCGGCCTTGTTCCGATTCCCCCTCCCTCGAAGGAAGGGGCTAGGGGAGGGATTGATCCCTCCAGTTGTCTTTTTGCTCCAACTCAATGCCCGCTTCGTTCTCCGCACGCCGAACCGCAAGCCCTCGCCCACTGGCCGCCCTTGCTTACTCCGGAGGCCGGATTTCGCTGACTTTGTTCAGGCTCACCGTGAACTGGCGAACGGGCTCGAGCAGTTGCGGCGCGCCGCTGAGGACGTAGTCGGAAAGATCCTCGCCGCTGGTGGTGTCGAGAAAGGTCGCCGCCTTGACGTCGGTGAGGGATCCGACGAGCTGAAAATCGTCCTCGCCCACTTTGCGGCGAAAGACCTGCTTCATCGACGTGCTGGCCGGCAAGTTGCTGATGAGCACCGCCTGGGCCTCGCCGGTGAGTTTCAGTGTTCCGCTCTTGCCGTCGTCCGTCGCCAGAGGATCGACGCCCACGAGAGCGCCTTTTTCCGATTGCCACACGACGCGATACTCGTACTCGCCCGCCTCGATGCTCCCTTCGTCGTCGGCGACCTTCGCCCGCGGATTGAGGTCGAGGTGCAGTTTCGGTCGCCCGTCGGCGACGCTGACGCGCTCGACGACGCCGGTCACCTTCTGGTTATCGTCCGAAAGGCCGTCGATCTCCGCTCCGATGAGGTTCGTGGCGCTGGCAATGCTCTGCCCCAACAGCACCGAGTCGAGCGTCTCGCTCAGCTTCTCGGTCGCGCCCACGGATCGGATCTGCCCGATCTGCTGGATCAACTCGTCGTTTTCCATGGGGTTGAGCGGGTCCTGGTTCTGCAGCTCCGTAATCATGAGCTTCAAGAAGTCGTCGAGGTCGACGTCGTTGATCGTCGAACGCGGCGGCGGGGACGATGTCGCCGGCGTCCGGCAGGCCGCTCGCCGCGGCCGACGCGGCCGGTGCGGCAGCCGCGCGAGTCGCCAGGGGACGCTGTGGCGCGCCGGTGCGCCCGTCGCGCGGCTGGCTGTCCGGACGGTCGAAATTGCCCGCGTGGTTCGAATTGCCTCCATCCCGGCGGACATCGACGTCAAATCGTTCGATGCGGACGTCCTGCTGCGCCAATCGGTCTCGCAACTGCGGCAGGCTTTCGAGCAGCACGTTGCGGGCGCCGGGCGTCTCGGCTTCGAGCCGGGCGGCGAGCACGCCGTTGTGCACCGCCAGTTCGATTCGCAGGTTGCCCAACTCCGGCGGGCTGAGCCGGATCTGAATTTTTCCATCGCGCTGCTGAGCCGCCCGCAAGGCCCCCTCGACCCGCTGCACGAAGCGATCGCGATCGATGCGCCCGGCGGGGTCGGCGCTGTCGGCTTTGTCGCTGTTCCGCAGAACGCGACTGGAGAGTCGATCGAGCGCCGCCACGGCTCGCTCGCTCGCGCTGGGCGTGGCGCCGGCGCCGCTGGCGGACGGCGGCGGCGCCTCGGACGGCGTGTTGCTATCTCCCGATTCGACGGCTAGCGAACTGGCGGCGTCCGGCAGGTTCGAGGCAGCCAGTTGATTGGGCGACGCAGCAGGCGCTGCCGCGCCAATGTCGCCGTGGGCGCGCTGCGACGGGGTCGCGTCGTCGCCGGCCGGCGCCTTGTCTGTCGATTCGCTTTCGCGAAACCGATGCGCTTCGAGTGGGTCCGCAGACTGGTCCTCGCCGGCGGGCGGGGCAGGCGACTGGCCCTGCTCGTTGACTTCTTTATGGGCCGGCGAATCCGGCTTTTTGCGGGCGCCGCCGATGCCGCTGCCAGCCTCGGATTCGCCAGATGCGGCCGCAGGCGAGGCCGCCTGCTGCGCACCGCCAGTTGCGCTCAAGTCCGGCGCGTCTCCCGCGGCATCGGCATGTTGTGCTTTTCCGGCATCGCCTGCTTGCTGTGCCATGGCCGCCGGTACGCCGGCGTCGGTTGCCGTGGGATCGGCGGCCGCCTCAGCCGCGACGGCGTCGGCGTCGATCGCCGCCGTAGCGTCGCGCTGAGCCGCCGCGCTCGCCGCCGCGGCGGCTTCAGCGATGACCACGGCGTCCTGCGAGTCGGCGGCGGCCCGCTCCGTCTCGTCATCCGGCTCCGAGGGCTCGGCGCCATCGACTTCTTCAGTCGCAACCGGCTGCTGGTCTTGCTCGGCCACGGCGTCCTGCTCGGCGTCGGCGGGCGCTTCGTCATCGCCGGCGGGCTTCTCATCGCGCGGCGGCGCTGCCGCGGCCGGCGGTCGCTCGGCCGAACAGGCCTGCGCCAAGGCAGGGCCGAACTGCGGAACCTCGCCGCGCCGCGTCGTTTCAGCGGGACGCGCAGCGGCGATCGGCGCAATGGCGTCGAACGGCGATAGCGACATCGTCGGCCCTCCGTGGCTCTATTTTTCTTGCGACTTGAGCTGTTCGAGTTCCTTCAGCTTCTCGTCGATGAACGGCTTGGTCGGATCGCCGGAAAGCATGCGGCGCTGAATTCGGTAGAGCTTTTCCAAGTCGTCGTCGGTCTTGAATTGCTTGAGGATGTCCTGCCGATCCTTGGGTTTCATGCTTCCCAGCAGCATGATGACGTCGTCGATCCGCTGTTCTTCGATGAACTTGAGCAGAATCGGCTTGGCCTGCGTCGGCGATAACGACGCGATCTGGTCGCGAACTTCTTTGATCTTCTCGTTGAGTACGATCTGGCCTTGTTCTTTCAGGTATTGCTCGACTTCCGCCCGCAGCTTGGCGTATTGATCGATCGTCGCGTTGAGCTGTTTGAGCTGGTAGTCGAAGTTGACCAGCGACGCGGCCAGTTGCTTCTGCTTCGCGTCGAACACCAGCGACGCTTGCTGCTCGGCCCGCTGGCGATCGTCGAACGACGGTTCCTCCGGCGGCACGTCCGAGGGCTGCTGTTCGGCGGCGTGACCCGCCGCCTGCAGGTCGACGCCGTGTACCAGGGCGGCAATGCGAAACAGCGTCTCGTCGTCCAACTTCCCCGTGTGCCGCAGGTAACCGTAGCCCAGCGCCGCGGAGATGACCGTCGCCACGCTGAAATAGCCGACCAGCGCCAGCAGTGCGCCCAGGAGCTTCTTCATAGCCGCGGCGCCTCCCAGCGGTTCACGGCGACTTCATCCAGCCGCTTGGCTTCGGCGGCGGCCGCGGCCGCGGCGTGCAGTCGTCGCTGGCGCTCTTCGAGCTTGTCGAGCACGCGGACCTCGCGCTCCGCCTGGAGCACTGCCTGGCGACGCCGCTCGACCTCCTCGCCGACCCTCTCGGCCTGCTCCGCCAGGGCGCGGGCCTGCGCGTCTAGTGCCATGCGATAGCGCGTCGCCGTCAGCAGTTGATTGACGTCCACCGCCGGCGCTTGTACGAGCACGCGCTGCGCCTCGACGATGGATTGCTGCTCGGCGGCGACGTCGGCTTGTTGCTGCATCAGGATGCGCTCCGCCTCGTACGCCTGGGCCAGCCGGCCGCGCTGCTCGTCGCGGTGCAACTGGCGGAGCCGCCGCAGCGTCTGCAGTTTGAACTTGAATCGCCCCATGCCGAGCTACGCCGTGTGCGCGACTGCCCTGGTTGTCATGTCTTCTTGATCACCGTCGGTCGTTTCGCCGCTGGAACTGGAGCCTGCGGCGGCGGAGGCGTCGCTGCCGGCGCCACTGGCGCCATGCGTGCGTTGCACTTCGTCGCCAGCGCCAGCAGTTCCCGGCGAACGTCCTCGATCGAAATACGCTCGTCCACCGATTGCCGCAGGAAGCGAGTGATCTCCTCGCGCATGTCGACCGCGCAATCCAGCGTGCGATTGGCCCCCTTGCGATAGGCGCCGATGTTGATCAGCTCCTCGTTCTCGGCGTAAATCGCCAGTAGTTCGCGGAGCGTCTGCCGCGCGGCTTTCTCCTCGGTGGTGGAAAGGTCGTTGGCCAGGCGGCTGATGCTCCGCAGAACGTCGATGGCGGGATAGTGCCCGCGCTCGGCCAATCGCCGCGAGAGCCACACGTGCCCGTCGAGCAGGCCGCGCATCGCGTCGGCGATCGGCTCGTTTTCGTCGTCGCCTTCGACGAGCACGGAATAGAAGGCGGTGATGCTGCCGCGAGCGGTGCGGCCGGCACGCTCCACGAGCCGAGGAAGCAGCGCGAAGGTCGATGGCGGAAAGCCCCGCGTCGTCGGCGGCTCGCCCGCCGCCAGGCCGATTTCACGCTGCGCCAGCGCAAAGCGGGTCACTGAATCCATGACCAGCAGCACGTCCTTGCCGGCGTCGCGAAAGTACTCGGCGATCGCCGTCGCCGCGTAAGCGGCCTGGACCCGCGAAATGGCCGGCTCATTGCTCGTGGCGACCACGACGACGCTCCGCGCCAGGCCCTCCGGCCCAAGATCGCGCTCGATGAAGTCGTTGACTTCGCGACCACGCTCGCCGATGAGTGCAATCACGCGAACATCGGCCTGGGTGAAGCGGGCCATCATGCCCATCAGCACGCTTTTGCCGACCCCTGAGCCAGCGAACAGGCCCAGGCGCTGGCCACGACCGCAGGTCAGCAGGGCGTCGATCGAGCGAACGCCCGTGCCGAGCGCCGCGTCGATCCGCGGCCTGGTCGTCGCCGCGACGCCCACGCCGTGCAGCGGCGCCCGATCGGCCAGCATCGGATGAGGCCGGCCGTCGATGCACCTGCCGCGAGCATCGACGACCCGTCCCAACAGGCCGGCTCCGACGCGCAGCCTGCGCGACGTGCGAATCAGTCGCACGGGACTGCCGCGGCGGACGCCATCGACGTCGCCCAACGGCATGACCAAAACCCGGTCGTCTCGAAAGCCGATGACCTCGGCTTCGATCTCGCCGCCAGCTTGCCGGGAAATGCCCACCACGGCGCCCACCGGCGCCGGCATGCCCGCCACGGCGACCGTCAGGCCGGTCGTCTGCACAACGCTCCCCGTCAGGCCGGCGAGAATTGCACGATCGAGTTGTGCGGCCGAAAGCGTCATGGACGGCTGAATCTCATCGCAAGGTTTGAATGTCGCAAAGAAAACCGCGTGCGCCGCAAGATCGGCGACGTTCCGGGCGATCAACGCAGCTCCTCTCGAATTCGTTCCAACTGAGCGTCGAGCTGCTGGTCGACGATGCCGAACTCGGTCAGGAGCCGGCAACCGCCCGGCGTAATCGTTTCCTCGGCGACCACGGCCACGCTCGCCAACGGCGCAAAGGCGTCTGCCAATTGCTTGACCTGCCGCTCGAGCGTTTGTGCATCCACGGGATTGAGCTGCACCGTCACTTCGCCGCGTCCTGCGGCTAGCTCAAGCGATTCGCGGACCCACTGAAGCGTGATCTCCGGCCGCCGCGTGAGTTCGCCGCGTACCAGCCGGCCGGCCAGCGCCAAGGCCAGGTCGAGCGCTGCGGATTCCCATTGCTGCAGCCAGGCTTGCTGGGCGTCCTCGATCTGCTTCACCGCGGCCTGCAGGGCCGGCGTAAGCGTCTTCATTTGCCGGGCGACTTTTTCATCCAGGATTCGCTCGACCGCCTGCTCGGCGGCCTGCCGCCCCGCGGCTTCCGCCGCCTGGCGAACGGCGGCCGCGTCTTGGCGGGCCTGTTCGACGATCTTCGCCGCTTCGCGCCGCACCGTGGCGAGGTAATCCTCGGCCTGCACGGCCATGTCGGTCAAATCGTAGGCCACGGCATGCAGCGCGGTCCCCGATTCATGCGCCGTGCGTTGTTTGATAATCGTCGCCATTGATTGCTTGTGCAGCTTTTACAGTGCGGCGGCCAGCGGTTCGCCGGGCCGAGCTAGTCGTAGCAATTGCCATTGGGCCGTGCGCAGGTCTGACAACCGCGTCGGGCCGAGCGAGCGCACCAGCCGCCGCAGCCGGTTGGCCTGTCGCCGGGGCAGCCGGCTCGCCACGCGGTTGACGAGCGCCTCGCTGGAGGCCGCTAACGCCCGTTGAACCGTCGCTTCGTCGGCGGCGCGCAGGGCGCCGAATAGTTCCGCATCGGTCAGGCCTTCCAACTGGGCCGACCGGTCTTCCAGGTCCGGAGCAGCAGCCAGCGCGAACTGGGCGTAGGGCGGCTCGGCGGGGTCCTCGTCGGCCGGCCAGGCCGCGCTCGGACCGTGTTCGTCGCGGCGCTGCCCGTCGGCAAGGTATAGCTCCGTTTCACCGGCGCTGTCCGGCGACCGCGGAACGGCTGGGCTCGTCGACTCGCTGGCTCCGGCCTCCGCGGGCCGCGGCTCAAGCGGACGGCGCGGCGTAATTCGCGCCAGGAGCGACTCGCGTTGCTCAGGCGCCGTCTTCGCGAGCATCCGCTTGGCCAGCTCGATGCTGGCGGCCATCCGTTCTCGACGCGCCCGTTGCTCTTCGATTCGCTGCTTGAGTTGCCGTTGTAGTTCCTGAACTGCGCCTTCGTCGGCTGTCTGCAGGTTGGCCAGCCGTTCCAGGACGTCGGCCTGCAGCATCGACGGCAGCGCGGCGAACGCTCCGGCCGCTTGCTCTTGGCCTAAGCCGGAAAGGGCCACGGCAATCGTCTGCGGATGCTCGTGCGCCAGCAATTCGGCGATCGCCGCGGCGTCGCCGTCGTGAGGGGCGTCGGTCGTGGGGGCGTCGGCAGGCGTTTCCGCCGGCCGCTCGACCGGCGGAGCGACGACCCGCGGGGCGGAGTACGTGAACTCCACCCCCTCCCGGCGGGATTGCGCGGTGCGCCCAGCGCGGCGGAACTCGTCCAGCACGTCCCGCTGTTCCTCAGGATCGACGTCATCCAGGCGCTGCAGCTCAGCGGCCACCTTGGCGGCTTCGGCAGGCGGCAGGCCCGCGAGCAATTGCTCGGCCATCGTCTCGTCGAGACTGGCGATGAGAATGGCCGCCCGGCGGGTTTTTTCCACGCGATCGTACGTCATACAACTGGCATGCCTGCCGTCGGCCCTCACGCGGCGTTACCGATCCATGTCTTGAGGATCGCCGCCGCGCCGTCAGGATCTTCGCGCACCATTTCGACGAGGTCGTCTTTCAGCGTCGGTCCTTTTTTCAAGCGGAGTTTCGGCCGACTCGCATCGCGTTTCTCCGCCTCTTCGCCTTTGGCGGTCGCTCTGGGCGGCGCGTCGCTTGCTTCGGGAGAGCTGGGCTCGGCGAATTTCACCGTTCGATCCGCTGGCGGGATCGACCGGATCATCGACCGCAGCATCGCCAGGCTGGCCAGCGCCAGGGCGACCATCGTGATCGAACTGGCGTTTTGCCCCGCCCAGGCCATGCCGAGGCTGGCCAGCGACGGCTTCGCCTCCGGCTCGCGGGGGAGCGACTGAAATACCGTTACTTCGACGTTATCCAACGCGAACTCGGCCAGCTCCTTGGGGAACAGCCTCGCCACGGTCGGCTTGATCTTGTTTTCAATCAGGTCGTCCTGGATCTGCGTGAGCTGCGCCGACGTCGGCTTCTGGTCGGGCTTGGCGCTGGGGTCGGTCTCGCGCCATACCCGCACCAGGTATTCGCTGGGCACCGCAATCGCTGCGTGGACCCGCGTCGGCACCAGCCCGGCTTGCCGACGCAGTTCTTCCGTCTTGGGAACAAAGCTCTCGGTCTCGGTCGTGTTGCGGCTATCGGTCGTCTGGTTCTTGACGACCTGCTGCTGGGCGCCGGTACGGTTGGGCCCCTGCGCTACCAGCCCCGGCTCGCCGCGGTCTTCGCTCTGGGTGCTGCTCAGTTCCGTGGTATCGGTCCGTTCGCGAATCGCCGCGGGATCGCCTTCGGCCTTCAGCGTGCGGACTTCCGTGGAGATCGACTCGTCCAGTTCGGCGCTCACTTCCACCAGCGCGCCGGGTTGAATGAAGCGCAACAGGTCCTCGATTTTCGCCTTGAGCCGCTGCTCGTAGGCGATGCGCGTCTGGAAGTACGGGTCGTCGAAATCGGCGTCGGCCGCTTCGCCGCCGAAACCGTACTGTGAACCATCGGCCATATTCGTGATGGTGACGCTCTTGGGGTCTAAGCCGGCGATGGCGCCGGCGACCGCCGCGCGGATCTTGCGCATCCGCCATCCGTCCAGCGGCACGTCCGACTCGGGCATGACGCTGACCGTGGCGGTCGTCTGCTGCTGTTCAAACCCCTTCGGCTCGCGGATGTCGTACAGCACTTTGCCGTAGTCGATCCCCTCCATCATGCTGACGATCATGGAGAGCTTCCGCTCTCGGGCGGCCTTGATGCGGGCACGGCGGACTTCGGCGCTTTCAAACAGCCCGCCGTCCAGCGATTCGTCCAGCAACGTATCGAAGTTGGCTGGCAAGGCGCCGGCGTCGGCCACTGCGGCCAGGTAGGCAGCCTCCTCGCCCCGCGGAACGACGATGCGTCCGGCGTTTCGCGGAAAGACCTTGAGGTTGGCCTTGGCGATCGCGGCTTCGACGCGGTTCGCCTCGCCCGACTCCAAAATCTCGCCGTTGAACAGAAAACTCTCCGTAGCGCCGCCGTATCCCTGAAACAGGTAGCCCAGGCTGATCACGATCACCCCCAGCAACAGCGCTGAAGTGATTCGCGCCGCCGGCGTCATCGAGGCCAAAAGGTCGCGGACCTGGGCAAAGAACTGGTTGATAAAGTCCATCCGTGGACCCCAACAGGAATCTAAGCGGTGACAAGCTCGGCATGCCTCCGGCGGCCCCGTCGCGCGACGGCCGCGCCGCCGGTTCCTAACGGCGCTGGCGAGCCTCCTTCGCGGTTCAGCCAGGCCGCGGCCAACGCGGCGCCGGTGGCACTAGGCAATCTAAATCCGTATATCCTTCACTTCCTGGTACGCCTGCATCACCTTGTTTCGCATCTGCATGAGCATGCGGAACGCCAGATCGGCTTTCTGCACGGCCGTAAGAACCGCGGCCGGATCGGCGTCGCCGCCGGTGAGCATGTTCTCGACGGCCTGGTCCGCCTGCTGTTGCATGGAATTGACCTCGTCGATCGACTTCAGCAGCGCATCGCGGAACCCGCCCGACTCCTGCAGCTTCGTGCTGCTTAGCGTCGAAGGCAGGGTGAACGCCCGCGGGGCCGACGTGGCGCTATTGACGGAATACATGGCTTAGGCGCGCCTCATGCAAGGATTTGCAGCGTCCGCTGTCCCATTTGCTTGGTGATTTCCAACACGCCGACGTTCGCCTCGTAGGCGCGCGTCGCCTCCAGGGCGTCGACGAACTGGTGCGTCATGTCGATCGCCGGATAGGCCACGCGACCGCTCGCGTCGGCGTCCGGGTGGCCCGGCTCGTACTTCAGCAGCGGCTCGGCTTTCGAGTATTCGACGCTGCCGATCTTCACGCCCAGTCCGCCGGCGCTGGTGCGGACGTCCGCATCGGTCTGAAACGTGACGTACCGCGGCGTATACGGCTCCGCCTCGCCGCGCTCATTGCGGGTCGTCGAGACGTTGGCGATGTTCGACGAGATGACGTTAAGTCGCATACGCTGCGCGACCAACCCGCTCGTGCTCACATCAATTGCATTGAACATTGCCTGTGACCTTGCCGATTAGAGAAGATGACCGCTGCTTCTCGCCGATGGCAGATGGCGCCTCGAACGCCATCCTGAATCGTTATCCGCGCGAAATCCGATCATTTGCCTTCCTGCGAACGTTCTCGACGGCTACGCACGCTCCGTGATCGCCGCACGCAACAGCCCGAACTGCGCGCGCATCAAACTCAACGCCATGTCGTGCTGCGACTGGTTTTTGGCGATCTCGGTGATTTGCTCCTCCAAGCTCGCGTTGTTGTCGTCGTGCCGCAGCATCCCTTTCATCTGGGCGGCGACCGTGCTGATGGGATTGGCGCGGCCAGTCGCCGACGGACGAGCCGGGTCGCGGGCCCAAGCCGGGTCGAACGGATCCCCGGGGCTCGCGCCGCTCGCGTCGCTGCGGCGGGCCTGGACCGCTTCTCGAAGTTGCTTGCGAAACTCCTCAGGCGATAGATCGCGGCAGCGATATCCAGGCGTGTCCAAGTTGGCGACATTGCCCGCCAGCACTCCATGCCGGGCCTCGGTGAAGGCGACCGTCTGCTCGAGCAGTGGCAAAGTCGACCGGTCGAAGAGCGTGTTCAGCATGGCATTGCCTGAGGCTTGCCTCGTCCCCTGGGCGGAGACAATTCGGCAAGCGATTCGTTACGGGATCACAGCCGACGGTCGCCGCCCCCCCGGGGCCGATACGGGCCGCAGTGTTTTGGGCGCATGGAATTAGCAAGCTTTGTGCCGCGGGTCAATGCAGACCTACGCCTGGCCTCGGTTCGACGTCCCAAACCGCCGCCGCTGTGCCAGTTTCCGAAACGCCCCAGCTACTGAAATCTCGCACCGCGCCGGCCTAGTTACGCCGGTCGTCGGGCAGCTCGATCGGCAGCAATTGCCGAACTGTTCGGCAGACCTTGCCGGCGCCCGGCGCTGAACTCTCGCGTTCGCGGTGCGTACCCATAGGTGCGCAGCTTTCCGCTGAGCGTACGCACGCCGATGCCGAGCGTTTCCGCGGCCTTGCTGCGGTTGCCGCCGAAGCGCTCGAGCGTCGCGACGATCATGGCCCGCTCCACTTCTTCGAGGCTAGCCCCGGCCTCGGCGGGAACGACGTCCGGCAGCGGCGGTTGCAGTATTTGATCCGGCTCCTGGAGCCAGGGCCGGATATCCGCTGCCGTAACTGCCCTGTCGCAGTGTAGAACGCAGGCCCGCGTGATCAGGTTCTCCAACTCGCGCACATTGCCGGGCCAGTGATAGCCAGCCAGCAGGTCGCGCGCGTCGTCGGCAAGTTCGAGCCGGGGCCGGTCGAGGCGAAGCGCCGCCCGCTCCAGGAAATAATCGGCCAGGAGGTGTACGTCGCCGCCCCGCTCGCGAAGCGGTGGAAGCTCCAGCGGCACCACGGCCAGCCGATAGTACAGATCCTCGCGAAAACGCCCCGCGGCGATTTCGTTTTTCAAATTACGGTTCGTGCTGGCCATCACCCGCACGTCGGCGGCCCGCGTTTCGCTGGAACCGACCGGTTCGAACGTCCGCTCTTGCAGCACTCGCAGCAGCTTCGACTGCAGCGGCAGGTCGATTTCCGTGATCTCGTCGAGCAGAATCGCGCCGCGGGCGGCCAATTCAAACCGGCCGATGCGATCGGCGTCCGCGCCGGTGAACGCCCCGCGCCGGTGGCCGAACAGCTCGCTCTCGGCCAACTGGGGCGACAGGGCAGGGCAGTTCAAGCTCACCAGCGGTCCTGCGGCGCGGCGGCTCAGCGCGTGGATCGCGCGTGCCACCAGTTCCTTGCCGGTGCCGCTTTCGCCGCAAATGAGCACGGTTTCATCCGTCGGCGCCACTTGCCGGATTTGGGACCGCAGCCGCTCGATGGCCGGGCTATCGCCGACCATGCCGCAGTCGGCGGCCGGATCGTTGCGTGCTTGCCGGCATGCCGCATCGTGCGCCACGCTTGTCGGTTCGCACAGCCTGCGCCGCTCCATCGCCTGCGCGACGAGTCTCTCCAGTTGGTTAACGTCAAAGGGCTTTTCGAGGTAATCGAACGCTCCGTGCCGCATCGCCTCGACCGCCGAGGCGATCGTCGCATGAGCGGTAATCATGATCACCTGAGCCGGCAGGCGCCGCCGCGCGAGCTGTCGAATGAACTCCAGCCCGTCGACGCCCGGCATTTGCAGGTCCGTAATCACGACGTCGAACGATTGCTGCTCGATGCGGGGCAGCGCCTCGACGGCGCTGGCCAGCCCTTCGGCCGTATAGCCCGCTTGGCGCAAGACGTCGATGATCGACTCGCGCACGGCGGCGTGGTCGTCGACGACCAAGACTCGCCCCACGGCGGCGCGGCGCTCGATGAGTCGTCGCTTCTGGCTCATGCCGCCAGCCCCAGGGCCCGCCGCGGCGGCAGTTCGATGGTGAACGCCGCTCCGCCTTCAGGGCAGTTCATGACGGCAAGCCGGCCGCCATGGGCCTCGGCGATGCGACTGACGATCGACAAACCTAACCCGGCGCCGGTCGGCTTCGTCGTGAAGAACGGATCCACCAGCCGCGGGAGATTTTCCTCCGGCACGCCCGGACCGCTGTCGGCGATCTCCAGTTCCAGCCCGCCGCGGCGGTCATACGACGTAATTACCAGGTCGCCGCCGCGCGGCATCACATCAATCGCATTGAGCACCAGGTTCAGAACGGCGCGACGCAGCATTTCGCGGTCAGCGGTCGCCGACGTGTGCGGCGGCACGTCGAGCGTCACTTCGATCGATTGCGCCTCCAGTTGGGGCGCCACGGACTGGAGCACCTCTTCGACGAGATCCTGGACCAAAAAGGTTCGCCACTGCGGTTCGCGATGGGCGGTGAAGTTGAGCAGATCGTTCACGGTTGCATCCAGGGCGGTAAACCCTGCCTCGACCTTGGCCAAAACGCTGAGGCTGCCGGGGTCGTCCGACAGCCGCCGGCGAAGCAAACTCAAATACAGGTTCACGGGGACGAGACTGTTGCGGACTTCGTGCGCTACGTGCGAGGCCATCCGTCCCAGGTCGGCCAGGCGGTTCTGGCGGGCGAGTTCTTTGTCTTTGGCGGCCAGCTCGTCGGTGAGCCGCGCGACCTCGGACTGCAGCGCTTCATGGGTTTGCTGGAGCCGGAGCGTCGCTTCGTTCCAGGCTTCCAGGATGGCGGCGAGAGGGGGCTCGTCGCCCGGCGGCGACACGCGCGGGGCGTCGGCCGCCGCGGGCTCGTCGCCGTTATCGTTGTCGTTGTCGTGACTGTGAATGCGGAGCTGCATGGAACCACGCGGGGCAAGCCCCGCGGCTAAATGTGCACAGCGAGCCGGCGGCCCAGGACCGCACAACTAAGCCCGCCGATTACTGATCACTCCTTCCCCGCTTCCCTACTTCTGACTCATATACGCTTCTCGCACGCGGCTGGCGGCGGCCGCCGTCCGCAACTGGCCCGCCACCGCGTCCCGGCGCTCGGCTATCTGCCGCTGGCCCTCGGTTTCCATGGCCATCACCTCTTCGATTAATTGCCGGCAGGCTTCAGCGTCGGCCGCGCATTGAGCGCGGGCCGCAGCCGAGGGCCAATCGCGCGCTTCGGGCTGCTGCTGGTGAAACGGCGCGAGCTGCTTTTCCACGGCCTGCAGTGCGACGATGAGCTGCTGTTTCGCGGCAATGACGCCGAGCAACCCGGACAGGTCGCCCGCCTCGATCGACTCCGCCTGCCGGAGCCCCAGCGCCCGCAACTGCTCGAGGCACCGGCGCCGTTTTCTCATCAGGTCCGCCAGGGCTTGGGAAGACGTGTCGGGCATGGGAGGATGGGTGATTAGTGATCGGTGATCTGTGATCAGTGAGCGGTGAGCGGCGAGTTGTTTGGCTTCTTTTTTGTGGCTTTCGACCTGCTGGGCGCTCGCGGTTTACGTTCACCACTGGCTCATCTGGTTGAGCAACATCTCCCATTGCTGGCGGTTGAAATTCGTCGATGCCAGGAAGTCGGTCGATTCGGGCATGCCCTTGAGCACCATTTTCGCCTGGTCGAGCGTCACGCGGGCCTTCACCGGCTGGTTGAGCCGTCGCCAGCAGTTGGCGACCTGCACGAAGCTCTCCAGCGCCACCGGATCGTTTTGATACGACGTGATCACGCTGCCGAAGGCCGCGATGGCGTCGTCGAACCGCCGTAGCTCGACGAGCACCGAGCCTTGCATCAAGTAGCAATTGCGCAGCAGCACCCGCTCCAGCGGATCGCTGCCGGCCTGGTCGCGAAGCGTTAGTTCGCGCTGGACCAACTGGTAGTATTCGTGCGCCTTGGTAAGCTCTTCGTTCAACAGCGCGCGCGCGGCCTGACGTTCGTTGTCGGTCCTGGATTCGGCGAGGCGCTTGGCGGGCGCTTCGGCCGCGCTATGGTGGCACCGCGCGATCGTGTATTTGGCGACGAGCGCCTGCCGGGCGTCGGGATACCGCTTGATCGCTTCGTCGAGCTTTTCGATCGCTTCGGCGTATCGCCCTGTTTCATAGAACAAATCGCCCAGGGCGAACAGCGAGTCGCGCCACTCGGAGCTTGCCGGCGTCAGCCCCTTGCCGACGAGGTTGGCGAGCAAGAGCCGCTCCGCCTCGGCATGATCGCCCCGCTGCTGACGCGCCCGAGCGCATTCCAGCCGAGCCTGAAAGCTCACCGGATCGTTAGGATACAGCTCCGTGCACTCGCCGAACCACGCGATGGCCTCTTCCAGTTTGTTCAACGCCAGGTACGACTGCCCGAGTCGCAACATCGCCATCGCGTTGCGCCGCTCCGACTCGTGATGAAGGTATTCGCGCAACAAGCGAGCCGCATTCGTGTAGTTCTGTCCCCGGAGGTAGCACTCCGCGGCGTTCCACAAATCATCGGAGAACTTAGCCGAGGCGAATCGCAATCGCCCAAGCTGCTCATACGCCTGCCCCGCCGCTCGCAAGTGGTAGCGACCGTCCTTCCGCTCGGACGCGGCGTGCTCGGCGGCGGCGGCCGCCCCGCTCTCCAGCAGCAGGTCGCCCCACCGCTGGTGCAATTGGGCCCGCATCTCCGCACAGACTACGCGGCCGAACAGCGGCTCAAATAGCTCGACCAGCACCAGCGCCTCGGCGAACATCGCTTCATCGACGCATTGCTGGTACGCCTCCCGCAGCCTTTGGCGCACTTCCGACGGCGGCATCAAGGGATTCTCAAAACCCTCTTTGCGGCCGATTTCTCGCAGCACCCGCCGGAACCCTGCCAGCGCTTGTTCGATGTTGCCCGCCCGGCGGTGGTAATCAGCCGCCGCCAGCCCCGCGGCCTGGCCTTCCGAGGTATCCGGATGTGCGGCGCTGATGCGCTCATACTCGGCCAGCGCCGCTGATTCGTCGCCGCGCAGCTCCAGGCAGCGCGCCGTCCACAGGGCCGCCTGCCGGGCGAGATCGTTGGCATTTGATTCGACCGGGTGAATCTTCCCTAGCAGTTCCGAGGCGACCTGCAGCTTACGCGCTTGCTCGGGCGAACCGCTGGGCAGGGCCTGCGCTTCTTCGATCTCGATTCTGCCCAAGAGCAACACGCGGCTGGCCGCCAGCGGGCCCTCGGCCGACATTTGGTCAAGCATGGCTCGCGCGTCGGCGAACTTCTGCTGACGCAGGTAAACTCCCGCCGCGAGCAGCAGCGCCCGGTCCCGCTGGTCGGCCGGCAGGTTTGGGTCTTCCAAAACCCGCGAGTTGTACGACAACGCCAGGTTCAGGTCAGGCTCCGCCTGCGCGAAAATCGCCTCGACCAACAGCGAGTAGATCTCCGTGGCCGGTTGCGCAACGTCGCGCCGCGCTTCTTCCAAGAGGGGCAGCGCCTCGTCCCAGCGACCGCTACGGGCCAGGCTACTGCCCAGGAGGAAAGAGAGCTGCCCCGTTCGCTCCTCCGGCAACCCCAGGCCCCGAGCTTTATCGAGGTACCGCGCCGCCACCTGGTGCATGGCGCGTCGGCGGTCTGGCAGCGGTTCGTGGGACGCCTCTTCGCTCTTGAGGGCGCCGAGCACGAACAACGCCTTCGCCAAGGCCTCCGGCGGCGCCGGGTGGTGCTGCATTTGCCCGACGAGTGACTTGGCGTCGCTCAAGCGCCCTTGGTCGAGCGCCAGCAGGGCCTGATCCGCGGTTATTGGATCGATCGTTTCGAGCGTTACTTCACCCACATAGCTCCAAGCCGCAAAGACCAGTCCCAGCGCCGTCAAGCCGCAGGCGCTGGCGATCGTGAGTCGCAGCCGGGTCGCCGTCGCCCAGTTAAGCACGCCGCCGATCAGCCGACTGGCGCGGCCTTGCGAGGCGGCCGTTTCTGGCGGCGCTTCGGCGGCGGGCTTTGTTTCGTCCATGACGTGATGAAGCTTGAGGCGACCGTTTACCGAAGCGCCGGGACGACTTCTCGCACGCCGCCGCGCGGCGCCTGGGGAAATAGTGCGCCGGGCTTGTACCTAAGCTACGCGACCGCTGTCAATCGACGTTGGCCGCGTAAATGCCCAGAGGGGCGTTCGCCGCACGCGACGCAAAACGCCGCGTCGCCGACCGACGGGAGGAAGCGCAAGTCCAGGATGCGGACCGGCTTACAGAAAGCGGGCCAAGCAGGCTCGAACCCGTGGCATTTAGACCCTCGATCGTTGCCACAGCGCTTCTCAGCGCTTGCGGACCGTGACGAAATTTTAGTCTCAAGTTGACTTTCGGGCCGTTCCCCTCCGAGCGGACGGCGGATCGCGCTGATCGGGCGCGGAGTCTTGCGAGCTGGCCCGCGTCATTGTCGTTCGGAAATCGCCCGGAGTTTGTCCGACATGCTTTTTGAAGAACACGCTCAGATAAGCGGCGTGCCTGAACCCGCACCGCTCGGCGACGACGTCGAGCGGGAAGTCGGTCTGCACCAGCAACTGCTTGGCGCGGGTCAACCGGACCCGCGCAATTTGCTCGTTGGGCGACGAGCCCAGCAGCTTGGTGAAGCTTCGTTCCATGTGTCGGCGCGAAACGCCGCAGTGGACGGCGATCTTGTCGACGTGGATGGAATTGCACGCGTGTTCGGCGATGTATCGCATCGCGCTGGCGATCATCGGGTCGGCAATCGCCACGGTGTCGGTGGAACGGCGCGTCACGACGCCGCACGGCGGGATCATAATCGGCTTCGCCGGCGGCTTCTTCCCCTTCATAAGGTGATCCAGCAACCCGGCCGCTTCGAATCCGATTCGCTCCAGGTCCAGCTTTACGCTCGACAGCGGCGGATCCCCCAGGTTGCAGAGCACCTCGTCGTTGTCGACCCCGATGACGGCGACTTGCTCGGGCACCGCGAGCCCATGGCGACGGCAGGCGTCCAGAACGCATAGCGCGCGGAGATCGTGGGCCGCTATCACGCCCAACGGCTTCGGCAATCCGTTGAGCCACTCGGCCAGGTCCTGCTGCCCGCCTTCCCAGCTTTCCAAAAATCGTCGCCGCGACACCGGCGAGTAGACGTGGCACAGGCGGCCCATCAGGCTGAGCGTTTCGCAGACGGCGTCGCGCCGCTGGGCCGACCACGTGGCGCGGTCGACCCCGACGAACGCGAAGTGCCGGAACTCGCGTTCGACGAGATGTTCGACGGCCGCCTTCGCAACGGCGCGATGATCCGGCAACACCGCCGGCACGTTGAGGTCGCGCAGATGGTTCAGCGTGTCGACGGCCGGCACGCCAAGCCGGGCAACCACTTCGGCGATCTTTCGCGTCTGCGCCCGCATGATCACGCCGTGACCGTTCCAGTCCTCCAGCCACGACGGCGGGGCGTCGTTCAGTTTGCGCTGATCGACGTACATCGACCACGGCCCGTGCGCGGTGAGGTATTGCGAAATCCCGGATAATATTCCGCGACCGTGCGCGAGCGAGGTCTCGACAATGAGTGCGACATGGGGGACGGCGACGGCCATGGCGTTTTTCCCGTGGAATATCGAATCGGCGCCTGACGGCAGCGCCGAAGAATTGTCGCGAAAAGATAACAACCCAGTCGCGTTTGCGAATTGCTAAGTTCGCCTCCGTAGCGCCAACTATACAGGCGCGGCGGAGTGACAGTAAAGGTCTCAGCTAGCAATTGCTCGTCTTTTCGTCACGCCGCGTCGCGATGACATGCGCGCGACCGAGCCCGCGCCGTTCAAACGCTTCAGGCCGCCGATCGCTGAGGCGTTGAACTGGGGCGACGGAACCGTCGCGCCCACGGCAAGCTCGGTCGCCCTGG
>QEVI01000403.1 GCA_003576855.1 Planctomycetota bacterium
CTCGATTTGCACGTTCGTCTGGTGGTTCACCGAGCCGGGGCCGCTCCACTACTTCTGCCTGAACGTGATGTTCGTCAGTTCCGTCAGCACGATCATGTTCAACGCCAACCCGCTCTTGCGGTACGACGGCTATTACATCCTCAGCGACGTCCTCGAGATCCCCAACCTCCGCCAGAAGTCCAACGCGATACTCCACCGCAAGCTCGGCAAATGGTGCCTCGGCCTCGAAGAGCAGGAGGATCCGTTCCTTCCCAAGCGGCATCAAACGCTGTTTGCCCTCTACACGGTCGCCTCGTTCCTGTATCGCTGGGTGGTGCTGTTTTCGATCCTGTACTTCCTGAACAAGGTGTTCGAACCGTATGGGCTGAAGGTGATCGGCCAGATCATCGCCTTGGCGTCGATTTGGGGCATGTTCTTCATGCCGGCGCAAGCCGTGTGGAAATTCTTTCGCGTGCCTGGGAGGTGGAGCAAAGTGAAGCGGTGGCGGCTCTACACGACGATTGCCGTCGTCGGCGTCGTGCTGACAGCGCTGTTTATGATTCCCTTGCCGTCACGCGTCTGGGCGCCGTTCGAGCTGCAGCCGCATGGCGCCGCCAGCGTGTACGTCGAGGCGCCGGGCCGGCTCGTCGAACTCGGCGCCAGGCCGGGCGACCAGGTGAAACAAGGGCAACTCATCGCGCAGCTTCAGAACTTCGAGCTCGAAATGGAAATCGCCCGCCTCAAGGGCGAGCTGGAGTCCTACGAAGCCCAGGTTGATTCGCTGACCAATCTCCGCCTCGCCGCCAGTCGCGCCATGCAGGCCTCCAGCCAACTGGACTACGTCAAAGAGCGGCTCCAGAGCACCCGCAAGCAGCTTGCCAAGCAGCAGGAGGACCTCGCCCGGCTCCGCATCGTCGCCCCCCGCGACGGCACGGTGATCCCGCCGGCCCGCGTGCCGCAGCGCGCCACCGCCGACTCCGTCGAGCTCGAGACATGGACCGGCACGCCGCTCGACCCGCAGAACCTCGGCGCCACCCTCACGCCCGAGGGGCCGCAGAACTTGCTCTGCCAGATCGGCGACCCCAACCAGTGGGACGCCGTGCTGGTGATCGACCAGGACGACGTCGATCTCGTCCAGGAAGGACAACAGGTCCGCCTGATGTTCGAGCAGTCGGCCTACCACGTCTTCGTCAGCACCATCGCCAACCGGGCGACCGAACCGCTGGAAACGGCGCCGGCCCGGCTGGCCAGCACCAACGGCGGCCCGCTGGCCGCCCAGCCGAATCCCGACGGCACGACCCGCCCGCTCAACACGTCGTACCAGGCCACCGTGCGGCTCAGCGACCCGCACGGTTTGCTCCGCAACGGCCTGATCGGCCGCGCCCGCATCTCCACCCGACCCCGCACGCTGGCCGAACGTCTGTACCGCTACCTGAGCCGCACCTTCAACTTCGACCTGTAAAGCCGCCCGCGGCTTCGCGCCTCTCGCGTTCTGCTGCCGCCATGCCCGACGTGTACTTCTACGAAGCATTCGAAGAAGAAGCCGCGGCGCTGCGGCGGCTTTTGCCCGCGGGGATCAGCGCCGGCTACACCGCCGCGACGATCCAAGAAGCCAGGCATGCCGACCCGCCGGCGCGGCTGATCTCCATCCGCACGCAGTCGCTGCCGCCGGCCTGGGCGTCGTCGCTCGACGCGGTCCTCTCCCGCAGCACCGGTTACGATCACCTCGCCGCCTACGCGCGGGCCGCCGGCCGCCCGCTGGCCTTCGGCTATCTGCCGCTGTACTGCCATCGAGCCGTCGCCGAGCAGGCCCTGCTGCTGTGGATGGCGCTGATCCGCCGCTTGCCCCGCCAAGTCCGCCAGTTCCACGACTTCCACCGCGACGGCCTCACCGGCGCCGAGTGCGAGGGCCGCACGCTGGTGGTCGTCGGCGTCGGCAATATTGGCCGCCAGGCGTACCTCCTGGGCCGCGCGCTGGGCATGCGGGTTCTAGGCGTCGATCGCGATCCGCGCCACGCCGACGTGGAGTATACGACCATCGACGCCGCCCTGCCGCAGGCCGACGTGCTAGTCTCGGCCATGGACCTCAACCCCTCGAACCACGGCTACTTCGACGCCGCCAAATGGCGCCGCGTGAAGCGGGGCTGCGTCTTTGTAAACATCTCCCGCGGCGAGCTCAGCCCCTCGTCGGCGCTCGTGGAAGCCCTGGAGGCCGGCAGGCTGGGCGGCGTCGGTTTGGACGTCTACGACCACGAAGCGGAACTTGCGGTCGCCCTGCGGACCAGGCGGCCCTCGACCGACCCCGAAGTGCTGGCGA
>QEVI01000081.1 GCA_003576855.1 Planctomycetota bacterium
GTACTCGCTTCGGTCGCCGATGCCATTCGTCGACTTCTGCGAGCTGCGATACCGCAGGCCGACGACTCGGTCGCCCTCGCGAAGCACCGCCAGCAGCACCACGCTATGGCCTGATTTGTTCGTTCGCCAAAGCTGCACGAAGTCCCCCGGCCGGGCGTCGTCCAGCGACTTCACTTCGACGCCGACGCCCAATTGCTCGACCGCCGCTGCGCATTGTCGTTCCGCGGCGTCGTCGACCGCGCCGTACCATGCCTTCTGGAATCGTCGCACGTCGTCGAGCGCCTTGCCGCGGAGGAGGCCCCGCTCGGCGGCCGCTTGCATCGCGACGGCGAACGTGAAGCCGCTGCAGTACGTCCCCTTCTCTTGCGCTTGGAGGACCACCTGGCCGTCATGTTCGATCGTCGAGGGCGTCCCCGTGCCGTTGTCCCAGACATAGCCGCCGCCGTCGTCAAACGACCGGGCAATGTCGACGACCGAACGGGGAGCTGCGGCCAGCGACGCGCCGGGCGACGCAAAAACGGCGATGGCCGTCGCCGCGGCGGCGAGTTTATGGAAACGCGTCATTCTCATCTCGGAGTGCAATCGCCTAGAATCGCCAGACCCCTGCGAGGGGCTGCCCCCCTCCGCTGCCAGCCAGAGATTGTTCGGCCTGCGGAGAAGTCGCTCACCCTGAACCGATTGTAACCATCCATGAAACGCCCAACTACGTTCGACTGGCGCCCCGTCGCCCTGACGGCGTTACTGGCCGCGGGATGCAGCGCCGCGACTTCGGCCCTGGCGGCGGACGCGCAGCAAACCGCCGCCGTCGCCCACTCGTCCGCCGCGCCGGCCGACGGCGACGCCACGTGCATGGTGGCGACCGTGCATCCGCTGGCGACCGAGGCCGCCGTGGCGGCGTTCGAGCGCGGCGGCAACGCCGTTGACGCCGCCATCGCCGCCGCCGTCACCCTCGGAGTGGTCGACAACCACAACTCCGGCTTGGGGGGCGGCTGCTTCATTCTCATTCGGCGGGCCGACGGCGCGCTGGCAGCCATCGACGGTCGCGAAACGGCCCCCGCTGCCGCGACCCGCGATATGTTTCTCCGCGAGGGACAAGCCGTCGCCGAGCTCAGCCAGACCGGTCCCTTGGCCGTCGCCGTCCCCGGGGCCCTGGCCGCCTACGAACTGGCGATTAAGCAGCATGGCCGGCTTTCGCTGCGAGAGCTGCTGCTGCCCGCGGCTGCCATCGCCGAGCGGGGTTTTCCCATCGACGCCGTCTACGCCAGTAAGTTGAAGGCGACGGCCGACGACCTGGCCCGGTTCTCCGGCAGTCGCGCCGCGCTGCTCAAGAGCGATGGCTCGCCGTACCAGGCCGGCGAACTGCTCAAGCAGCCGGACCTGGCCCGCTCCTACCGGGCCATCGCCGAGCAAGGAACCGATTGGTTCTATCGCGGGCCGTTCGCCGAGAAGGCGGCCCAGTGGATGGCCGACAACGGCGGCATCCTCACGGCGCGGGACTTCGCCGATTACGCGGCGGTCCCGCGCGAGCCGCTCGTGACGAAGTATCGCGGTTACACGATCGTCGGCTTCCCGCCTCCTAGCTCCGGCGGCGTCCACGTGGCGCAGATGCTCAACATGCTCGAACGCTTCGAACTGCGGAGACTGCACGCCGAGGACCCGGCCGGCGCCTGGCACATAATCGCCGAGGCGATGAAGCTGGCGTTCGCCGATCGGGCGCACTGGCTGGGCGACGCCGATTTCGCGGCCGTGCCGCGGGGACTGGTCGATAAGGCATACGCCGCCGACCTGGCCAAACTAATCGACCCGCAACAAGCCGGCGACGTCGCGGGCCACGGCCAGCCGCCGCGGGCCGCCGCCGACCTGTTCGGCGACAAGCACACGACGCACATCGCGGCCGCGGATTCGCTTGGCAACTGGGTGGCCATCACTGCCACGGTCAACACGACCTTCGGCTCCAAGGTGATCGTCCCCGGCACGGGCATCGTGCTGAACAACGAGATGGACGACTTCTCGGCCCAGCCAGGCAAGCCCAATGCGTTCGGCCTGGTGGGGGCGGAGAACAACGCCGTCGCGCCGGGCAAGCGGCCGCTGTCGAGCATGTCGCCGACGATCGTGCTGCGGGACGGGCGGCCGATGCTGACCGTCGGCGCCGCCGGCGGGCCGAAGATCATCACGCAGGTGCTGCTGGCGATCGTGCGGCGTCTGGACTTCAAACAGCCGCTGGATGAAGCCGTCGCCGCGCCGCGAATCCATCACCAGTGGCGACCGGCCGAGCTGATGGTCGAGGAGGGGTTCCCCGCGGAAATCGTCCGCAAGCTAGAGGCGAAGGGCCACCAGATCGACTCGATTGCAGCCGCCGGCGTGACGCAGGCCATTGAAATCGACGCCGCCGGCCAGTTGATTGGCGTACACGACCCCCGCGTCCCCGGCAAAGCGGCCGCCGACCGACGCCCGGCGAAGGATTAAGGCGATGCTAATACCGCTGGATGCCGAAATCCCACGCCAGAAGCTAACGCGCTACTTGCTCGTTCCCAGGTCGGGGACGATAAGTCCAAGTTTCTTGCCCGAGCCGGATTTACTCTCGACAATCCTGATGAACTCGAAGCGGCCATCCGCGAAGGAATCAGCCGCGAAAACGCCATCGCAGACGGATCGAACGACTACGGGACGTTCTACCGCGTCGACGCGTCGATAACCGGCCCCAACGGCAGGACGCTTGATGTCGTGCTCATTTGGCTAGAATGGAAGTTGGACGGAACGTTTCACTTCGTTACCCTCAAGCCGCTGAGGCGCATGCCATGACACGGCCCAACCTCTACGAGCGCATCGCGCTTGCTCGCGACTTCAAGGAACATGGCTTGAAGCGCGGCGACATTGCGACGTTGGTTGACGTTGTGCCGCACCCGTCAGGCGGCGCGGAGGGCCTCGTACTCGAAATCTCCAACGCCTTGGGACGCTCGCTGCACACCATCGTAGCGACTGCCGAGGACGTCGAGCCGCTGCGCGAGAACGAAGTACTCGCCGTGCGCCAGTTGGCCTGATCCGCTGGCGGCTCTCCGATGCGACGCTTCTTCAGTTCGCCTCCACGCGGGTGGCGGCGCCTTCCGCCGCCCGCATTGCGCGGAGCAGGTTGCCGCCGAGGATCTTGCGGACGTCCTCGTCGCGGTAGCCCCGGTCGAGCAGCGCCTGCGTGATGTACGGGTAGCTGCTGGCGTCCTCGAGCTGCTCCGGCAGGATCGTCACGCCGTCGTAGTCCGAGCCGAGGCCGACGTGGTCGACACCGGCCACCTTCACGATATGGTCGATGTGGTCGATCAGCACGTGGATCGTGCCCCGCGGTCCGCGGCCCCCCTGCTGGGCGTCCCAGCGCCGGAGGGCCGCCTCGATCTCGTCCTCGCTCAGCCCCGCTTGCACCTGCTCGCGGCGGAAGGCCATGCGGGCCGCGTCGATCCGCGCCGTTTCCGGCACGAGGAACGCTGAAAAAAAATTGACCATCACGACGCCGCCGTTAGCGGCCGTCAGCTTCAGCACGTCGTCCGGCACATTGCGGGGATGGTCGGCGACGCCACGGGCCGAGGAGTGGGAAAAGATCACCGGCGCCCGCGTCGCCCGCAGGGCCGCTTTCATGCACTCGGGCGAGACGTGCGATAGATCGACCATCATCCCCAGCCGGTTCATTTCGCGAATCACGTCGTGGCCGAAGGGAGACAGGCCGCCGGCGCGGGGCTCGTCGGTTCCGGAGTCGGCCCACGGAAGCGAGTCAGTGTGCGTGAGCGTCATGTACCTGGCGCCAAGCTCGTAAAGCTGCCGCAGGACGTTGAGCGACCCTTCAATGGAGTAGCCCCCTTCGACGCCGATGAGCGACGCGATCTTGCCCGACTTGTGAATGCGGACGATGTCGTCCGTCGTGAGGGCCAGCTCGAACGTCTCCGGGTAGCGGGCGATCATCGCCTTGACCAGGTCGATTTGTTCGAGCGTGGTGGAGAGCGCCGCGCCGCGCTTTGCCGTGCCGCCGGGAACCCATACTGACCAGAACTGGGCGCCGACGCCGCCGCGGCGCAGTTTTGGAATATCGGTCTGCAGCGTCGGCTGCGGCTGGGCGATGTCAAGCCGATCGAACTCGCCGCGGGCCTGCGAACGAAGCTCCCACGGCAGGTCGTTGTGACCGTCGATAACCAGCGACGAGGCGTGAAGCTCGCGGGCGCGGTCGGTGAGGGTTACCGGGGGGCTTGCGCCGGCGGCGATGGAGGGAGTGGGGGCCGCTAAGCCGCAAGCGGCTGTTAACGCGGCGATGCCCCAAAAAGGGCGGCCGCGGCGTGGGGACTTCGGGGCGCCGGGCGGGCTCATGGGGCGCCTCGCTGCTGGGCGAGTCGGCCCCAGCCGTAGCGGAACAGGTTCCGCGTGTCGACGTACCGCGATTCGCTCGACGCGGCGCCGAGCACCACGACGATCAGCGACTGGTCGTCCCGCCGGCCGCTGGAGACCAGGCACGCCCCGGCCGCGGTGGTGGTGCCCGTCTTGACCCCGTCGTACCCTTCGATGCGCAGCAAGTGGTTGGTGTTCTTCCAGAGGACGTTCCGCTCGTACCCGCCGGGGCCCTTCACGGTGCAGCCGTACTGAGCGGCGCCGACGACTTCGCGAAACAGCGGCAGCTTGAGGGCATGGTAGGCGAGCGTCGCCAGGTCGGCCGCGCTGGCCTTGTGGTTTTCTTCCGTCAGGCCGTGCGTGTTGGTGAAGCGGGAATCGTTCATGTCCAGCTCGTCGGCCATGGCGTTCATCGCCTCGACGAACGCGTCGTAGGCCTCGCGCGGCGAATCGACCGCGGCCTCCGAGCCGCCCGGCGCCAGCCGCTGCCCGAAGTGCTCGGCGAACGCCACCGTCGCGTCGTTGCCCGAGGGGAGCATCATGCCGTAAAGCAGCTCGCGAACCGTCACTTCTTCGCCGGCTCGAAGAGCGGAGGTCGAGCCAATCGTCTCGTCGGCTCGCTTGGAAAAGACGATCGTTTCGTCGAGCGCCTCGGGATGCGCGGCGAGGTACTTCATCACCAGGTATGCGGTCATCATCTTCGTCGTGCTGGCCATGTCGAGGGCCTTGTGCTCATTGGCGCCGCACAGCATCTGGCCGGTCTGGCCGTCGACGATCGTCCACGCCTTGCAGCTAACGAACGGCGGGCCGTCCAGCGGATCGGCAGGCTCCTTGGCAAGGGGCTCGGCATCGGCCGCGTCGGGCTCGGTGGCCTCGGGATCGTGTTCCACAAGCGGGCCCATGGCGGCCCAGGTCTCGGGGCCGACGACGCCGGTCGGCTCCAGCCCCTTGGACTTCTGGAATTCGATCACCGCGCCCTCGGTCATCGGGCCGAAGTCGCCGTCGACGCCCAGGTCCGGCGAGGGCTGCATCCGCTGGTTGAGCGTGCGCTGCAGCGCCTCGACCAGCATGCCGCTGGAGCCCAGCTTCAGGACCCCCGATTCCTGCTGGCCGGCGTCGGCTTCGTCGCCGCTGAAATGCCGGTAGGCGATTTGAGCGATCTTGCCGCACAGGATCTCGGCTTCGTTGCGATCGCCCCAGCTCTTGTCCTGGTTCTCGTTGGTCAGAACGCAAATGGCGATCGGGCCGCTAGGGGCGTCGATCAGCCCGGCATCGGTGCGGACTTCATTGACCGACCCGGTCTTGTGCGCGATCTTCACGCCGGGCAAATACCGCGGGAATTTTTGCTTGTCCTCGCAAGCGTACAGATGGGCGAGCATTTTCTCGCTGGCGGCGCCGCTCACCAGCTTCTTGTCGCTAAGCTGCTCAAGCAGCTTCACCATGTCGGCGGCCGTCGTGCTGCCCAGGCCGTACTGTTTGCTGCGCTCGGGAAAGATGGACGTGTCCCGCCGGAAAACCTTGGCGTTCATCTTCGTCTCGGGGCAGCCCAGCTTTTCCATCAGCTCGGCCGTCGCGGCCAGGCCGACCTTTTCCGCGACGAGATTCGTGGCGGTATTGTCCGAGTACACGATCATCAGCTCGATGGCGTCGCGCAACGAGATGACGGCGCCCGCGGAGAAGTGGGGCGTGAGAATGCCCGAACCGGGAACCTTGTCGCTCTCGGCGAGCGTAAGCTTGTCGTCGAGCGTTAGCCTGCCCTCCTCGACCGCCTGGTAGGCGGCGATCATCAGGGGGAACTTGATCAAGCTCGCCGTGGGCATCGCCTCAGTCGCGTTGTGCTCGAACGACGCGCCTGTCTTGAGGTCCTTGATCGCGACCGCCACGCGTCCCCGATGGGCGTCCACGAGCGGCTGGATCTTGTCCGCCAGTTCGTCGGCGGCCGTGAACCCCGCCGGCAGCCATAGGGCGATGCTCGCCACGACATGCACAAGTCGCATAGTCTCCCTCGCGCAAGAATTGAAAAGTATCGCCGCGGCGACCGCAACGCCGCCGCCTGATTCAGCTCCGCCGCGCCGTTACGGCCGATTGACGGCGGTAAGCTCCACGCCGCAGCCGCTCGTCGGCGGATAAATGGCCGTGCCGCGCTCTACGACAACGCCGGCGGCGATGTCGCTGGCCAACAGCGCAGCCCCGTCCATATCCACGTAGTCTAACAACGGCAGCAGTTGGGCGATGGCGGAAATCCCCACGGTCGACTCGGTCATGCAGCCGACCATCGCCTTCATGCCCAACTCGCGGGCCCGCAAGACCATCCTCCGCGCCGGCGTCAGTCCGCCGCACTTCACCAGCTTGACGTTCACGCCATGAAAATGGCCGACGCACCGCTCGACGTCGCCCTCGGCGATGCAGCTCTCGTCGGCGACGATCGGCAAGGCGGACTTCTCGTAGACCTGCTTGGCGCCCGCCCAATCGGCCGCCGGCAGCGGTTGCTCGATGAACTCGACGCCCAGTCCCGCCAGTACGTGCGAGTTGGCGATGGCCTCGTCGGCCGACCAGCCGCAATTGGCGTCGACGCGGAACGTCGCGTCGGTGTGTTTACGCAGCTCGCGCACGATATCCAGGTCGTGCTTCGTTCCCAGCTTGATCTTATAAATCGGCCAGCCCGGCATTTCGAGCAGCTTTTGAACCATCACCTCGATGGCGTCGATGCCGATGGTGAAGTTCGACTGCGGCACGCGCTCCGTGGACAGGCCCCACAGTTCGTACACGGCGGCGCCTTGCTGCTTGCCCCACAGGTCGTGCGCCGCCTCGTCCAGGGCGCACTCGGCAAAGGGATTGCCCTCCAGCAGCGGCCAGGTCTGCTCCCACAGCCGCTCGGGCTGGAGCTGCTCGGTCCCCTCGACGATCGCGCGGACCGATTCCAGCGCTTCGCGCATCGACTCGATGGTGGCGCCATAATACTTGTTCGAGGTCGCCTCGCCGTAGCCGCGATGCTCGCCGTCGGACAGCTCGACGATGAGCGTCGGCTGAACGCTCGTCGACTCCCGCGATATTGAAAACACGTGCCGCAGCGGCAGCTTGAACTCGTGCGTGGAAAGCTTGATCATCGGCTTGAAACTCCCAGGGGGAGCGCTTGGAAAACCGTCGTTAAACCATCGCCATGCGACGGACCTACATCTCTCGCTTCTTGCGTTTTTGCGCCTCTTGGCGGCTACCGCCTTTCCGAGCTACCGCACGGCCATCTCCGGTCGCATGCTGAGCACGGCTTGCACCAGATCATCCGGCCCGTCGCGCAGCACGTCGCACGCCGGCAAGCCTAGTTCCTGCCGCACTCGCTCGCGCTCGGCGGCCGCCTCGTCGTCGTTTAGTCGACGGCTGTTGATCGCGACGCCGATCACCGCCGACGGGCTGATGAGGTTCGCCATCATCTCGTACGCCTCGACGAGCACCGGCAGCGGCTTCAGCTCGACGTACTCCATGCCGTGCACGGCTTTGCGGCCCGCCTCGTAGCACATGATCATGCCGTGCGGCGCGCAGCCGTGGAGCAGGCCGAGCGTGACGGCCGAGTATTTCGGATGGGCCAGGCTCCCCTGCCCTTCGATGAACAGCATCTCGTGGTGCTGGTGCGCGAGCACCTGCTTTTCGATGGCGCCGTTGACGAAGTCCGACACGACGCAATCGATCGGGACGCCGTCTCCTTCGACCAGGATGCCCGTTTGGCCGGTGGCGACGAACTTGGCGTCCACGCCGCGGGCCTTCATGGCGTTCGCCAGTTCGACGGCCACCAACATCTTGCCGACGCAGCAATCCTGGCCGACGGTGTGAATCCGCAGGCACTCTTCGCGGATGTTCAGCCGATGGGCGACGTCGCGCTCGTTGTTCTTGCGGACATCGACGATCTTGGCCCCGCTGCGGGCGGCCGCCGCGACGAACTCCGGCGTGCTCGAGATGAACTCGTGCAGGCCCGAGATCACGTCCATGCCGCGGTGGAGCGCGTCGAGGATGATCGACTTCCAGGCCGGCGGAATGCGCCCTCCGGAGGGAGCGATGCCGATCATCAGCGTGTTGGCGCCCTGGGCGTCGTCGAGCCGGGCGACGATCGGCGTCGCGCCGCCGACGCCCAGCAGCTCCTGCGTCGTCCGGCCCGCCTGCGTGCTGTCCAGCAGCGCCACGACTTCCTCGGGCCGATCGCGGATGATGCACGACGCCGTCTTGCCGGTGATCGGCTCGGTGTGGCCCTCGGTGAGAATGACAAGCCGACGCGATGGGGTATGGCTCACGGACGCCTCGTACTGTTGCCTCGGAAAAGCGTAGAACGGCCCATTTCCGGTCTGCCGCGCAAATGCGCGCAGCGAATCGCTCATTTGCGCGACCTCAAATGAGTGTAGTAAGGGTCTGCCCCGCCGGAAAGGCACGGCGTGCGCAGGGCGAGTCCGCTTTCGCGCAGCGGACAAGGCGCGTCCGCCGCGACCTGGCTAGGTCGCGGCTAACAGCCTGTTGACGCCAGCGCCGCCCTCATGACGCAAGAAGTCGTTCCACGAGCGCCGCCTGCGACGCCGGGACGTCGCTATACGTGCAAATCTGAACGGCCGCGGCGTCCAGCGGCTGCAAACCTTGCGGCGCGCCGAGGCACGCGGCGACCATCGGCTGCGCCGCGGCGAGCGACTGCATCCACCGGCACAAACCCGCCGGCAGGCCGAACCTGTACCAGGCCGCCGGCTTCACCACAAAGGCCACGAGCAACTGCTCGGCGCCAAGCGCCGCCCTGCCGATCGACTCCAGCAGCGCGTCGGGCGGATCGGCTGGCACTGCAAAGTGCTCCACCTTGGCGAATCGCGTCCGCAGCAAGTCGCCCAGGGGCGACGGCGGCATATTCCGCGGCCGCTCAAACGGGTCCACAAGCACGGCGCACAGGCTCCGCTGCGGGCACAGCGGAAGCACGCCAGGCCGCTGCTTCACCACGACCGTCGCCCGCCGCGCCACGTCGAGCGCCAGCGATTCGGTGCGACGCCGGTTCTCCTCGGCGTCGAACCCCGCGGCGGCCTCGCTGGGAGCAAACGCGGCCGCTCGCAGGGCGGTAAATCGCTGATGCGCCTCGTCCACCCGCGCCAGCGGCAGTCGCCCCGCCTCGACGGCCGCCTCCAGGGCGTCGAGCGTGGCAAGCGGCTCGGCCAGGTCGAGCAAGACGTCCACGCCGGCGCCAAGCGCCGCCACGGCCATTTCCCCTTCGCCGGCGAAGCCCATTCGCGCGCCGTCCATCAGCAGGCTGTCAGTAATCGCGACGCCCTGGAACCCGAGATCCTCGCGCAGCAGCTTGGCGACGATCCGCGGCGAGAACGTCGCCGGCGCCCCCGTCGGATCGAGCGCCGGGTAGCGGACGTGAGCCGTCATCACCAGCGGCGCGCCGGCGGCTATGGCGGCGCGAAACGGCGCAAGCTCGCGCGCCGAAAGGTCGTCGACCGACGCGGTCACGCACGGCACGGCGTCGTGCGAGTCCTCCGAGGTGTCGCCATGTCCGGGGAAGTGCTTGGCCGTGGCCAGCATTCCCGCGGCGCGACAGCCGCGCACGAACGCCGCCGCCAGTTCAGCCGCCCGCCCAGGATCGGTCGAGAACGCCCGCGTCGCAATGATCGGGTTCCGCGGATTAGAGTTCACATCCGCCACCGGGCCGAACGTGACATGAATGCCTGCCCAGCGGGCAGCCTCCGCCGCCAGCCGGGCAAACTCGAACACCGCGTCGGCCGCCCCGGCGCCCAGGGCGTCGAACGCCATCGCGTGCGGGACCAGCGGCCAGGGACGCAACTGCTGGCCGGCCCCACGCTCCAAGTCGGCCCCGACCAGCAGCGGCGTGCGGCTCAGCCGTTGCAGCCGGGCAAGCGTCGCCGGCGTTTCGGCGCTCGTGCCGTTGAACACCACCAGCCCGCCGACCGGGCACTGCTGCAGCAGCGCGGCGACGCGCTCTTGGTCCTCCTCGGCCGTGCGCTTGGGCGGCATGTCCGAGCCGAGCCGCACGATCATAAGCTGGGCAAGTTTATCACGCAGCGAGAGACGGGCGATGCCGCTCGCCTGAGTCGCCAAGCTAGGCGAGGGGTTATTGGGAGGAAAACGCCGCGCAGAGCCTTCACCCGTCGGCTCGTTCATCCCTCCCCCAGCCCCTCCCGGCGAGGAAGGGGGACCGTGCGGGGCGACTCCGCTCACGGCGCTTCCTCCGGCGACTTCTTGCCAAACTCCGCGTCCAGCGGAATAAACGCCACGGTTGCGAAGCTCGGCAACGTGCAGAGCATCACCCACGCAAAGAAATGTTCATAGCCGATCAATTGCTGCAACCAGCCGCTCCACATGCCGGGGATCATCATCCCCAGCGCCATGCAGCCCGTGCACAGCGCATAGTGCACCGTCTGGTGTTCGCCGCGGGCGATGTAGATCGAGTACAACATGTACGCGGTGAAGCCGAAGCCGTATCCGAACTGCTCGACCGCGACGGCCGCGGTAATGACCCACAAGTTCTCCGGCTGGGCGTACGCCAAGAACATGAACGCCGCGTTCGGCAAGTGGATGATCAGCGCCATCGGCCAGAGCCACTTCTTCAGGCCGTGCCGGGCGGCGACGAATCCTCCCAGGATGCCGCCGATCATCAGCATCATGACGCCGACCGTGCCATACACGAACCCGACTTCGCCGGTCGTCAGCGCCATCCCGCCCGCCTCGCGCGAGTCGAGCAAGAACGGCGTGGCCAGCTTCACAAGCTGCGACTCCGGCAAGCGGTAGAGCAGCAGAAAGGCCAACAGCGCCCAAATGCGCGGCTTGCGAAAGAACGACAGAATCGGCTCGACGAACGCCCCCAGGGCGTAGCCGCGCTCGTCCGCGGCCGCCACGTCGCTGCTGGGCCGAGGCAGCGCCACGAAATGGTACAGGCAAAGAAGCCCAAAAAGCCCGGTGATAACCAGGAACGTCGCCGACCAGGCCAGCACCAAATCGCCCGAGCGCACTTCGAACTCCGCCTGCGACGGTTCATCCAGTTTCGCATCCACCTGCACCACGGCGGCGAAGGGTTGCGACCGATTGGCGTCGGTGACGCTGAAGCGTTCCCCCTCGATCACCTGAAAACTAGCGTCTCCCGCGGCACGGCCGAATTGGACGACCTGCTGACTATCGGCCGGCGCCGGTCCGTCGAGGCGCATCCACACAACGGCGACGTCCCCGGCATGGCTGCTGGCCGTCGCTCGAGCGGCCGAGCGCGGCCCGAACCGCCGGCGGATCCACTCTTCCAGGGCGACGCGCCACCCCGGCGCATTCGCCTTGTCGCCCGCGGCGGCCTCCGGCGGCGGATAGAACTGGTGGCGAACGTTCCATGCCCGCACTTGCTCGACGATCGCCTTTACGGCGTCGGCCGGGCGGCCCAGCGTGCTGAGCGTGACGCGGCCCTCGAGCACCGCCACGCGCGGCTCGGCGGGGCCGCTCGACGCCCGCGCCGCGGCGGGATCGAAGGCCAGCGGCGCCGGCTGCGCGCTTGCCGCGGCGACGTCGATCGTGACGACCGGCAGGCCGGTCGCGGATTCAAGCTGCCCGGCGAGCATCACAAGCAATCCCTGGCCGGCGATCATCGCGCAGCGGTACGCCGTGCTGCGGATGCCGACGAACCACGCCTGCTGGTGACTGGTCAGCGCCAACAGGTAGAAACCGTCGGCCGCGACGTCGTGCGTCGCCGAGGCGACGGCCACGAACGCCAGCGCCGCCAGCGAGTAACGGAGAAAATCGTCCGCGGGTATCGACAGCGCTACGCACCCCAGCCCGGCGCCGACCAGCAGTTGCATCACCACCGTCCAGCCGCGCCGCGTCCCCAGCGCCTGCACGACGGGACTCCACAGCGGCTTGATCACCCAAGGCAGGTACAGCACGCTGGTGTAGAAGGCGATTTGCGTGTTCCCCACGCCAAGCCGCTTGAACATGATGACGGCGACCGTCATCACCACTACGTAGGGAATGCCTTGGGCAAAATACAAACTCGGCACCCAACGCCACGGGCTCCGCGAGACAGGCGGCAGGGAATCGCTGGCGCTCACGTTAGCATCCGCCTCGTTCTAATTCGCCAATCACCCGCAGCCCCGACCTGGCTAGGTCGGGGCAAGCGCGCCACGACGCGGCGCGCCGCCGTCACTTGACTTCCGCTCGAACCAGCGGGCCTTCGATCCCCAGCCGCGACACGGCCGATACAGCAACCTCGTCGGCCTTGGCGTCCTGCGCGAGGGAAACCACCGCTTGCTTCTCGACTCCCGCGGCGATCGTCGTCGTCCACTTGTCGCCCGCGCGGACTCGCACGACCCACTGCCAGGGCTTCTCGCCCTTGCCGGGCTGCAGGCGAACCGCCACGCCGCGGCCGTTCCGCTTCGCCGCCACGCGCGGCGCGCCGGGCGGTTTGCCGCCGAGCCAATCGATTTCAGGAATCAACGCTGGTTCGGCGTAAACGCCGCTGCGCATCTTGTCGTTCAGCCCGTCGCGGTTGTCCACCAGGCACTTCATGCTGAAGAACACGTTGCCCGGCTGCGGGACGATCTGGCGCGTCAGTTCGACTTGCCGCAGCAGCTCCTCAGCGGGCCAGGCGTTGCGGGCCGGCGGCACGTCGGCGCTGCGGCGGACGTTGTGGGCGCCGTTGCCCGGCCACAGGTGACGGTGCTTGACGTTCTGTTCCTCCCACCAGCGCAACAGCTTCGAATAACTCTGCGGCCCGTCGATCTGCCAGTAAAGCTGCGGCGTAAAGTAATCGACCCAGCCCTCGCGCAGCCACTTGCGGGCGTCGGCGTACAGCACGGCGAATTGGTCCAATCCTTGAATTCCCGGCGGATGCCCCGGTCGCCAGATGCCGAACGGGCTGATCCCCACCAGCACCCACGGCTTTTCGGCCTTCACGGCCTTGTACATCGCTTCGACAAGCCGGTCGCAGTTCTGCCGCCGCCAATCGTCGCGGTCGAGCGTTTCGCCGGCCTGCTGCGCGCGGGCGTAGCTTTCGTCGTCAGGAAACGGCTTGGGTTTGCCGGCTTCATTCACCGGGTACGGGTAGAAGTAATCGTCGATGTGCACGCCGTCGATGTCGTAGCGGCGAACGACGTCGGTGATCACCGCCAGGAAGCGCTCAAGCGCCGCCGGCTCGCCCGGATCGAACCACCAATACGGCCCGTACTCGCGGACCGCCTCGGGCATCGAGCGGCTAGCGTGGTCGGGCGACGGCTCGGAGGCGGCGCCCGACTGACGCACCCGGTACGGATTGAACCACACATGCAGGTGCAAGCCCCGCCGATGGGCCTCCTCCACGGCGAACGCCAGCGGATCGTAAAACGGCTCCGGCGCCTGCCCCATCGTGCCGTTGAGGTACTCCGACCAAGGCTCGAGCTTCGAGGCATACAGCGCATCGGCCGACGGGCGGATTTGCAGAATGACCGCGTTGAGCCGGAGTTTTACCGCTTCGTCGAGCAAGTGCACCAGCTCGGCCTTTTGATCGGCGACGGGCAAGCCCTTCTTCGTCGGCCAGTCGATGTTGGCCACCGTGGCGATCCAAGCGGCGCGGAACTCCCGCGGCGGCGCGGGGACGTCCGCCGCATCGAGCGCCGCGCCACACCAGTTCTGCAACATCAAAGCGGCCAACATCGCCGCTGCACGTTTCGTCGCCCGAATCATCTTGAACCGCCTTCGACCATAAACGCATCGAGTTGTCGAAACGCCTGCGCTCCATCATAGAGCCGCCGCCGCTCACCACCCACAAGCCCGTTGCGCACGGCCTTCGCGTTTTTGCGAAAAGCTTGCGGGCAATTGCACTTAGGACGCCCGGTGCGTTGTCCGCCCCGTAACGCGTACCTATACTCCAGGTAGCGCCGCGCGAGGCGCGCTGATCGAAGTTTTTCTCCTATGGAACAGGTGACTTTGAGAGGGGCATGGTCTTGGTGCGCATCAACTCGTTAGCAGTCTCCGCCGCACGCGCGGCTTTGGCGGTTCTGGTCGGCGCCGTCGTTCTCACCTCCGGTTCGACAGCTACCGCGCAACGGGTGCTCGGGCTCGACGTTTCAGCCTGGCAAGGCGAGATCACCACCACCGAATGGGCGACGCTCAAACGGCCCACCAACCAGCAGGTGGGCGGCGTTTTCGGCGATGGCCGGGACTTCGTCTTCATCCGCTCCAGCCGGGGCGGCACGACCGGTTATTACGATCAAACCAACGCCGATAACGACCCGCCCACCAACACGCTCTCGCAGCGCTACGACGATCCCTACTACATCCAGAACATCACCCGCGCCACCGCCGCCGGGCTGTTCGCCGGGTCGTATCACTTCTCGCGGCCCGACGTCATCGAATCGACGGTAAACTCCGGCGGCATTCGCAACACCGGAACCGACGAAGCCAACCACTTCATGCAAATGGCCGGCCCCTGGATGCGACCCGGCTACCTGCTGCCGGTGCACGACCTGGAAGCGGGCGACGGCATCCGCACCGACAACGAGATGGCCCAGTTCGCCCTCGACTTCTCCGACCGCATCTACGAAGTCATGGGCATCCGGCCGGCCGTGTATATCAACGGCAATTACGCCCAAAACGTCATCGGCGGCGCCTCGGCGAGCCTTCGCGCCGACGTCGTGCAGACCTATCCGACGCTGTGGATCGCCCGCTGGCCGAACCAGTCCAATCCCGCAGCCATACCCGTCCAGACGGCTCAGCCGAACGATTCGCTGTCGTGGCTGTACGGGCCCTGGGACGATTACGGCGACCCGCAGCCTTGGAGCTTTTGGCAGTACGCCAGCACGATGAAGCTCAACGGCAACAACAACAAAGCCAGCAATACCGACGTGAACGTCGCCAACGGCGGCATCGAGTTCGTCAAGGACCACCTCGTTCCGGCGCTGTGGATGAACGATTCCAGCGGCGATTGGTCGACGCTCGCCAACTGGAACAGCGGCCAGACGCCCGTCGCGCCCGTGCCGGGGCCGGGCCAGGTCCCGCGCGTCGGCCCGCTCACCTTGCCGACGCCCCGGCGCCCTGGCGAGGGGGGATCGGGCGTCACCTCCGGACAGCACGATACGGTGATTCTCGACCGGCCCAGCGCGAGCATCACCGTCACGCTCTCCAGCGGCGCGTACAACATTCGCAAGCTGTACGCCAAGGAAACGCTGAACATCGCCGGCGGCTCGCTGACGATCAACTACGTCCCCTCGGCTGATTCTACGCCGATGTCGGCCCAGTTCTCGGCGCCCGTAACGCTCAGCGGCGGCAGCCTCAGCGTTCACACCCTGCAGGTCGATCCCAACCAGGTGCTCACCCTCAGCGGCGGCACGTTGGCGCTAAACAATCTCTGGCTCGTGCGGCAGGGCGCGACGCCGGCGAAGCTCCATATAGAAGGCGACGTCAACTTCGCCCCGCTCGCCGACGCTGAAGCGAAGATCGTCAGCGTCAGCACGGGGACTTCTCCGGTGGTCGACCTGCGGGGCGGCGCCCGGACGCTGAACGTGGCCGATGGCGCCGCGGACGTGGACCTCCTGATCGGTTTGACCGTGACCAACGGCTCGCTCGTCAAGAGCGGCGCCGGCACGCTGGCCCTGACCGGACCCAACACGTATGCGGGCGACACGATCGTCGAGCAGGGTCGGCTGCGGTTGAACACCACGACGCTCTTCAACTCCGCCGACGTGTACCTCGCCACGGGATCGACGCTCGATCTGAACTTCGCCTCGGGCAGCGCCGACGTGATTGGATCGCTGTTCATCGACGGCGTCTCGCAGCAGGCGGGCACGTGGGGCGCCGTCGGCTCCAGCGCGCAGTTCACCAGCCCGTTAATCACCGGCGCCGGGCTTCTGGAGGTGACGACGTATATCCCGCCGCTGGCCGGCGACTTCAACCGCGATGGGCTCGTCGACGGCGCCGACCTGGTCGTCTGGCAGGACAACGCCGGGCTGGCCGCCGGCGCTACCTTCGAGCAGGGCGACGCCAACGCCGACGGTACAGTCGACGGCGCCGACCTGCTTCTCTGGCAGCAGAACATCGGCGCCAGCCAGGCCCGCCCGGCGACGGCCGCCGTGCCCGAGCCCGCAGGACTCGCCCTAGCGGCCCTGGCAGTCGCAGCCGCGTTCATCGTTCGCCGATCAAGCGTCGCCGGTGGCTCCGCGGGTGGCTCCGGTTCTTTGAACCGGAGTGGCACAGCCACAAGAGGCCGGCGCGCGACAGGGCTCGCAGGCTGATCGACAGCCGCTCGCAATTTCTCGCGAGTGGCTCCGGTTCTCTGAACCGGAGTGGCGCAGCCACAGGAGGCTTGCTACCGTCGGGGCTCGCACGCTGATCGACAACCGCTCGCAACCTCTCGCCGGCTTCGCCGGCACTGGTTCGAAGAACCAGGGCCACCCGTGGAGAACCAGGGGCGCCCGTGCTTTCGGCCTGACGGCTCCACAAAAAAGCCGCCGCGGGAACGTCTCCCGCGACGGCTCAACGTGCCGCTTTCAATCGACTGGTCGCTTAGCGACGGCGCACCAGCCCCAGCATGCCCAGGCTCGCAGCCAAGGCGAGCATCGCCGCGGCCGGCTCGGGCACCAGCGCCGCGATCGAGCCGCTGTCGCTCTTGGCGACGAAGTCGATGTACAACGGCGCGCGGGCCTCGCCCGTGGCGCCGGTGGTGTTGGTGAAAATGTAAATCGAGTCGATCGAATGCTGTCCGTCTTGGATCGTGCCGTCGCCGCCAATGCCGGTCACGGCGACCCACTCGTTGTCGTCATCGAGGTTCCACTCGTACAAATGCCACTGGTCGTCGGCGATGATCGTCTTGGCGACGCCCATGTCCATGCCGGCGGCGTTGTTGGCCGAGTCGTCCAGGTTCAGCGCGAGCGTCCACGCAGCGTTGCTCGCAGCGGTCTTCGCATAGAACCCGATGTACCCATCCACCCCGGCGCTGGTGGTGAACGTTTGCTGGGCCGTGCCCGTGGGGCTGCCGCCGCCAGCCAGGTGGCGGATCCGCATGTTCGTCGTCGAGCCGTCGTGGACCAGCACGAGCTTTTGATGACCGGCGCCTTCCTTCGGCCCGTCGGTCGTCACGCGGTCGGCTGTGGACAAGTTCGATTCGCCGACCGAGGTGCCCGAGAAATTGGGCGCCACGTTGAACGGCCCCTCATCCGTGTTGAAGTCGGCAAAGATGATCGGCGCCGCGGAAGCCGTGCCCAGGCACGTGGCGGCGGCCAGGACGAGGGCCAGCGCCCGCGTCAACTTGAACACTCTCATTAGTCTCTCCTCCTGCTGGTCAATCAGCGATGCGAGAAATCAGGGACGTCGAAAAGAACCGGCCGTTTACCGCCTACGGTTCAGCCTAGTTGGCGCGTAAAAACCGATCAACGATTTACGCGCAGACTTTTCTCGGCGAAGCGCACGCGGGGCGTGTGAAAGCACTTGCACATGAGGCAGCGCGCGTACAGCGAGCATGCTGCGAAGCAGCGAGTCGCCAGAAAGCGTGGCGCCGTGCGGCAATGTGCAGCGACCGGCATCCGCTGCATCAGCCGGCTCAACTCAGCGCGCACTTACGGCAGCTTGAAGTCGACCTGCTGCTGCGGCTCGGCGGAGATCGTCGCCGTGAGGCCCGAGGTCGTGAAGTTCGCGTACTTCTCCGGCACCACCCGCGGCCCCGATTGCGGAATCGGCTGCCCCTCTTGCCAACCCTCGGGTAGCGGCGGCGGGGCGTCGATGCGAACCTGGTACTGGCCCGGCGGCAGCTTCGCCTGATAGGCCCCGCCAGGCTGGATGGTCGCGATCTTCGGCGGCGCGCCCGACTGCACGAAGCCGATGACGCCGCTCGCCGGCGCGGCGCCGTTGTAGGTGATCGTTCCGGTGACCGTGGCGTCGCCGCCGCCGTTGCCGCAACCAAGCGAAAGCGCGACGGCCGCCACGCACGACCAGCCAGCAAGCAGAGAACGGGGGCTAAGCATCATCACCTGCCGGAAAAAAAACGTTGAGCCATCGACCGGCCGCCGGGCGCCTCACGGCCCATCGCCCTTGATGATTTCTTCGCCGTTGCGCGAGGCCATGGCGCCGTACAGCGCCAGGTCGATGCCGTCGACCAGGTACTGCACGCTGCCGTCGGCGCGGGCGAAATTCGTCCCGCCGGCGTGGAAGCTGCCGTAGGGCAGATCGTTGAAGCTGATGGTTTTCGGCGTGCTGGGATTGATCGTCGGCCGGTCGGTGACGTTGTCGTGCAGTTGGTATGCGGCCGACATGACGTCGTGATTGGGCGAGTAGTTCTGGTTGACGTTCTTGCACGCGCTGGAGGCGGAATTCACCGGCGTCTCGTTCTGCTTGGGCGGCAAGTTGCGGCCCGGGACGGTCCAGTACACGCCCAGCGTCCACGCGCGGGGCTGGTACCACCGCTCCCCGACCATCAGCGTGTTGCTCGTGCCGTCGGTCACCGAGCTCGGCTCGACGCCGGCGCCGGGAAACAGCATGCCATCCACGTTCATGGCGCCCAAGCCCGACTGTACGCACGTCCCCAGGCCCGGCGAACCATGCGTCGACGAGCAACTCTCCAAGGCGGCTCGCGGCGACGACGCATAAGAACCCGCCACGCCGTAGTAGCTCGACGCCTGCATTTCCTTGAAGAACTTGTCCACCAGTTCCGTCACGTCGTCGCTAGGGCAAGTGTACAGCTCCAGCCGCGTGATGTTCGCGTCCTTCAGGGCGTAGCCGTCGGGATCCGCGCCGTTGTTCTTCGCCCGGTACTCCTTGATGAACGTGGTCACCCGGCTGTCGATGCCCCCCTGCTCCACGTAGGGGAGGATCAACACGTTGAAGCTCAGGCCGTTGTTCTGCTGCGCGTTCGCCGGCCGGGCCCCGGGCGGATACGTCTTGTTGGCCGATTCGTAATTGAGGCATGCCAGGCCGATGTTCTTAAGATTGCTCTGGCACTTCATCCGCCGCGCGGCCTCGCGCGCGGCTTGCACGGCCGGCAACAACAGCGCCACCAGCACGCCGATGATGGCGATCACCACCAAGAGCTCCACAAGCGTGAAACCGCGTTGAGTCGAGCGAACCGTAGCGACGGCACGTGGCGATCGAGCCATGTTATATTCCTTCCGGATAGCGGCCGGGGCGACCGCGCCTCTCGTGGTGAAAAATCCTCGTTTTAAGCCGGATTTTCGCTAGTTGTATTGTAGGCCGGGCGGCAGAACGAACAACGAAAATAGTGCGCAGGTCTTTCGCGGATTCGCGCACGCCCCTGCCTACTCCCCACGGCCGATAGCCCCCTTGCCCGCCGCCCGCGCCCGGCGTGCCGTCACGCTGCGCCTGAAGTACAATCCCTTCCAGCGGCGATTACCGTCCGTCCATCCCACGGGGCCAGTCCATGGCTGATCGTGAAATCCCTGAAGCGATCGACCGAACGGTCGATCCGGTCGTCGAGGCGTACAAGCGCGACGTCGATCGCACGTTGCTGCGGGAAAACCTGAAGCTCACTCCCGAACAGCGCGTCATCAAGTTCGAGCAGTTCATGCGCGGGTTTAATGAACTGCGCGGCGCGGCGCGCCGCAAGCCGGCGACCAGCGACGCGGACGGCGATACATGATCGAAGCCAATCTTTCCGGCCTCTTGTCAGTGCTTTCGACTCACGGCGTCGAGTACATCGTAATCGGCGGCGGCGCCGGCGTGCTGATGGGACTGGCGCGAACGACGCTGGACGTCGACATCGTGTACTCGCGCGACCTCGCCAATATGCAGCGGCTAGTCGCTGCTCTCCAAGAGCATCGCCCATATTTACGCGGCGCGCCGCCAGGACTGCCGTTTCGCTGGGATGTGGACACGCTCCGACGAGGTCTGAACTTCACGTTAGTTACCGACATCGGAAATCTTGATCTTCTCGGCGAAGTCGTCGGCGGCGGGGATTACCGTCAACTCTTACCCTTCACGAAGGAGATTTCGGCTTTTGGCATCACGTTTCGCGTCGTGACGCTCGAACAACTGATTCGCCTGAAGCGGGCGGCCGGGCGGCCGAAGGATCTTGAGGTGATCGCCGAGCTTGAGGCGCTGCTCGAAGAGCTGGCCGGCGGCGACCCGCCAGCCGGCGGCTGACTTCCGCGCAACGAAAAACCCGCGACGTGGCCCTGCCCCCCGTGGCCACGTCGCGGGCATTCACAGCGAAGCGGCGCCGCGAGCGCCGCATTCGAATCGGCGCCTACGCCGTGCGGCGGCGGGCGACGCCCAAGGCGGCCAACAGCGCCAGCGCGGCGGCCGACAGCGACGCCGGCTCCGGCACGGCGGCGACCGACGCGGCCGCGGCCGCTGGGGCGTAGTTGCGTTGCCAATCCAGGAAGTCGCCGCCCTGCAACTGGCCCGCGGTGAAGCCATTCTTCCACGCCTCCAGGTCGTCGGCGTCGACGTCGCCGTCGTTGTCGAAGTCACCGCTATCGCCGGGCGTGCTCGCCGCCTGCAGTTGCAGCAGGATGTTGTCGAACCCCATGAAGCCGCCGCCTGCCGACGACAAGCCTGAGGGCCCGCCAATCCGCAGATTGTTAAACCCTTCCACCTGCGTCGCCACAGGGAACGTCAACGACGCGTCCACCCCGGCCGTACCCGGCCGAATGCCGGTGATCTCGTCGGGCGTGATCGACGTGTTGCGCAAGCCGTCGCGGAACAGGTCGATCGTGACAGTGATTTCCGTCGGCGTAAAGGTCGCCGTGTAGGTGTGCCAGCCCGCGCCGACGTCCGCGATGTTGACCAGCGTATCGGCGTCGGCTTCGCGATCTAATTCAATCGGTAGCTCGAAATACTGCCAGTTGGGCTGGCCGGCGAGCGGCGGGCTGGCCGTACCGAAGTTGATAATGCGGAACGCGTAGCCCGTTGATACCTGCGCCGTGCCCGGGATGCCCAGCACCGTGGGCGTGGCATTGTAAACGCCCATCTCAAAAATGTTCCTGGTGTTCGCGTCCGGAAATGTATCGGCGTCGGGCGGCTGGTTGGTGTCGTCGGCCAGCGCCGTCGTGTGGCGCAGACCGACGGTCATGCGCTCGTTGCCGCTCGAACCCACGAAGATATCGGCCTTGAGAAAGACGCTCTCGCTTGCGCTGGGCGTGATGTTGAAATCGGGCTCTTGGCTGGAGGTCTGATCGATGACGCCGCCCCATTGGTTCACCATGCCCGGCGTCGAGGCCGTGGCGCCGACGTGGTCGACGGCTTGTCCTTGCAGCCCGGGGAAGGAACTCGGATTGCTCAGCGGATCGCTCGTGAGAATGCCGGCGTCAACGTCTCCCGCTTGCGCCGGGGCCGTGCCCAGGCCTGTCGTCGGAACCCAAACCGCCTTGAACGCCGCCGTGTCGGCGTACTGATCAAAATTGTCCTGGACGATCACGGTTTGCGCCAGCGCGGACGAAAACAACGTCATGCCCAGCGCCAAGGCCAATGCGACTCGAACCTTCATAAAGCCTCCGAAAGATGTGAGCCTGGTCGGTGCGGCGCGCCGCGGCCGTCAGTCGGCCGATCGGCGCCGCTAGATGTACGAGACGACAGCGGCGAGAAGTGCAGCTCGTGTTCCGTCGAGCTCGCGGCCGCAGTTGCTTCACTCCCTGGTATTGCCAACATTCATAATAGTGAGCGACGTAAAAGTTCGATAACAAACGGTGCGCAATTTTTCCTCGTTTTGGCGCAGGCCGCACGTCGCCTCCCTGCGGCGACGCGCCGCGCCAAGCAATGCAGCGCCCGCGCCGCATCGCCGTCCGCAACGGCGTCGAGCGCACATCCCGCGCGGGCCTTGGCGGCGAATCGAAGGGGGCGGTTAACCAAAACCGGGGGCGGGGTGCTGTGGCGACTGACGAGCTTCATAGCCCGTTCAACTCTCCAGTCGCGGAAGCATCCCGAGCCTTCTCAGCTCCGCGTGAGCTGCTTGCGGTACGCCAGCGGCGTCTTGCCGAACCGCTTGCGGAACGCAACGCCGAACCGCGTGCCGTTGGCGAACCCGCAAGCCGAGGCGATCTCGCCGATCGACATGTCGGTCCGGGCCAACAACTCCCGCCCCTTTTCCAGCCGCACGCGGCGAATCTCCTCGGCCGGCGAACGGCCCAGGTACCGGCGAAACTGGATCTCCAGGCTGCGGCGCGACACCGGCACCTCGTGCAAAATGTCCTTCACGACGATGTCTTGGAACGCCCGTTGCTGGATGAATCGCAGCGCGCGGACCACCGTGTCGTCGTCGATGGCCAGGATGTCCGTCGATTGCCGGCTGATCACGCCGTGCGGCGGGATGCGGATCGGCTGCCGCGGCGGGGGTTCGCCGTGCATCATCCGGTCCAAGGCGGCCGCCGCCTCGTAGCCGATGCGGCGGCCGGCCAGGGCGACGCTCGACAGCGGCGGCGTGCACACCTCGCACATCAGGTCGTCGGTGTCGCCGGCCAGAATCGCCACCTGGTCGGGGACGCGGATGCCGCTCATGTGACAAATCTCCGCAAGTTGCCGACCCCGATGGGCGTCGACCGTCAAGATCGCCACCGGACGCGCCAGCGACGCCAGCCAACGGCTCACCCGACGCTGCTGCTCCTCCCAGCCGATCTTGCGTCCGACGCGGTAGCCGGGCTTGTACTCGTGGCACTCCAGGCCGGCGCCGCGGACCAGGTTGACGAACTCCGAGCCTCGCTTCGAGGAATAGCGTTGGCTCGGCGGCGCGAAGTAGGCGAACTTCTCGAAGCCACGGTCGCGAAGGTGATTGAACGCCAACTGGGCCCGCTCCTGGTCGTCGGTAATCACGTCCGCGACGCCCGGCAGGCCCTCGAACAACGTGTCGACATTCACCACCGGCACGCGGCGACTGCGGACCTGGTCCACTTGCAGCCGGTTGCCGAACCGCACGATGACGCCGTCGCCCGACCAGAGGTCCGGCAGCGCCGATCGCTGCTCGTGGTCCTTCGGGTCGATCAGCAGGTTCCAATGGCCGTGGTTTTGCGAGTAATCGGCGATGCCGCGAATGACGCTGCAACCCCAACTGTCCTCGGTTTCGACGAGGACGGCGACCTGGCGGGTGCGAGTTCGGGGATCCATGGCGGAGCGACGGCTTGCGCAAATGTGGGAAACAACGGTGCGATGCTTGTCGCCCATTGTAAATAGGCAAACCGAGGAAATCTGCGCATTAGCGAGAAGATTCTGCGGGACCTTCGCTGTCCGCCGCCCGCGGAAGCGTTAAGCTAGTGCTAAACCGACGACCGGCAGCGGACGAGCGGCGCTCGCGGGGGCCCCGCGGCTGGGCCGGCGCGCGCCGGCCCTGGGGGCGGCGGCTTCCTCTCAACCAGAATTGGACTGATCCCCATGGCGACCGTAGCGGTGGGACTCATGAGCGGCACGTCCGGCGACGGCGTTGACGCGGCTCTGTTGGATACCGACGGCGAGAACAAGATCGGCTTCCTCGGCGGCCTCACGCTTCCCTATGACGACGACCTCCGCTGGCGGCTGCTGGAGGTCTCGCAGCACGACGTGCCGCTGATGGAAGTGCTGCGCGTGGAAAAGGAAGTCTCCGAACACCACGTCGAGGCCGTCCGCCAACTACTGGCGCAGCACGCGAAACTCGCCAAGAAAGTGGAGATCATCGGTTTCCATGGCCATACGGTGCGCCACTCGGCCAGCGACGGCATCACGATGCAAATTGGCAATCCGTGGATTCTCTCTCGCGACCTGGCCTTGCCGGTGGTGAGCGACTTCCGGCGGTGCGACGTCGCCGGCGGCGGCCAGGGCGGCTGGGCGAGCATGAAGAAATCATCGCCGGCGACACCGGCCCCGGCTGCGGCCTGATCGACGAATGGGCCCAAACCATGGCCGACTTGCCCCACGACCGCGACGGCCATCTCGCCCTGGCCGGCAACGTCGATTGGGAGACTGTCGAAGCGGCGCTCTCGACGCCGTTTTTCGACTTGCCGCTGCCGAAATCCGCTGACCGGTTCGACTTCGACCACGTGGACGTTTCGGCGCTCGGCGTCGAAGACGGCGCGGCGACGCTCTGCGCCGTCACGGCCGAGGCGGTGTATCGGGCCGTCCAGAAGCTGCCGGCGATGCCCCAGCGGACCTGGGTCACCGGCGGCGGCGTCCATCACCCGGTGCTGATGCGCATGCTCGGCGAGCGGCTGGGCGAAATCCAGAACGTGTCGAAGTTCGGCCTGAACCCCGACACGCTCGAGGCGGAATGCTTCGCCTGGCTGGCGGTGCGGCACCATCGCGGCTTGCCGCTGACCATCCCCGAGACGACCGGCTGCGCCCGGCCGCTCAGCGGCGGCATTACGGCGCGGTTCGGATAAGCTAGCACGGCGGAGGGGGCGGTGGGGCGGCGCCCGGACCGGCGATGCCATCGCCGGCTTTATGGATTCGGACCGGCGATGCCATCGCCGGCTTTATGAGTGCGAACTGCGATGCCATCGCCGGCTTTTTGCATTCCGAATTCCGAATTCCGCATTCCGCATTCCGCCTTCCCCCTTCCGTCGCGGCCAGTATAATCCCCGCCCCGTGGTGGTTTTATGAACCCCGGCGAGCACTCAGGGATGGCGATCCGACTTCACCGCGACTCGACGACGCTGCGGCTGGCCCTGGCGGCGGCGGGCGCCGCGGCGATCCTTGGGTGCGGCACCACCCGCACCAGCAACACCGCCCGCACGGCGACCGAGCAACTGCTGATCTCCGACGCGGTCGACCGGACGGTCCAGCAGCTCGACTTCAAGCCGCTGGAGGGGCAAACCGTCTTCTTCGACGAAAAGCCGCTCGCCGAGGTCGTGGACAAGAACTACCTGGTCAGCAGCATTCGGCAACACCTGCTGGCCAGCGGTTGCGTGCTGAAGGACGCCCGCGACCAGGCGGATTACGTCGTCGAGCCGCGGGTGGGCGCCATGGGCACCGACAGCCACGACCTGCTGTTCGGCATTCCCGCCTTGCAAGTGCCGCAGGTTCCGCTGGCGCCGGCGATGCCGTCGGCGATTCCCGAAATCCCCTTTGCCAAGCGGCGAGACCAGCGGGGAATCGCCAAACTCGCCGTATTCGCCTACCGCCGCGACACGGGCGAGCGGGTCTGGCAGTCGGGCATGGCCATGTCCGAAAGCATCGCCAAAGACATTTGGCTGTTCGGCGCCGGGCCGTTTCAGCGGGGGACCATTTACGACGGCACGCGGTTTTTGGGCAATGGCATCAAAGACCAGCAGGATCACAGCAGCGACGCCGCACGGGTAGCGCGACTCACCGACGAGGCCGTCTTCAGCGGCAAGAAGGCCGCCGCCGCGGCGCCGGACGATGGCGCCGTCATTCAGGCCTCGGCCGAGGCGCCGGCGCCAGCCGCCTCCACGGCGAGCGCGTCAGCGGGAGGTCCGCCGGTCTTGCCGCCCCCCCGTCCGCTGGCCGAAGCTCCCAAGCCTGAAGACCCGGCCAAGACGGCCGGATGACAGGCCGTCGCCAAACCTTGAGCCTCCGCGCCGCAGCGCGTGCCGCGGTCACGGTGGCCCGCTACGTGACGTCGTCGAACGCCAACGGGTCTTCGTGGCCGGCGTTTTCGATGCGGATCGACTTCTTCCCAGCGAGCAGCTCGTCGAGCAGATTGCCCACCAGTTCGGCCCGCCAGCCGCGGAGCAGCGCCGGGGTTTGCTCCGGATCGACCCCGCCGAAGCTGAAGCGATACGCGATCAGCTCGCGGACGTCGGTCGCCGTGCCGACCATGCTGGCGGCGACTTCGGCCCGCCGGCAGATGGACGTCAGCGCCGGCATCAAGAACTGGCCCAACAGGTTAAGCTGGGCCGGCGGCTCGCCCAGCGCATTGCGCGGGCTCGGTTGCAGCGGCGCGGCTAGCCCGCGGCGGACGCACTCGGCCAGTTCGCGGGCCTTGCGGCGGAGGTCGCCCCGCTGAAGGCCGCGAATGGCCAATAGCTGGTCGGGCTGGTCGGTCTTCCGTTTGGCGATTTCCACCAACAGGTCGTCGCGGAGCAGTCGCTTGGGCGGCTGATTGATGCGGCGAGCTTCTTCCTGCCGCCAGTGCCACAACTCGCGAACGATGTTCAGACTGCGGGCGTTGAGCGTGCCGATGCCCGACACGCGGCGCCAGTCCTTGCGGTCCTGGGCGGCGACGATGTCTTGCTGCCAGGCGTCGAGCTCCTCTTGCAGCCACTCGAGCCGGCCGCGACGCGCAAGCAGGTGCTTCAGCCGATCGTACAGCGGCAGCAGATGGCGGATGTCTTCCAGGGCGTAGTCGATCTGCGCATCGGTGAGGTGTGTAGCCGAGACCGACTGCAGCACTTCACCTTCGGCGCGTCTTGACCGCGCGGAGGATAAAGCTCAATTCCTCCCGCCCCGCGTGGAGGACGGTCGTATGGTCGCCGCGGGCGAGAATCTGCCAGAACGCCCGTACGTCGAGGGCCTGCGGGTCGACGACGGCCAGCTCCGTCGGCGTCACGACTTGGATGAGGCACAGCTCCGGGTGAAACGTGTCCTCGGAGACGAATTCGGTGTCGAATCCAATGAGGTCGGCCGACTCGATCCGCTTGCAAAGTTCGTCGAGATCGCGCTGGCGGGTGATGATCGGTGAAGTCACGTGACGGGCAGAGCGGCTGGCAGGCGGGCTGGGACGAGCCGGTCGAGGGTGACGTCCCCTCACCGTCCGAGCACTGGAAGCTCACCGTGGCCAAGGGCGACCCGGTCGCCGGCCGCTCGACGCTCGTCGTGACCGCGACCGACCCCGACACGCGCCGCGCGCGGCTCCGCGTCTACACCGATCGTGACACCGGGATCATGCTGCGCCGTGAGGTGCTCGACTCCCGCGCCGAGGTGGTCCGAGCCGTGGGGTTCGTGGACGTGAAGAAGCTCGGTGGGAGTCGATCGACACCGCCGCCCACGCCGAAGGCGAAGGACCGCACCCCCGCGAGCGTCA
>QEVI01000082.1 GCA_003576855.1 Planctomycetota bacterium
CGGCGTGCAGTTCCATCCGGAAAGCTTCCTCACCCAGGCCGGGTACGATATTCTGCGAGCCTTTCTGAGGATTGCCCATTGACCGTCGGCCAACGCCAGGCGCCCGTTTCTTCACCGCCGTTGCATCACTGAGACTGGCGACCGGCGATTGGCCGCCAGTCGCTTGGAAACGAAGATGCTCACCGTCGCCGAGGCCCACGAAGCAATCGCCCGCTGCGTCGCGCCGCTGCCGCCGACCCGCGTGCCGCTCAGCGACCTGCTGGGTCTACGCCTCGCCGCAGACGTGACCGCCACGCTCGATTCCCCCCCGTTCGACAAGTCCGTGGTGGACGGCTACGCCATCGCCACGACCGACGCATCGCCGGCGCTGCACGAGGTGGAGCTGATTACCGCCGGCGGCGTGCCGAGTCAGCCATTACGGCCAGGCGCCACGATTCGCGTGATGACCGGGGCCCCCGTGCCCGCCGGCGCCGACGCCGTGGTGAAGTGGGAAGACTGCCAGGTGCTCGGCGATGGTTCGATCCGCAATCCCGCCGCGCAGGTGAAGCCCGGCTTGTGCATCCTCCGCCGCGGCGCGGCGTTTCATGCCGGCGAGGTCCTCCTGACGGCCGGCCGGCGGCTGGGCCCGCTCGAGATCGCCCTGCTGGCCGAAATGGGCTGTGCGGTGGCCAGCGCCGTCCCCCGGCCGCGAGTCGGCGTCCTGCCGACCGGCGACGAGCTGGTCGAGCCCGGCCAGCCCGCCGGACCGGGAAAAATTCGCAACAGCAATGGTCCGATGCTCGCAGCGCTGCTCGCCGCCGCGGGCATGACGTCGGTCAATCTGGGCGTCGGCCGCGACGATCCGGCCGACCTGTGCGAGAAGATGGCCCGCGGCCTCGAGCAGTGCGACGTGCTGCTCGTCTCCGGCGGCGTGTCGGCCGGCGTAAAGGACCTCGTCCCCGGGGTGCTCGCCGAGCTTGGCGTCACAGAGCAGTTCCATTCGGTACGCGTAAAACCGGGTAAGCCGCTCTGGTTCGGCACGCTTCCGCACGACCGCGGCAGGCCTTCAAGACTCGTCTTCGGCCTGCCTGGCAATCCCGTGAGTACGCTGGTTTCGTTCCGGCTGTTTGTGCTTTCGGCGCTGCGGGCGCTGGCCGGCGAGCCGTACGCGGCGCCATCGACCGAGGCCGCGACGCTTGCCAGTCCGATCACCCACCGCGGTCAGCGGCCGACGTATCATCCCTGCCGGTCGTCGCGCGACGGGGGCGGGCGGTGCATCGAGCCGCTCCCATGGAAGGGCTCCGCCGACATAGCGACGCTCACCCGCGCCGATTGCCTCGCGGCCCTGCCGCAAGGCGACTACGAGCTCGCCCCGGGCGACGCCGTGCAAGTCCTCGCGTTGTAGCCGCCCGCCAACTGCGAAACAAGCGACGTCACCAACGCCCCATAGCCGCCGTGCAACCGCCCCATAGCCGCCGCTCAACCGCCCATAGCCGCCGCTCAGCGAGCGGCCGGAGCGGCGCGAAATCGGCGCTGCTTCGATGGCGTTCGCGGCGCTTGGGGGGCGTGGCGGTGACCGCTCCGGCGGCTCGTTGAGCCGCGGCTACTTGTCGTTGAGTCGCGGCTACTTGTCGTTGAGCCGCGGCTGCTTGTCGTTGAGCCGCGGCCACTAGGGATTGAGCCGCGGCTGGGGTGTTGTTGCTGGGGGCGTTACGCGAAGAAGATTCGCTGGATGTCCAGCGACAGCACGAACAGCATCAGCGAGATGATGAACACGAACCCGGCGGTATGCATCGCGGTGACGAACTTCTCGCCAGCCGGTTTGCCGCGCAAGCCCTCCCACGCCAGAAACACCATGTGCCCGCCGTCAAGCAGCGGAATCGGCAGGAAGTTGATCACCGCCAGGTTCGCACTGAGCATCGTGAGGAACACCAGCAGCTTTCCCAGCCCCTCAAACGCCGAGAATCCCGCCACTTGCGCGATGGTCATCGGACCGCCCAGCGCGGTCACGGGCACCTGTCCCGTGCCGAGCTTCTGCAGGAACCGATAGACCATCGTCAGCGACCGCTCGGTTTCTTCCCAACCGCGGCTGAAGGCCTCGCTCCACGTGGAGCAAATGCGGGTCCGGGTGATGGCGGCGAAAGCCAGGCCGCGTTCCGGATTGAAATAGCCCTCTTCGATCGCCGGCGCGAGCGTCGCTTCTTGCGTCTCGTCGCCCCGCTCGAGCGTGAGCACGACTTGCGTCCCCTCAGGGTAGCTCTGCAGCTCGGTCAACAGCGCCGGCCAGGTAGCCAGGTGGTCGCCGGCCTGTTGCGAAAGCTCGAACACGGGCGCCTTTTTCGGGCGATCCGGCATATCCTCCGGGTAAACGATCTTGACGTGCGTAATGACGTCGCCCTGCTGCAGGCCGGCCTGCTCGGCCGGGCTGCCCGGCTCAACGCGCTCGACGGTGCTCGAGACGCGATAGGCGATGCCCAGCGCCGGGGCCGACATCGGGTCCTCCGTGGCCAGCGGCTCCTCCAACCACTCGACGCGACGCAGCGCGATCAGCTTCGCCTCGCCGGGCTCGCCGCCGTTCGCCCCGGCGAGCGTCACCTGCACCTGGCCGTCAGATTCGGCCAGTTGCCGCAGGTCTTCGGACATTTTCATCGGGTCGTCGCTAATTGCAGCCGCCGCTGGTTGCTCCGCCTGGCCGGCCGCGCTAATGCTTTTAATCCGGTCGCCCGCCTTGAGGCCCGCCTTGGCCGCCGGCGAGTTCTCTTCGACAGCGACGATTTCGCCGAGCTTCATGACCAGCCCGAGCGACTTCACCGGACGCGGATCGACCGTAATATCGAGGTCCGTCGTGCCCGCAGCCGCCTCGCCCCGCGGCGGGGCGGCCGCCCCCCGCCGGACGGTAAAGGTCAGCGGCTTCTCGGGGTTGGCCGCTAGAATTCGCTGAATGTCCGCATGACTGGCGACCGCCTGGCCGTCAATCGCCACGACGAGGTCGCCCGGCTTGACCTCCGGCTCAGCGGCCGCTGCGGGCGTGTGGGGAAATGCGGCAAGCTGGTCGCTCAGCTTCGGCAAATGGGCCGAAGCGACGCCAATCCGCGCCAAATCGGCCCCTTGTTCGGGAACGAGCGTCTTTTCAATCCGCCGTTCGCCCCGCTGGATGACGAACGGCAGGCCGTTCTCCAGATCGCCGAGCGTGACGCTCCCCATCAGGTCCTGGAACGACGGGTTTTCGATGTCGCCGACGCGGACCACCTCGTCGCCGGGCCGCAGTCCGGCTCGCCAGGCCGAGGAGCCTGGCGCCGTCTTGGAAACGATGCTCGGCTGGTACGGCACGCCAATCTTGTAGGCCACCGTCGCGAAGACCAGCGCAAAGATCACGTTCATGATCACGCCGGCCGAGATGATGGCCATCCGCTGCGGCACGCTCTTGGCCAGGTAACTGCGGCGGTCGACCAAGTACGTCTTGCCGTCCGGCCCGACGATTTCCTTGCCGTCGGCCGAGGCGCCGGAGACCTGCGACTCGCGGACCTGTTCGGCGATGTTTGCGGGGTTGTCGTCCTGCCCGAGCATCTTCACGTACCCGCCCAGCGGCAGGATGCCGATGCCGTACTCGGTCTCGCCCCATTTGCGGCTGATCTTGTAGCCGCCGATATCGAAGCCGATGAAGAACTTCTCGCACTTCACGCCGCACATCTTGGCGACGGCGAAGTGCCCCAGCTCGTGGACGAAGATGACCGCGCCCAGCCCGACGGCGACCTGCAAAATGACCAGCAGCCAGTGGCTGATGAGATCGGGATCCAGGGCCGCCGCGATTACACACATACCCACCGAGATATCTCCTGCCGAGCCCAGCGGTCGAGCTGCAACAGCCGCTCGAGCGACGGGTTGGGTTCGAAATTATGGGCCGACAAGACGCTGCGGCATGCCGGCACGATTTCTGTAAAGTGTAGGTCGCCGTCGAGGAAGGCGGCCACTGCCGCTTCGTTGGCGGCGTTGAGGACCGCTCCGCTGGTGCCCCCGGCCCGGGCGCACTGCTCGCCCAGGGCGATCGCGGGAAACCGGTCGCGGTCCGGCGGCTCGAAGTCCAGCCGCATGGCGCGACTCCAATCGAGCCGTTCGGCCACCCCCGGCGCGCGGTCGGGGTACTCCAGCGCGTATTGAATCGGCAATCGCATGTCCGGCGGGCTCATTTGGGCCAGCACCGAGCCGTCGACGAATTCTACCAGCGAATGAACGATCGACTGCGGGTGGAGCACAACGGAAATCCGCTCCCCCTCGACGCCGAACAGCCAGCGGGCCTCGATAATCTCCAAGGCCTTGTTCATCATCGTGGCCGAGTCGATGGTGATCTTCGGACCCATCGTCCATGTCGGATGGGCGAGGGCTTCGGCGACCGTCACTCGCTGCAGGTCGGCGGGCGAGAGGTCTTTGAAAGGGCCGCCGCTAGCGGTCAGGATCAGCCGGGCCACCTCGCTGGCACGGCCGGCCTTCAGGGCTTGGAACAGCGCACTGTGCTCGCTGTCGACCGGCAGGATCTGGCCGCCGGTTCTGCGGACCAGCTCCCCGATGAGTCCGCCCGCCATGACCAGCGTCTCTTTATTCGCCAGGGCCACGGTCTTCTTGGACTCCAGCGCCGCCCAGGTGCTTTCCAGCCCGGCGCTGCCGACGATGCCTGCCAGCAGCACGTCGACGTCCTTCTCGCCGGCGACGCTCACCAGCGCGGCTGGCCCTTTGAGCAACTCGCAGCTTTTGGGCAGGCCCTTCCAGTCGAACGCGTCGGCGGCCTTGGCATTGGCGGCGATCACCCACTTGGGCCGAAATCGCCGGGCTTGCTCGACGAGGTCTTCCAGCCGCGAATGGGCCGACAGCGCCACGGCCTTCAACCGCCCGCCGCTGGCCGCGATGACCTCCAGGGCGCTGCGACCAATGCTGCCGGTGGATCCAAAGACGGCGATACGTTTGGCTCGTTCAGGCATAAAGCGGGTGGTCCGCGGCGGCGTCGTGATCGGCAAAGCGGTGCAACCAGGCGCCGCTGCGGCCGGCCGTCGCTGGCCGTGTTCGGGTCGCCCTCCGGCAGCGAGCTAACACATTCTTAGGTCGTTACAAACTCTCGCCCGCGGCTGCTCGGCGGCCCAGCGCCGAAAGCTGCGCACGACGCCTCGCCTTCCGCATCATCGGGCATACAGGCGATATCGCCGGCGCGACCGGCGCAATCGTTGGAACTGAACTGGCTGGTCCACCGCGCCCTGGCGCCACAACCGCCGAAAAATCGGGCGCTCTGGCGTCATGCGACGAGCAAACCTGCGGCGTCCCGCGAAGAGCGCCCCGTCAGTCAGGAGGGATTGCGGAGTAGCGGGGCATTCTAAGAGTCCACGGCCCGCCAGACAACCCGCCGCGGGTCCGAGGGCGCGGCCGTACCGGGGCGCATTGAGCGGCCGCAAGTGCTATTCTACCATGGGGTAACGGCTCAGGAGCGTCGCCCGACGCCGCGGCAGGTTGCCTGCGACGCTGCTATCGCCATACCATTGACCCGCGGGCAGCGCGCGTGTTTTGCCTGGCCAGGCTGTTGGCTTGTTTTGTTAACCGGTTCACCGGCGCGACGAGCGCCGGCCGCCCGGGCTGGACGTCGGCGCCCTGCCGCAGCTTGAGCTCCGGCGGCGAACCGGCATGGGCGGAGCCGTGAGGCGGGCGGCCGTCTCGCCGGCGATCGGCGTCGTCAGGCGGCAGCGATCGCGGCAGCGGTTCACGGCGGCGTCGGGCCGCCGGCCCTGTTGAAACTACTGAAAAGGCCGCCGACGTCGCCGGAGCATGCGGGACGGCGATGGCACGATTGAGGTCTTGGATTTTTTATGGATTCTCCGAAGGACGCCCCGAAGCCGAAGTCGCCCGAAAGAAAGCCTGCGCCGCAGAACAACAATCTGTTGTGGTATCTGCTCGGCTTGGGCGTGCTGCTGCTGTTGTTGGTGACGCTGTGGCAGTCGCAGAGCAAGTTGACCATTCAATGGTCGGAATTCGAAGACCTGATCGAGGCCAGCAATCCGGAGCTTCCCAAGAGCGCCGACAAGTACATCACCGTCACCGACGAATCGAACAAGCCGCCGACGCAATATCGCCTCCGCGACCCGCGGAAGATTCGCGTCGGCATCAACGAAGTAACGGGCACGGTGCTGGCCAGCATGCGGCAGGCCGCCGACGGCGGCAAAGGCCTCTCCGAGCCGAATTGGACGGAGTTCAAGCGGATCAGCTTCCGCACGCCGTCCAATCTGCCGGCCGCCACCCGCGTGCTGGATCTGCTCGATAAGAACAACATCAAGGACTACGCCAACGAGGAACAGCCCAGCCCGCTGTTGGGGTACATCCCGATTCTCGTGCTGACGGGCATGTTCGTGCTGCTGATGATCGTCATGCTCCGCCGCATGGGGGGCGCCGGTTCGCCCATGGCGTTTGGGCGCAGTCGCGGCAAGCTGTATGCCCAGGAAGACATCGACGTGACGTTCGACGACGTCGCCGGCATCGACGAAGCCGTCGACGAGCTCCGCGAAGTGGTCGACTTCCTCAAGAACCCCGAACGCTACCACCGCCTCGGCGGACGCATCCCCAAGGGCGTGCTGTTGGTCGGCCCCCCCGGCACCGGCAAGACGCTGCTGGCCAAGGCCGTCGCCGGCGAGGCGGGCGTGCCGTTCTTCAGCCTCAGCGGCTCGGACTTCGTCGAAATGTTCGTCGGCGTCGGCGCGGCGCGGGTGCGCGACATGTTCCAGCAGGCCGAGCAGCGGGCCCCCTGCATCGTCTTCATCGACGAACTGGACGCCCTGGGCAAGACCCGCGGCAGCGGCCAGATCGGCGGCCACGACGAACGCGAGCAGACGCTCAACGCCCTGCTGGTCGAGATGGACGGCTTCGGCACCAACAGCGGCATCATCATCATGGCCGCGACCAACCGCCCCGAGACCCTCGACCCGGCCCTGCTGCGGCCCGGCCGCTTCGACCGCCATGTGCTGGTCGACCGCCCCGACGTCGCCGGCCGCGAGGAGATTCTTGAAGTCCACCTGCAGAAGATCAAGGTCGACGAGGACGTGAACGTCAAGCAAGTCGCGGCGATCACCAGCGGCTTCGTCGGCGCCGACCTGGCGAACATCGTCAACGAAGCGGCGCTGCTGGCGGCCCGCAACGGCAAGAAGGCCGTCGGCATGCCCGAGCTCAACGAGGCCGTCGAACGCAGTAGCGCCGGCCTCGAAAAGAAAAGCCGCATCATGCAGCCGGAAGAAAAGCTCCGCGTCGCCTACCATGAGAGCGGCCATGCCCTGGTCGCCTACTCGCTGCCGAACACCGATCCGGTGCACAAGGTATCGATCATCCCCCGCGGCCTGGCGGCGCTCGGCTACACGATGCAGCGGCCCGAACAGGATCGGTTCCTGATGACCAAGAGCGAGCTGGAGAGCCGCATCCAGGTGCTGCTGGCCGGCACCGTGGCCGAGGAAATGGTGTTCGAAGACATCAGCTCCGGCGCCCAGAACGACTTGGAACGGGCGACCGAAATCGCCCGCAGCATGGTCATGGACTTCGGCATGAGCCGCCTGGGGCGCGTCAACTACCGCGAGAGCCACCGCAGCCCGTTCTTGGCTACGGGAGGCGACTTCGGCCGCACGAGCAGCCACAGCGAGCACACGGCCCGCGAGATCGACGAGGAGGTGAAGCGAATCCTCGACGAAAACCTCGATCGGGTACGGCATATCTTGGCCGAGCGGCGTACGGCGCTCGAGGGCGTGACCAAGTCGCTGATGGAACTGGAGACCATCGACTCGGATCAACTGAAGAAACTGATCGACGAGAGCTCGCCCGGCGCGCGGCTCGTCCCCGGCACCTCGGCCGAGCCGAAGCGGCCGGCGGTCCGCGTCGCCGACGATCTCGCCAAGGACAAGGACGCCGGCGCGGGGCTTTAGCGCCGTCCGCCGACGAGGCGAACCACGTACCCGGCGCGGCCCCGACCTGGCTAGGTCGGGGCTGCAGCGGGTGGACTTGCGATGTTCTCTTCAGAGCTAGGCCCGCGAAGCGGAGGGGGCGACCTTCACTCCCTTCTCGCTCAAAAACGTCTCCACCGCGGCGTAGAGCTCAGCGGGCACTTCGATGTAAATGTCTCCATAGCGGCGGCGAAGCCTCATGACATTCGAACGCCATTTCACGGCTTCTGCCGCTCCGATGTAATGCCACTGCACGAAATCGCGCTTCGCCAACGGTATGCCCTCGTCACAAAGAAACAACACCCGCCGCGAATAGGAAGCGATCAATCCTGCCGCCGCAATGCCGGGGATAAGGCTGCTGCCCAGCGCCTCCCACGCGCTGTGCTGCTCAAAGGCCGCCGCATAGGACGTGATGCATATCCAAACTAAGATCAACCACAGCCATACGCCGAGCCACAGCCGCCTTTCCGCCGCACGATTGCGGCTCGTCTCCCAGACGACAAACCGTGCTGGCCGGCCCCCGTGCCGGCGGCTGTTCTCCCGTTGGTGCGAGAAATAAGCCAGCCCCGTGACGGACAGCAGTGCGCTCCAATGCATCAGCAGCCGCGTTTGCCCCTCCGGCGGCGCGCTGCGATACAGCGGTCCTGCTAGCGCAGCCAGCACCGCCAGGGCGGTCGTCACCCCTAGCAGCGTTCGCAGGCGGAACTGCGGTGCGGCGGTCGGCGTCGGCGGATGAACATCATCTTTCATAGCTGCGTATGATTCTAACGCGGCGTCGCATTGCATGCGGCACTTCTGCCACGCTGGCTCGCCGCTCCATGTTGCCGTTTCGCAACGTCGTCGCCCGGCGGCGACGCCACGCCGGCTTGCTTTGCCAGGTCGTTTGACGCCCGGGAAATCTGACCTAGGTTTGCCAAGGACGCGGCGCGGCTTGCGCAGCTTCCGCTCCTCGTCGGTTTGCCTGCTTATCCACTCGTCAATCGCCTGCCAGTCGCTTCGCGTTCGGCCGCTCGGCTGCCTCTGCTTCGCCGCTTGAGCGCCGCTGCCCTTTTCTCGTTGGAGACGCTCCTGTGAAGACCCGCCGAAAGTCCGCCGCTCGTCGCCTGCAGTTCGAGTCGATGGAAGATCGCCGCATGATGGCGGGGGTCGCGGCGAGCCTCAACAACGGCGTCCTCATGGTCCACGGGACGAGCGGCGCCGATGCAATCGCCTTCCGGCAAGCAGGCGGCTGGCTGGCGATCGACGGCGTGTACAACGCCTGGCAAACCAGCGCCGTCAACGCGATTGTCGTCAACCTGGGCGGCGGCGACGACCACGTTTACATGAACGGCCTGACGGAAAACCTCGTCGTCAACGCCGGCGGCGGCACGGAGCGAATCACCTTCGCCAACGGGCAGCAGACCGCCTTCGGGGCCAGCGGCGACATGATGCTGGTGTGGAACGGCAATCTCGCGAAGCTGAACAACACCGTCGTTTACGATCAGCGCAATCCGCAGCCAGCGCCTGATCCCAGTCCGACCCCCTCGCCCAACCCGACGCCGCCGAACCCGACGCCGACGCCCGATCCGACGCCGACGCCCGATCCGACGCCCATTACCAAGCCCACGACCGGCCTCAGCGCCCGGCTTTTCAACGGCGTGCTGACAGTGACCGGGACCGACGGCGCCAACTTCATCAACATCAAGCAAGCCGGCGGCTGGATCGCCATCGACGGCATCCACAACGCCTGGACGACTAGCCAGGTGACGCGCATCGACGTCAATCTCAAAGGGGGCGCCGACCTCGTTCATCTCAACGGCCTGACGAAAAACGCCGTCATCACCGGCAGCGCCGGCACGAAGCAAGTCCGCTTCGGCAACGGCGACACGCTGAGCTTCACCTGCCCGGGCAAGACGCTGTACGTTTGGAACGGCAACTTCGCCAAACTGAACGACGAGGTCGTGTACGACCAACGAGCGCCGCAGCCAGCGCCCACTCCCACGCCGACCCCGACGCCGACGCCGACCCCGACCCCCACTCCCACTCCGACCCCCACGCCCACGCCCACGCCCACGCCGCCGACCAATTGGTTCTCGGCCAACATCGTCGATGAGGCGCTCAAAACCTTGGGCGCGACCTTGTACGCCGACAATCTCATCAACCGCAGCGACATCCTCGCGCTGTTCGACAGCGCCGAGGACGGCGGCGTGATCGACGCCGTGGAACTGGCCGACCTGCGCAAGATCGCCGGCGCCACCACGCTCTTCGGCGGCATGGAACACCTGTGGAAACTCACCACCTACGTGGTGACCAATCAAGCGGCGAACGCTTACTACGCCGGGGCGGGCCTGGGCAATCTGGCCGCCGGTTCGTCCTCGGCGCAGCTTGAGAAGCTGGTGAACAAGTGGTTCCTCGGACTCGACCGGCCCGCGGCCAGCGGCACGTACCGGCAGTTCGCGGGACAGCTCTTCGTCGATGGCGCCGCCTACACGGACATCAAGCAAGGCAACGTCGGCGATTGCTACTTCGTGATGTCGCTGGCCGAGGTCGCCCAGCAGAACGCGAGCATCATCAATAGCATGTTCATCGTGAACGGCGACGGCACGTACACCGTCCGGTTCTACAACAACGGCGTGTCGTACTACGTCACGGTTGATTCTTATCTACCGACCAACAGCGACGGCAAGGCGCTCTACGCCGGCCGGGGCATGTCGTATGCCAACGCGGGCAACGAGCTGTGGACTTCGCTGGCGGAGAAGGCTTACGTGCAGTTGAACGAGTTCGGCTTTACGCGGTCCGGACTGCCCGGCAGCGGGCAGAACGCCTACAACGCGATTGCCGGAGGCTACATCTACGCCGCGCTGGGGCATGTCAGCGGCCAGGCCACGGCGGCGTTTGCCATGACTACCGCCGCCGGCTCCTTCACGACGTTCGTCAACGCGTACAACGCCGGCAAGATGATCGGCTTCGCCTCGAAGAGCACGCCCGCCTCGGCGAGCGTGGTCGGCGGGCACGCGTATTCGGTCGTCAGCTACAACGCCGCCGCCCAGCAGATCACGCTGTTCAATCCCTGGGGGGCGCAATACGGCCTGCTGACCATGACGTGGAGCGAGATCCAGGGGAGCTTCCTGTATTTCGACCGAACCGTGTGAGCGCTGACAATACCGCCTGTACCGGTTGCGCCGACCTGACGGTGAAACGTCAGCCGCAAGTCTGGCCCTCGCGGTAGGCGCGCCCCGGCGCCGAATCACAATGGGGGCATGGCCCGTACACCATGCTCCTCCGGCAACAGCAGCGCCGCCGCGGTCCTGATACTGGTCGGCGTGGCGATCGTCATCGCGGCGCAGCTCACTGCCGCCGTGCCGATCACGGGCGCGATCGCCCTGATCGCCTGGGGCACGTGCCTCAGCGTCCGCCATCGCGCGGGCTTGCTCGTCGTGGCGGCGGCCGCGTATGCCCCGCTGGGCGTCATCGCCGTCATGGCCCAGGTCGATCTTGCGCTGCGCTCGCCCATCGGCTGGCGCCTGGCGGCCGGCGCGGACGCCGGCATTGCCGTTCTGCTGCTGTACCGCCTGGCCCACCAGACCGGCCACATCCTCGCCGACCGCGCGTTCCCCCGCTAGCCGCGGCTCAACGAGCCGCCGGAGCGGTCGCCAGTCTCCCTACCGCCGCTCGGTTCCGTGCGTCCGCCACACGACCCGATCGGCGCGGGCCGGACCCAGCGACGCCGCGACCCAACCGTCGTCGATGACGAGCTGCGTGATCATCATGCCGTCCAGCCGCGGGTCGTCGGCAAGCTTCGCCATCAGCACCGGAATCTCTTGATCCTTCGGCAGCAGCTTTCCGAACACGCTGTGCAGGACCATGCGCGGTCCCGTGCGGAGATGGGCGCCGCTGAACTGCAGCGTACCGTCGCGGACCAGCTTGACGTCGAGCCCGTCGACTAGCGGCCTGAAGAAGGCGTGCACGCCGACGCCACGAATGCTGTCGCGGCCGTGGCGCAGCTCTTTAATGTTCAGAATCAGTTCCACGCGATCGCCGTCGCACGCCACGCGAATCGCATCGTAGGCCGCGAACTCGACTTTAGCCGCCTTCGGCAAGTCGTCGGGTTGCGGCTGAGCGCGGCGCCGGAATTTTTGCGCCAAGGTCTCGCGCAGTTCGATCGCCGTCATGCGTTTGCCGTCCAGCTCCAAGCCCTGCAGGGCGTTGTTGAACGCGGACTGATGGAGTTGAAAGCTGGCGAGACTGTCCGACGGCGCCGAGGGCCGCGGCGTGTGGGCCGCGAGCTGTTGCACATTGGCCATCCGCACGCGCATCGTCGCCCGCTCGTCGGTGGTGCTCATCTCCAGCGGTTCGACCGCCAGGTGAAACCGGTCGATGGGCTCCAGCACCCGCTCCCTGAGCTGCGACTCCAGTCGCGCCAGCTTGACGTCGGCCTCGCTGTCCATGCGCTGGCAAGCTTGCTCGCGGACCTTGTCCTTCACCTGTTCGATCGCCCGCGGCCGGCTGAGCCGGTGCTGTTCTCGCGCGGCGTTCTCGATGATCGTTCCCAAAACCGGCACGTAGCCGAACGAGCTGTCGACGCCGACCAGGCTGGTATTGCCCTCGGCCCGCGCTTCGGCCGGCCACACGTGCATGCCGAAGCGGTTGACCAGCACGAGCTTGCGGGCCTCGTACTCCATGCGGCTGGAGTTGCGCAAGCGGGCCGGCCAGGTCAGCGATCGCGTCTGCGAACTGACCTTGCCGCGGGCTTCCAGGCCGAAGCGCCACACCCGCGGATCGGGCAGCAATCGCACGTAGATATCGGTGTGCGTCTCCGAGCGGCCCTGCACGTCGGTTCCCGCGATGCGGCTGTGCACGGGGCTGACGTCGGCCGGTTGCGGCGGTATCAGGCGATTGATCAGTTCGGCGGTAAAGGCCATCCGCACGTTCGCATTGCGATAATGCCGGTCAAGTTCATCGGCTAGCACGTGCAGCCGCGAATCGTCGGACCACTTCAGTCGCATCCGCAGTTCGGCGATGGCCGCCGCGTCGCGCTGCGAGCCGTGGGATTCATAGCGTTCGACGATCGCCGCCAGGACGTCCAGCGACGCCTCGCCGCTGGCCCAGGGCCGAAGTTGGCGGGCCAGCTCGGCGATCGGCGCCTGTTCCAAGAACGCTTGTTGCTTCTTGGTCAGCCAGGGATCTTCCATCCGCAGGAGCACTTCGCGCGCGGCGGCCCGCCGCTGCTCGGCATGGTCCCCGCCGCCAATGCTCGCCAGCCCGGCCAGGTCGTTCAAACGAAGGTACTGCCGCCACGACGCTCCTTCGGCGCTGTCGGCGGTGAGGTCGGCCACCGCTTGAAGGGCAGGCATAAGCCCGGCATGGTCCTCGGCGTACGCCGTGCCGGCCGTCTGTTGCATGTACTGGCGGTCGGCCAGCAACGCCCATAACGGCAAACGGCGATCCAGCGCGCGGGTCGCCCGCAGCCACGCCGTTTGTTCCGAGGCGTCCTTCACGGTCAGGGCCGCGTGGAACCCCTGTTCGGCCAGTCGCGCCAGGTCCTCGACGACCGCTGGCCCGTCGAACTCGTCTGCGGCCGGCTCCAGCAGCGACTCGATGCGGATCAGCGCCTGCTGCGCCCACTCGGAAGCCGGCCCCACCCCGGACAGCCCATCAAGCTGGGCGATCAAGGCGTCGGGCCGGCGTCGCAGCACCGGCTCGGCGGGCGGCTCGACGTACGCCGGCGAAAGGCTCGCCGGCAGCGGGTCGGCCAGTTCCGGCGCCGGTTGCAGGGCGAGCGAAGACGGCTGCTCCCGCGGCAGCGCCGACCATGGCGAGGCCGCCGAAGCGTCCGCCGGGGGTGGAATCATGGCGAGCCGGTCGTCGGGGCTGGTCACGCGCACTCGCAGCGGGTTGACGGGCGTGGCCGCGGGCGGCGGCTGCTCGGCGGGGGCGACCTTCACCGCCGCCTGCCGCTGTGGGGCCTCGGCGACGACGGCCAGCAGCGCGTCTCGCACCTGCACCAGCACGTCGACGTTAAACAGCGGCCGCTCGGCCACGGGGGGCGCCGCGGCTCGGCGGACCAGCACGCTCTGCGCCGGCGGTCGCAAGGCCACGGCCTCGACCTCCGCCGGCGGGACATGTTCCGCCGCCGGGTCCGCGGCGGTCGGTTCAATCGCTGCCGCAACCTCGACCAGCGGCTCATCGACCACCACGTAATCGTCGGCCAGCACCATGGGAGGCGGGTCGCCGGCGGTCAGCGGCGCTACGGCCAGCGGCGGCAGCGTCGGAACCTCCACCGCCGCTTCAGGAGCAACGGTCGGCGGCGCCAGGCGTAAGTCCAGGCGGTGCGCGTCGGCGTGGGGAACGTGCGCTGGCGAGTCCAGCTTCGGAGCTGCGCGGCGGGCTGTGCTGCGGTGTGCATCAGCCCGGCGCCAGGCCCGCGGCGCGATGAGCGTCAACACAAACAGGCACGTCAAAGCCGCTAGGTACGGCCACTTCGCACGTCGTCGGGTCCACTCGATGTAAGTCATTGGCCTCCCTGCCGCGCCGCGGTTCATCCATCGGAAACGCCGGCGCAATGGTTCGCTCAGGCGACGGCGCGCGGCGCCGCCCCCGGCGAGGTGTTCCTCTGTGCAGAAGATCGGCCTTGATGGCCGCCTGGCTTGCGTCGCGACCAGCGCACCGGCTAGCTGCTGTCGCCGCCGGCCGGTGGAAAACCGCAGCCCCGGTTAAAATCTGCCGCCGGCGCAAACGGCGCCGACCGTCCGAGGTCCGCGCGGGCGAGGCGACGCCGGCATCGCTTGGACGTGCCTGCCGGGTCGAGTTTATTACCCCTCGCATTTTCGTCCCGCCGCACCGGACGATCGCAAAACCGGTATACTTGAACGGCCCCTGCCGAACGCCGGTATTTGGCTGGCGTGCTAGATAACGCGCAGGCAGCAAGCGAGTCGCGGCCGAGCGCGGCGGCGGCGACGTGTGTTCAAATATCCATGGAACCCGGCGACGAACTGTGCCTCTGTTTCCACGTGACGCGGCGGAAGGTCGAGAACTTCATCCGCGTCGAACGCCCGGTGCGCGCCGCCCAACTCGCCGAGTGCTACGGCGCCGGGACCGGCTGCGGTTGGTGCCGGCCGTACCTCAAGCGGCTGTTTGAGGCCGCCGAGCGCCAGGCGGACGCCGAACTGCCGTCGGCCGACCAGTACGCCCGTGGGCGAACCAACTATGTTCGCCAGGGTCGTGGCAATCCCCCGCCGGGGGCCACGCCCATCGACGGCTAGCCGAGCAAGCGGCCCCGGCATTACGGAACGGCAGTTGCTGAGTCGATAGTAAACCGAGCCTCCCCCGCGAATGCCGGTTAAACGGGGCCGGCGCGGCGGCGGCACGGGAGGGCAAGGCCGCTTCATCGCGGCGCCGCTGGGGCGTCGGCGACGTACGAGTGGCGCCCCTGCAATGCGGCGGCGCGGATTTGCTTGCTGCTTGCATAGCGGCGTGCTATAAGCGCAACAGGGCCGGTAGCGGAATCAATCCCTGCCGGGTCGCAGGTGGGAACTACGTCGAGGGTAGAGGCGGCGCGGCCGGCGGCAATGACTCGGGTCACACTTCGCGTGCTGGACGGCGCCGATCGGGGACAAGTCTACGAGGATTTGGAGCCGCCCGTCACCATCGGCCGAGAAGAAGGAAACACGGTTCAGCTCAACGATGAGCGAATCAGCCGATTCCACCTCAAAATCCAGGAAGACCAAGGAAAGCTGGTGCTGACCGACCTCGACAGCACCAACGGCACCCGCGTCAACGGCGAGGACACGCAGCTACGCATCCTGCGGTTTGGCGACGTCATTTCCTTGGGCCGGTCGGTGCTGTTGTTCGGCACGCGCGATCAAATCGCCCACCGGCTGGAAGAACTTCGCAACGACGGCATTGCGGAGAACAACGAATTGATGGTCGACGAGCTCGCCAAGCGGGTCGACTCCAAGTCGCTCAGCTTCGAGTTGCACTTGGGCGCCTCTGAAGATCTGCAGAGCACGCTTCACATCCCCATGCCGCCCGATCTGCCGACCCAGCTCAGCCCTGGCCAGGCGGCGGCCGTCTCCGAAATCCTCGAATACCTCCACCTGCGCACGCGGCAGCTCGTGCAATCGGCGGAAATCGACGAAGAGCACGGCAAAATCACCATACCGATCGCCAACTGGCAGGAGCTGCTCGAAATGCAGTCGCAGCTTGCCGAGTATTTGCGGCATATCGTCGGCGATCCGGAGTGGTCGTAGGGCCACAGGACGGGCGTGGCCGGCGTTTGTTCGGGCAACTCCGGAAGCTCGCCGGCGACCGCCGCCGAATCGCGCCAATCGGCGCCGCCGGCGCCATCCGCGCCGGGGGGGAAACGGCTACTTCGCCACCGGCATATTTTCTTGACACCCTGCCCGGTGCGCTCTCAAGATGAGCGTAACGCCGCTCGCGCCGGGGGGATCCGCGGCGATCCATGGGGCCGAT
>QEVI01000404.1 GCA_003576855.1 Planctomycetota bacterium
GTTTTGAAATCTGCCTGCACGTCATGCTCGGTCTGCCCGGCGAGTCGCACGACGACATGATGGCGACCGGCCGCGAGGTCGCCCGGCTGCGGGCGGACGCCGTTAAGATTCACAATTTGTACTGCGTGAAGAACACGCGGCTGGCCGACCAGGTCGCCGCCGGCGAGGTGAAGCTGATGGACCGCGACGATTATGTGCGGACGATCGTCGACTTCATCGAGCAGTTGCCGCCCACAATGGTGATCGAGCGGATCAGCGGCGACGCCCCGCCGGATTACTTCATCGGGCCGAGTTGGTGTCTGGACAAGCCGGCGGTGAAGCGGGCCATTGAAGCGGAGTTCGCCCGCCGAAACTCGTGGCAGGGGGCGCGGTGGTGCGGCTAAGCCGCAAGCGGCCTTCCGGCGATTTTGTCCTGCCGCGAATTAGCTGGCTTTTCGCACGGATGCGACTTACGATTATCGCACACAGCGCGCCGAGAGGGCTGGGCGGTCGCCGGTCGGAGGGTTTTAGGCCCTCGGACGGGAGGAAAGTCCGGGCTCCGCAGGACAGGGCGGTGGGTAACGCCCACCGGTCGCAAGACCAGGGAAAGTGCCACAGAAAATAAACCGCTCGGAAGCGGTCAGCAATCAGCAGTCAGCGATCGGCCACAAGGTCGGAACAGGAGGCTGTCCAATGCCCTCTGGCTGACTGCTGAAAGCTGACCGCTTCCCAGTAAGGGTGAAACGGTGCGGTAAGAGCGCACCAGCAGGCGGGGCGACTCGCCTGGCTCGGTAAACCCCGCCCGGAGCAAGGCCAAACAGGGAGCATGAACCGGTCCGGTTCGTTACGACTTCCGGGTAGGCTGCTAGAGGCGGCAGGCAACTGTCGCCGTAGAGGAATGATCGCCGCGCGGCACTCGTGCCGCGGACAGAACCCGGCTTACAGGCCCTCTCGGCGGGCTGTGTTTTTTGGGGGGCCACGCGCCTTCAGCGCCCCATGCCGTCGCCGCGAACTACTTTGGCGATCTTCTGGGCGCTCCCCTGGTCGGCGATCGGCTTGGCCATCGGAGTGCTTGGCCTCGCCAGCGGCGGCCGGATGCAACGCCGCGGCCGCACGCTGGAGTTCTACGGCGGCGCCGTCGCGCCGCTGCTGCGCTCTATGCCGGCCGGCGCCGGCGCCATCGCCATGACCTGGGGCCACGTCATCCTCGGCCAATCTGCAGCGGCGCTCGACGCGGCTCGCCAGCACGAACTGGTCCACGTCCGGCAGTATGAGCGCTGGGGACCGTTGTTCGGGCCGGCGTATTTGCTATGCTCGGCCGTGACCTGGGTTCGCGGCGGCGACGCCTACCGCGACAACCCCTTCGAACGCGAAGCCTACGGCTCATGAAGCCGGCGATGGTATCGCCGGCCGGTCTCGATATGACTAAAGACCTTGATTGCGTCGTCTGCGGCTCGTGCGTCGTCGACGTGCTCGTCCGGCCTGTTCCGCTGGAAATGCCCATCACCGGCGGCAAGCTGTTCCAGACCGATCCGCTCGAGCTCACCACCGGCGGCATCGTCTCGAACTCCGGCATCACCATGGCCCGGCTCGGCATGCGAGTCGCCGCGTTCAGCTACGTCGGCAGCGACCCCTGGGCGGCCGTCATTCGCAATCGCTACGAAGCGGAAGGCCTGCTCGCCGACGGGCTGCTGGCTCACCCGACCGCCGCCACCAGCACTACGGCTGTGCTGATCGACCCCAGCGGCGAGCGGAGCTTCATGCACTGCGTCGGCGCGCCGAAGCTGCTCGACAAGTCGGCGTTTTTCGACCAGATCGACCTGTTTCGCCGCAGCCGGGCGATGCTGCTGGGATACTACCCGCTGCTACCGAACCTAATCAGCGACCTGCCGGAAGTGCTCGCCGCGCTGCGCAAAGAAGGTTGCATCACTGCGCTGGACGCGGCGGGCGACGGCGGCCCGCTCGAACCGCTGGCGCCTGTGCTGCCGCATCTCGACCTGTACGTGCCCAGCCACGCCGAGGCGGTGCATCAGACCGGCGAAGAAGATGCCCGAAAGATCATCGACGTCTACCGTAGCGCCGGCGCCCCGGGCATGTTAGGCGTCAAGCTTGGCCGCCGCGGCGTGCTGCTCAGCCTGTCGGCGGGGGAGTACTTGGAAATAGGGGCCGTATCGCCGCCGGGAGAAGTCGTCGACACGACCGGCGC
>QEVI01000083.1 GCA_003576855.1 Planctomycetota bacterium
AGCCCCGACCTAGCGAGGTCGGGGCTGATGTGGATACACGCTTCCGCCTCTTCCTGAGTCCCACTTTTCACCGATCTCAGGCTGGCGCGCAAAAACAAGCCGCTGCGGGCCACGCCGGCGCCTGCAGCGGCTTGTTGTGCTTGCATCGGTAAAAGAGGCGCCGGTGGGAGTCGAACCCACGATGTCGGATTTGCAATCCGATGCCTTAGCCACTTGGCTACGGCGCCTGACCGATTGGTGAAGGTTAAGAGCTAGGCCCCACCCGGTCAAGTGCAGGTCTTTTACCGATTGGGCAGTCCGCGCAAGCGGCGCGGCGGACGCCGGCGGGGCGGTCGGCGCCAGCGGCCGAGGCGCCGTTTTAGGACCGCGGGCGGAAAACTCGATTCCTTATCGGCGCAACGACCTGCCGCGCGGCCCCGTCCGGCCGCCGCGCGTTTCTCCCAGGAAAGGACTCGCTCGATGCTTCCGCGCCGCTTCGGCATCGCCGCCCGTCGCCGCCGTGTGATTGACGATTTGGTGCGCCGCGTGACCGAGTCGAGCGTCGAACCCGTCTGCCGCCTGATCGCCGAGCAGGTGCAGGGCATGGGCATTTGCGAAGCCCGCGGCTACGTGCGCGCCCGGGCCGCCGCCGAAATCCGCCGGCAAGCGCGGGCGGCGTTCGCCAGCCAGCCGGGACTCGATCGCGCGTGGGAGCCGCTGGTGGTGATGCGGGCGACCGAGCGCGTCGGTTCGTCGGCGCTGCGGCGGATCGCCTCGGCCCGCACGCAGCAGTCCGACCAGCCCTGCCGGCGGGCCGCGTGATGATTCGTTCCCGAGGACCCAGATGGCTGACGTGGATACTGCGGACTATCCCTCGCTCGGACGACTGGCGTTGTTGAACCTCCAGTTGGGCGTGCAAGCCCGGCGGGTCCACGCGCTGGTCGCCGCCGAACTGGACGAAGTGGAGCGCCTGTTCCGCGCCGTCGCCGCGTGCGACTGGGACGCCGTCTTGCAGTTGAGCGAGACGCTGGCTGGCGAAGCGAACCAGCATGCCGACGCGGCCGTGGTTCGCTCGGCGAAAAAGGTTTGCGACGCGCTGCGGCGCCATCCGGCCAGCGGCATGGCGCGTCGCGCAGTACGCGAATTGCTCAACGCTTGCCGTGCCGCGAAACTCGGCGGCAGCCAAGCGTAGCGCCCGCGAACATCAACGCCGCTACGCCGTGTCAGCGCGCTTGCAGCGCAAGGCACGCGGCGCGTGCGACGATCCGCCGTCACCCAATCGCAGCCTACCGCAGCACGGTGGGCGAGCGGTCGATCACGACGATCGGCCGCGACGTGTGGTGCCAGGCGAACGGCCGTCCGCCGGGCATCTGCCAGGCCGGACTGTACATGGTCGTAAACGGCATGGTCGCGGCGGTCGGTCGGCTATTGGAGTATCCATACCACCGCATAGCGTCGAGTCGCGCCATGCGGGCCTGCGCCCGAGCCATGGCCTTCTCTTGGGCGATGGTCGCCTTCTCTTCTTTGACGGTCGGCGTACGGTACCAGGAATCGCCTTCGCTGGTCGTTGCGGCGGGCGGCGTCACGGCGTCGTCGCCGAACTGCTGACCGGCCGCGGCGCCGGCGGCGCCCGCCGCCGAGACGGCCGCGAGCAACAGGGCCGACAGGCTGATGAATCGCTGGGTCTTCATGGGCGGAGCGGGCTCCTGGCAAGAATGCGGAGGGGACGGCGAACTGACATTAGCCGGCGCGAGGTCGGCCGATGGTCAGCGTCCGCCGGTCGAAAGCGGCGCTTGGTCGATTGCCTGTTAGTTTTTCGGCCGCGGACCGCTTCGGCGCTCAGCAGGTCCTGCCGAGCTTGGCAAACCAACGGCGTCGGCGTTCGGCCTGGCGAAACTAAGTGGACTTTGAGGGTAAAAAACGGGCGTTTCGCTTGTTGGTACCCAATTGCTTACGCCGTTGCGCATTGCTACGCTGACCTGCAGAGAAGTCGCCGTGCGATGTCTCCGTGGACGTCGCGCGGAAGTCGAGCAGCAAGATTTCCGCGGGCGGCGATTGCTTTCCGCGCAGGCGGCGGCATACTTAGTCGGCTATTGAGGCGTGGAACCGCTGCCTGGGCGTGTCCAAGCGGCGGCAGTGCTTTGCTTAAAAACAGGAGGTCTCTCACATGAGACGCATGGCGTTAGGTTTTCTGGGACTGTGCTTGACGATCAGCACGATCGGCTGCAAGGGAGAAACGACGACCGACACCGACGCGACGACTACCCCGCCGCCCGCCACCGAGGGGACGGAAACGACTCCGCCGGCCACTGAAGGCGCCGCTACCGAAGGCGCGGCCACCGAGGGCGCTGCTACCGCTCCGGCGACTGAAGGCGGCGCGACTCAGTGAGCCGCAGCGCCCGTTGATCGGTTGCCAACTCGGCATCTTGAAGGGACGGCCTGGCGTCAGGCCGTCCCTTTTTCGTGGTGCAAAGCGGCCGGCCGGCGCTCGGCGCCGTGCGATCGAGCCGCCGCGTCAGACATTGCGCTTGGGGCGCGGCACGCGGCCGCGGCGCCGGCCCTTCCCCCCCTTCGGTTCGCGCACTGGCTCTACCCGTTCGCCAATCGAATCGCGCATCCGCTCGATGCGGTCCCGGATCGCGGCGGCCCGCTCGAATTCGAGACTCTCCGCCGCGGCCAGCATCTCGGCCTCCAGTTCGGCCAGGTATTCTTCGGTAATGTACTGGGTTTCCTCGATGCGGCCGACCGCGGCATTGGCCTGGGCGTGCGCCGCGGCGACCGCCTCGATGCCGCGATGGATCGCCTTGCGGATCGTTTCCGGCGTGATGCCGTGTTGGGCGTTGTACGCCTCCTGCAGCTTTCGCCGCCGCTCGGTCTCGTCGATCGCCCGCTGCATCGAGTCGGTCATCCTATCGGCGTACAGGATCACCTTGGCGTTGACGTTGCGGGCGGCGCGGCCGATGGTCTGCATCAGCGACGTCTCGCTCCGCAGGAACCCCTCTTTGTCGGCGTCCAGAATGGCCACGAGCGAGACCTCGGGCAGGTCGAGCCCCTCGCGGAGCAGGTTCACGCCCACCAGCGCCTCGAACCGTCCCTGTCGCAGGTCGCGCAGCAGCTCGACCCGCTCGAACGCGTCCAGTTCGCTGTGCAGCCATTTGCAGAGAACGCCTTGCTCCATGAAGTAGTTCGATAAGTCCTCGGCCAGCCGTTTCGTCAGCGTCGTTACCAGCGTCCGCTCGCCCGCGGCGGCACGCTGGCGTATTTGCTCAAGCAAATGGGGCACCTGGCCGCGCGCCGGCGCCACCTCGATGACCGGGTCCAACAGGCCCGTCGGCCGCACCACCTGTTCGACGACTTCGCCGCCCGTCTGGCCCAGTTCATATGGTCCGGGCGTCGCCGAGACGTACACCACGCTCGCCACGCGCTGCGTCCATTCGTCGAACGTCAGCGGCCGGTTGTCCAAGGCGCTGGGCAGACGGAAGCCGTGCTCGACGAGCGTTTCCTTGCGACTGCGGTCGCCGGCGTACATTGCCCCGATCTGCGGGATCGTGGCGTGCGACTCGTCGACGAACAGCAAGTAATCCTGGGGAAAGAAATCGAACAGCGTCGAAGGCGGTTCGCCGGCCGCCCGGCCGCTGAGCGGGCGGCTGTAGTTCTCGATGCCCGGGCAATAGCCGACCTCCATCATCATCTCGACGTCGAACCGCGTCCGGGCGTTCAGGCGCTGCGCTTCGAGCATCTTCCCGGCGGTGCGAAAGCGCTCAAGCTGCTCAGCGAGCTCCTTGCGAATCAGATCGACGGCGTTATGGATTCGCTCCTCCGGCAGCACGAAGTGCTTCGCGGGGTAGACGTACATCTGCTCCATCGCGTCGATCGTCTCGCCGCTGACGGGGTTGATGATCGACAGCCGTTCGATCTCGTCTCCCCAGAACTCGATGCGGTAGGCGAACTCCTCGTAGGAGGGCCAGATCTCGACGCAGTCGCCGCGGACCCGGAACTTGCCGCGGGCCGGGTCGGCGTCGTTGCGGTCGTACTGAATGTCCACCAGCCGGGCGAGCACGTCGTCGCGGTCGACTTCCTGGCCGACGCGCAAGCCGACCATCATCGCCTTGTAGTCCTGCGGCGAACCGAGACCGTAAATGCACGATACGCTGGCCACCACGATCACGTCGCGGCGGCTCACTAGGGCGCTGGTCGTCGCCAGCCGCATGCGATCGATTTCTTCGTTGATCGACGCGTCTTTCTCGATGTAGATGTCGCGCTGCGGAATGTACGCCTCGGGCTGGTAGTAATCGTAATAACTGACGAAATAGCTGACGGCGTTGTGGGGAAAGAACTCCTTGAACTCCGCGTAAAGCTGGGCCGCGAGCGTCTTGTTGTGCGAAAGCACCAGCGCCGGCCGCTGCAGCCGCTGGATGACGTTCGCCATGGTGAACGTCTTGCCGGAGCCCGTGACGCCCATCAGCACTTGCTCGCGGCCTTCGCTTAAGCCGCGGACAAGCTGGTCGATGGCGGCGGGCTGGTCGCCCGCGGGTTGGAACGGCGCTTCGAGTCGAAATTCCACGAGGATTCCTATTGGGCAAGGCCGATCGGCGGCGCCGCGTTTAACGCCGCGCCAGTTCGCCGTCCTGCGGTATCGGCAGCAAGTACGGCTTGATCCGCTGCAGCGTCCGCGGGCCAAGGCCGCTGACTCGCCGCAGGTCGTCCCAGTCGCGAAACGCGCCGTCCTGGCGCCGCTCGGCGACGATCCGCTGCGCGAGCGTTTGGCCGACGCCGGGCAGTTGAACCAGCTCCGGCCATTCCGCGCGATTGACGTCCACCTGGAACTTCGCCGCCAGCGGCTCAGCCCGGTCGACGTCGATCAATCCGCCGCGGTGGCCGCCGTGCCGCCACCAGTAGGCGGCCATGAGGGCCAGCGCAGCGGCAAGCACAGCCGATATGGTCCGCTGATCCCGCGGCCGCAGGAGACTGTTCGGCGGAATGTCGCTGCTGACGCTCACGCGAGTTGGCGCCCGTGTGGACGGCCGCTTTCATGGCGCGGTACAAAGCCGTAATTATAGCGGCTCGCCGGGGTGCGGCAGCCGTTGTGCTTGGGTACTTAGTTCGGAGCCGGCAGTGACCCTCGATTTCCGTCAAGCCGACTGGGACGCCGCGACGATCGAGGATTGCCGGGCGCTGGTCCGGCTGGCCGTCCGCGAGGACCTCGAACGCCAGCAGGACTGGACCACGCTGGCGCTGGTCGGGCCGGATCGCCACGGCGCCGCCGACCTGGTGGCCCGGCAGGGGGGCGTCGCCGCCGGAATCCAGGCCGCCATTGTGGCGCTGGACGAAATGATGGCGGACGTCGTGCTCAGCCAGGCCGTGCCCGACGGCCAGCGCATCGAGGCCGGCGCCTTGCTCGGCCGGCTCACGGGGAGCGTTCGCGACCTGCTCACCTGCGAACGGATCGTGCTGAACCTCGTGGGGCGATTGTCGGGCATCGCCACGCTGGCCAGCGAGTTTGTGCAAGCGGTCAGCGGCACGAAGGCCCGCCTCTACGACACCCGCAAGACGACGCCTGGCTGGCGTCGGCTGGAGAAGTTCGCCGTTCGCTGCGGGGGGGCGCGCACGCACCGCATGGGGCTCTACGACGCGATTCTCATCAAGGACAACCACCTCGCCCAGTTCGCCGGCCCCGGCGAACCGCCCGGCGACGCCGCGAGCCGGGCGATCGCGACGGTCCGCAGCTTCCTCGCCTCGGACGCGGCCCTCGAGCAGGACCCCGCGGCGATGATCCTCGAAATCGAAGTGGATTCGCTCGAGCAGCTCGCCGCCGTCTTGCCCCAGCGGCCTCACATCGTCCTGCTGGATAACATGCCGCTAGACATGCTTCGCCAGGCCGTAGCGCTGCGCGACCGCGTGGCGCCGCAGGTCGAGCTGGAAGCCTCCGGCGGCGTCCGCCTGTCGACGGTCCGGGAGATCGCCGAGACCGGGGTGGACCGCGTCAGCGTCGGCGCCCTGACGCACTCCGCCCGCTCGCTCGACGTGGGGCTGGATTGGCACGTCGCCCGCGGCTAGATTTGCGCCCCACCGCTGCCGCCGCTCTCCGCTCTCCGCTCTCCGGTCGGGTCGTACCGATCGCACTGGTTGCAAAGCTGCGATGCTCTACGTCAACAATCTTGTTGACAGAAGCGCAGAGGCCTCTTATTCTGGACTGCGGGCCGGGCGTCTGTCCGGCGCCGGCGATAATATTCTCGTTTCATAACGCTCTGATTGGGTAGTGGACCTCATGAACATTCGATCGGCGGCGGGTCGCGCTGACCTCGCTGCTGTCCGAACAGGCGGGAAGCATCTGCCTGGGTCCACCACGCCTTCTCGTTAGCCGATAGCCGCCCCACTTGCTGTTTAGGGCCGTCGGCGGTGGATTCCCGGCGAAGCGCCGCAAGCGGGCTGCCCCCGGGCCCCGTTCGCCGCGGTTTCTTGCCGCCTCTTGGCCCCTCGCGGCATTCGGATAGTCGGCCGTCGCGCCTCTCCGCGCACAACTGCACGCGCACTGCGGTGCGCGCCGGTGTCGTTGCGTGCCCATCGGGTCGCTGCGGCATCCGCCGATCGAACGCGGCCGAGGCCCGGACGCCTACGCCGCTCGGTTCTGTGAGGTCCTCAGCCTGATCGATTCCAAGTACCTATTGCGGATCGAACCTGCACGGGCACTACGCACGGCGTCGCGTCGCTCGCCGCAGACACTGGGGAACAGCCATCATGAACTCGACGATCATTCAGAACCTGTTGCCGAGCGCTTGGGCGCTGCTCTGCATCATCGCCGCCGCCGCCCCGGCCGGCGCCGTCGTTCCGCAGCCGGTCGGCTTTGAACTGACGCTTTCCTGCAACGCCCGCGTGCTGGACGCAATTGGCGAGGCGTACTTCATGGACGTCTGGAAAGAGGAGGCGTGCGACAATCCTCACCTCCGCGTCCGAAATCGCAACAAGCCGGCGTTGATGCTGACCAACAACATGGACTCCGTCGCGCCGATTACGTCGTTCACGCTGACGATCAACGAGGGCCCCTACGTGTTCGGCGCCGGCGACTTCGCCATCGACGGCTTCACGGACCTGGTCAAGAACACGATGTACAGCGACGCCGGCGTGACCATCATCGGCAGCTCGCTTTCGGACGACGGCAAGACGCTTACCGTCAACTTCGACGGCCTCGACCAGGGTAAGAAGGCGATCTTCTGCGTGGACATCGACCCCGACGGGGACGGCTTTCCCTATCCGGACTACCGCAACGTCCTGTTCGGCGCCCCCGTGGCCAGCGGCGGCGCGACGACCGACCCCGCCTCGTACGCCGTCACGTTCACCGGCCCCGGCTCGGCCCCCAACACCAACAGGCTGGTCGGCGACTTCGACGTGATGACGGCGCCGCCGACGTACCAGAACGCCACGATCCGGCCGTACATTCAAATGGATCCCATCGAGATCACCACGGTCGGCGGCCAGATCCCCGAACCGGCCGGCGCCATGCTGGCCCTCGTCGGCGCGGCCGCCCTGGCCGCCGCACGCCGCCGCGCCTGAACGGCGGCTCATCGTGTTCGCTCCTGGCAAGCACGCACGGCCCCTCGCTGCGGGGCTGGCGGCCCCGCAGCGACGCGCTCATCATCGGGGCGGTGAAACGGCGCCGCCGGTTGCGGTGGCGACGGTTATTCCGACGGCGCCGATTCTGGCGATTCAGCCGAAAAAATGGAAAGTGCCGGTCGTGCCGCATCCGATGATTGCGAGTGAACGACCGTTGCACGTCGGGGGGCGTCCCGCATGTGCGCTCCGACTAGCGGCGTGGTGTGTGTACGGCTGTGGGGCGAAGCGGATCGCTGCCAGTCGCGGGACGAAATGATCCCGATTGCTACTCTCAGGGGGGATTACAGATGAAACTGCGCACTTGGGGGGCTGCTGCGCTGGCAGTATGCCTAGGGGCGGCCACCATGGCCCCGATGCACGCCCGCGGATTCAATGCTCAGGACGAGCCGCAGGCTCAGGAGCAGCTCGAACCGCAGGCCGAGGGCGACATGGGCGAGATGGCGGCCCAGTCGGAGTTCGAGTCCTACGGGTCGTGCGAAACTTGCCCGACCGACTGCGACTACGGCTACGGCGACGGATGGCTCTCCGGCATGACGGGCGGCCGCCGCGTGCAAGTCGTCGCCGGAGCGGAGTACCTCTACGCCCAAGCGACCTTCAGCGAAGCCCTGGCGTTCGTCGAGCAGGATCCCGTCGCCGGCGGCGAGACGTTCCATCAAATCGACTTCGACTACGAATCGTCCTACAGCTTTTACGGCGGGTTCTACCTGCCTGACTGCGGCGGGTCGATGATCTTCGATTACACCCGGCTCACTAGCAGCGGCTCATACGCGGCCGCCGAGTCGGGCGCTACTAACATCTTCGGTCCCTTCGAGCAGAACGGCCGCATTGAAGGCGACGCCGACGTGGACCTCAAGTCGTACGACCTGGCCTTCTCCAAGACGATACCGCTGGGTTGCCTGCTCGGCTGCGGCACGGGATGCGGCCAGTGCTGCGGCGAAGGCTGCGGCGGCTGCCAGGGCCGCGGCTGGTGCCCGGCGTGGGACATCACCTGGTCGGGCGGCATTCGCTTTGCCGACGTCGGTTGGAGCAATTCCATCAGCGAACTCGATCCGAATCAATCCGGGCTGCCCGTCGTGGGCAACGCCACCACGTCGCTCGATTTCGACGGCTTCGGCGGGCGCATCGGCATCCTGGGCCGCCGCTACCTCGGCAAGCGCGGCTTGTTCAGCCTCTACGGCAAGGGCGACCTCTCGGTGCTCTTCGGCGACGTCGATATCGAGACGCTCGTCACCGATCCGGGCGGCACGGCCTTTCTGCGGACCAGCAACGACATCACTGTGCCGGTCACCGAAGTGGAGCTAGGCGCCTCGGCCCACCTCAACCAGTTCGCTACGCTGTCGGCCGGCTACTTCTGGGCAGGGTGGCATGACCTGGGGATGAGCCCGACGTACCACTTCAACAACGCCTTCCAGATCACTCACTTCGATGACGCCAACATCCTCGGCTTCAACGGGTTCTTCGCTCGGGCCGAAGTGGCATTCTGAAGATAGGAGGCTAGAGGCTGGAGGGTTCGGCGCGGGGACGACGAGCGACAGCAGGCGGGGCGTCGCGGGCGTCGAACATCCTGATCAAACGACAAACGGCAGTCGCTCGCTGGAGCGGCTGCCGTTTTGTAACTTATGTCAACGAGTCGTCCGGCGCGAAGCGAAGGCTCTTGCCGGATCGTCAGGCGTGTTCGCCGTGCGTCCAGATCGACGCCGCCGGCATGCCGCGGGGAGGCCTTTGTTAGGCGCCCATCAGTCGCTCGCGGCGGGCGCGGCGTTGTGCGCGAAGGCGGGCTCGACGCTTGGTTTCGCTCGGCTTCTCGTAGAATTCCCGGACCCGGATTTCTTTCTTGATGCCGCTACGCTCGACCAGCTTTCGAAACCGCCGGACGGCTTCCTGAGCCGTCTCCTTATCACGCAAAGTCAATTTGACCACGCCGTAAAGCCTTTCGTCCTCGTGAAATGGATGCACGTAAACCGCCGTTGAGCGCTTAACCCCTGGCGGGAACCATTTAAGGTAGCATCGGCCTCGCGGCAAGTCCAGCCCAACGCATTTCGCATTTCGACTCTTCGACTCTCCGTCGCGCATCGCCGCTTGCGGCTTAGCGCCCTTGGCACTAGGCCGATCAGCCCGGCGGCCATCGCATCGGCCGACCGGCCAGCAAATGGAAGTGGAGGTGATCGACCGTCTGCCCCCCGTCGAGCCCGTTGTTCACGACGACGCGGTAACCGGTCTCGGCCACGCCCAGTTGACGGGCCAGATCGCGAATGACCGTCCACAGCCGGCCGACCAGGGCCGCGTCTTCGTCGGCCAAGGCGTCGATCGACGCGATCTCCTTCTTGGGAATCACCAGCACGTGCGTCGGGGCCTGCGGCGCGATATCGCGCAGCGCCAGGCACAGCTCGTCCTCGTACACGATATCGGCGGGTATTTCGCGGTCGATAATCCGTTTGAAGATCGTGGGCATGGCGCGAGTTGCTCGGTGATGGGATGCGGTCGGCGCCGGATCGACCGCAGGTGCGCCGCGAAAGCCGCCGCCGGGCCGAACGTGCGGTTAGCCTATCGGTAGGCGGCCAGGTCGATGGCCTCGTCGGGAAGCATCACAGGGATGTGATCGATGATCGGGTAGAGCCGGTCGCCCGCCTCGCGAACCAGGCCGCCGTCGAGCGGCTTGCGAAGCCGTTCGCCGGCGACGTTGACGGCCGTCTGCGCCGCGACGGCCCGGTTGATGCGCGCCACCACCTCCGGCTCGGCTATGCGAAGCCTGGTGCGATCTTGCGGGCAACGAAGGATTTCAAGCAAGCTGGCGTCCATCGGCGCTACAGCGGCGACATCAAGCGTTAGCGCGGCAAAGCTCGCGGGAGCCCGCTCCCTGGCGCCGCCCAGCCATTTTAGGCCTGCCGCAAGCCGTCCGCCAGCGGCACGCGCCGGCGGCGCCTCGATCCAAAGTAGCCATCTTGCTCCGCAAGATGAAACCCTGCGCCCCGCACGAGCCCCACGCTGCTCCGCCTCCCCGCCGCCCGCCTGCTAGCGGCCGAAATCCGCCCGCCAGTGGAGCCGGAGAATCGCCCGGACCGATAAGTCTTTACCAGGGCGACCCGGGCCGCGCGTCGGGCGGCGCTGTCGCCATAGGAGCAACACGCTACAGCTCCGGTCCAGGAGGGGCCAAGGGACGACGATGAAAACGAGTCTACCTGGAGCGATCGCCGCCGTATGCTGGTTCATCGCGCTCGGCGCCTGGCAGGGCGTGTACGGGCAGAACACCGAGTTCGTTGATGAAAACGGCATCCGCTACCAGGTGACGCGCACCGTGGTTCCCCGGCCGATACCGGTAACGAAAACCGAAGACCGGCAGATTACGACTTATCGCCAGCAGGTCACGACGGAAAACGTGCCGCACCAGCAGGTCTACCGGGTACCGGTAACGCAGTATCAGGTCGTCCCGCGACTCCATGGCCGATGGAATCCCTTCATCGAGCCCTATTGGACGTATGAGTACCAACCGGTGACGGTCTGGCAGGAACAAGTCGCGACCGTGCAGATCCCTGTAACGCGCAGCACCTGGACGCCCGACACGCAAACAGTGCCTCAACAGGTGACGAAGTGGGAGACGCACAACCAGGAGATCGTCACCAAGACGCCCCTGGGCCCCTCGCCCGCCGGGGGCGGAGGGAATATGGCGCTGGCGGCCAGGCCGCTCAGCGGCTCGACTCCATCGGCGACAGTGGCGCCGGCCCCGACTGGCGCCGGCGCCACCGCCGTCGCCGCCGCGCAGCAGTACGGCGGGCAGGCCCTGCAGGGCGATCCCCCCAAGTCGGGCTGGCAACCGTTGCCCGGCGCTGGCGTTCCCTCCACGGCGACGACCAACGGCGGATCGCGTTATTAACGGCCGGCGGACGAGCGACGCCCGTCGCGGCGCGTCCGTAACTACGGCCCGTCGCGCACCCAGGCGTTCGGCGGTTCTCTTGGCCGCGCCGCGCCGGTAGACTGACGGCGCCGTTGTCCCCCGGCGGTTTCACCCCCTGTACGTGCAACTCTGCCGCGATGCGCACGCTTTGGTTCTATGGCGCCGCGCTACTGCCGCTGTTGGCCTGGGCTGGGCCTGCGCCAGGCGAGGACGATCCCGTGGAAGTACGGTATGAATATGGCGTCGATTCCTCGCCGCAAGAAGGCGTGCCCCGCGGCACGGTCACCGAGCACATGTGGAGCGACAGCCGCGTGTTCCCCGGAACGATCCGGCGCTACTGGGTTTATGCGCCCGCGCAATACGATCCGCAGCGGCCCGCGGCGCTGATGGTCTTTCAAGACGGCCATGCGTATGTCCGCGAGCGAGGCGAATTCCGCACGCCGGTGGTGTTCGACAACCTCATTCACCAGGGGGATATGCCGGTCACGATCGGCGTGTTCGTCGATCCAGGACACACGTCCGCGGCGTTGCCGCCGCGTCCGGGATGGGAGCCGAAGCCCGCGAATCGCAGTTTCGAGTACGACACGTTAAGCGGCGATTACGCCCACTTCCTGCTGACGGAAATCCTGCCGGAAGTCGCCAAGACCCGCCCATTCACCGACGATCCGGACGGCCGGGCCATCGCCGGCATTTCCAGCGGCGGGATTTGCGCGTTCACTGTCGCCTGGCAGCGGCCCGACGAGTTCCGCAAAGTGCTCAGCCACGTCGGCAGCTTCGTGAACATCCGCGGCGGAGACGCGTATCCGAGCCTCATCCGCAAAGAGAAGGAGAACCGCCCGTTGCGCGTGCTGCTGCAAGCCGGCGCCAATGACCTGGATAACGAGCACGGCCACTGGTGGCTGGGCAATCAGCAAATGGCCAAGGCGCTGGAGTTTCGCGGTTACGATTTCCGCTTCGAAGCGGGCGAGGGGGGGCACAACGGCAACCATGGCGGCGCTATCCTGCCGCAGTCGCTGCGGTGGCTTTGGCGCGGCTACAAGCTGCCGGAGAAGTGACGCCGGCGGCGCGCCGCCCGCGGCTAGTCGCCCGTACGCCCCACCAGCGTGGCGATGACGGCCGTCAGCTCGAAGGCGTCGACCGGCTTGGCCAGGTGAACCTGATAGCCGGCCAGCAGCGCCTGGCGCCGCTCCTCGGTGCGCGCAAACGCCGTGAGGGCGACTGCCGGCAAATCGTGAAACGTGTAGCCGCGCGAGCGGACTTGCCGGATGAGGTCAAAGCCATCTTGGCCCGGCATGCCCAGGTCGCTGATCAGCACGTGCGGCGCAAAGCCGTCGATCGCCGTGAGGGCCTCTTCGACGCTAGCCGCCTCGCGCGACTCGACCCCGCTCTTGGCGAGCACGCGCTTGGTAAGCCGGCGGGCGTCGGCGTCGTCGTCCACGACCATGACGCGAATCCCTTCCAACGGCGCGGGTCGTGAGTGGGGCGCGTCGACGCGTTCTTCGGCGCCGGCGGCCGGCGAGTCGCGCATCGGCCGCACCGAGGCGACCGGCAGCGCAAGCGTGAACGTAGCGCCCTTGCCGACGCCAGGGCTCTCGGCTCGAACGCTGCCGCCGTGCATTTCAACCAAATGCTTGACCAGCGCAAGCCCCAGCCCCAGTCCGGCGTAAGCGCGGGTGGCGGCGCCGGCGCCGTGGCTGAAACGCTCAAAAACATGAGGCAGCAGTTCCGGGCTGACGCCGGGGCCGGTGTCGGCGACGGCGATCTCCACGACGTCGTCGGTTCGACGGAGCGAGGCGATGATCCGGCCGCCGCGAGGCGTGAACTTGACTGCGTTGCTCAGCAAATTCCAGACGACCTGCTGCAGCCGCGCCGCGTCGCCCAAGACCGGACCGGCCAGCCGATCGAGGGCCAACTCGACGGCGATCTCCTTGGCCGCGGCGGCCGGCGCCACCGCGGCCAGCGCCGCCTCGACGATCTCCGCTACGTTGACGACTTTCGCATCCAGCCGCAGCTTGCCGGAGGTGATCCGCGAGACGTCCAGCAGATCGGCAATCATCTGCGTTTGCGCCTTGGCGTTCCGCTCGATCGCGTCAATCGCTTCGCGAACCTCCTCGTCGTCAAGCTGGCCGAGTTTCAACAGCTCCGACCAGCCGACGATGGCGTTCAGCGGCGTGCGCAGCTCGTGGGAAAGGGTCGCGAGGAAATCGTCCTTGAGCCGATGAGCGTTTTCGATCTCCGCGCGGGCGGAGCGTTCGCGGGCGGCGAGCCCGTCTCGCTCCCGTGCGCACCGGGCCAATCTCTTCTCGGCAAGACCCGCGCGGAACAGGACCTCGGCGGCGGACGACAGCACCAGCGGCTCGACCGGACGAGTCAGCAGCAAGTCCAGGCCCGTTTCGTACGACGAGGGATCGGCGATGTTCGTGCCGGTTTCCGCCAGCAGAAGGGTGGGCGTACCGGCCAAGGCGTCGCTGGCGCGCAACTGCTCGCCAGCGTCGCCATTGCCATCGGGCAGATCGCCGTCGAGCAGTGCCAGATCGACGCCGGCCGACAGGTGTTGCCGAGCTTGGTCGAGCGTTTCCGCTTCGACGACCTCCCAGCCGGCCCCTTCGAGCGTGCTCGCGGCTGAACGGCGCGATTCGGCGTCGCCGCCCGCCACAAGGGCCCGCTTACGGTGGGTCTGGCCGGTCGACATTCGCGGGGCCTTCACGGAAGGAAAACACGCGGCCTGCCGCAGCGCCGCGCACGGCGCTGCCGTTGCTTGGGTCTGGCTAACGCGACTTGGCCGACTGCTCGTGCGCCGGCCGGCCGCTCAGCGAGTTGGGCGAATTCCAGTGCGCCCCGTCGTAAACGCCGATGGCGAGCCGGCTCACAAGTTCGCCCCCCAGCCAGCCGCCGAACAGGGCCAGTATTACGCCTGCAAACGATGCTGCCAGGGCCGCCGCCTCCGGCCGCTCCGGCCCGTCCCAGCGAAGCCAAGCGCTGAGGGCGAACAACAGCAGCACGACGACGTTGGTGAGCCCGTGCGTCAGCCCAATGGTCTTGGCGCGGGCGCCGCGGGGGATCGCCAGCCAATCAATCCAGCCGAAGGGCGCCGCCGCCAACCCGCCAATGATGCCGGCCACGATCATCCAAAAGGCGACCGTCGCCATGACGCCGCTGCCATTGGCCAGAAAGGCGACGTCGAACGCCACCGCGCCGACGAGCATCCCCAGCGGCAGCACGACCAGTTGTTGATGAATTGAATGGCCGAAGAGCTTGGCACGACTGTCCATGACATCGCCCCGCGGGGTTTGAGGGGAACTGGCGCAGCCAATAAGCCGTCGTTCCGTCGGATATAGCCCCGGCCTTTGGTCGGGGGTCCTTTCCACCGGGCTGAGTGTGTAGCAACGAAAGCTACCCCCGGCCAAAGGCCGGGGCTGCAGAGGCTCGCAGAGTGCAAACCCCGTGCCTTTTTCGGTTAGAATCGACTACGCTAACGCTCGCAGCGCGTCAGTCTGTAGTCATTTCGCTCCGCGAGATGAATCCCCTCGCGAGCGCGTGGGTGAAAATAAAGCAGAACCGATCGCGGAGGCTTCCGAGCCATGCCAGCGCCAATTCGCTACCAACTCGAACCGCAACTAATCTGCGGGGAGTTCGTTGATGTTCTGCAGCGATCGACGCTCGCCGAGCGACGCCCCCTCGACGAGCCGGGTGCGATAGCGGGCATGGTGGCCAACGCCGACGTCCTGCTGGTCGCGCGGACGGCCAGCGGCCTGGCCGTCGGCCTGTCGCGGGGCATTACGGATTACAGCTACTGCACGTATCTATCCGATTTGGCCGTCGACGTCGCCTATCAGCGGCAGGGCATCGGCCGCGAGCTGATTCGCCGGACGCACGAGGCCGCCGGCTTGCACACCATGCTCATCCTGCTCGCTGCGCCCAAGGCGCAAAGCTATTACCCGCACGTCGGCATGCGTCAGCACCCATCGTGCTGGATCGCGGATCGAACCCCGCACCCCAGCGGCGCCTGAACGCGCCGCCCCCCAGCCGCTCGCGGCTTAGCGTCCCGCCGGCGTCCCGTCTAGCCGTCCTGCGCCGCTCATGGGCCGGTTCTTGAACGGCCGATAGAGCGGATCGCCGATGAGCGCCATGTTCCAGCTCGTGAAGGGCTGCGACTGGTAGTAGCACTCGACGAGACTCAATTGGCCCGTCAGCAACAAGGCGAAAAACTCCTCCGGCCGAGGAAACGCGAAGAGATATGGCTCGTACACGGGACCGATCGTCGCCGCCACGCCGTCTTCGATCATCCGCTTGCACCACGCCTGGCTCTCCGGGTTGCGAAGCGTCGTCGCCTCGCTGCTCGCCAGGTGATAGGCGACGGCGCCTGGCGCCCACTGAAAGGCGTCCACGTACTTGCCCAGCGAATACCAGCCGCAGTACAGCGCGGCGTTGGGGCACGCGCCGGCCTGAAACAGGCCCGGCTGCTCGTCGACCACTACCTCCAGGTC
>QEVI01000405.1 GCA_003576855.1 Planctomycetota bacterium
CACGCGGATACGACATGACAACCTCCATAAATTGAAACCAAGAGATTGCCAAGCTACCGCATCTTACCCCTTCGCGCCAGACGGGATTACTACACCCGTGCGGAGGGCCTGCGACTGCCGCCGCGGGTCGGTTGCCGAGCGGGCGACAAAGCCCTTTGCCGTCCTTCGCGGCGGACGCTGCTCAAATGGGCATTCAGTCGCCGAACTGGCGACCGGCGCCGGCGGCGTGGGTCGCGGCAGGATGTACCGGCAAAAGCCCCAGTACGGCCAGCCCCAGCACCAGCAAAGCCGCCGCCGGTTCAGGCACGGCTGTGGCGGCCGGCGCGACGCCGCCGGGCTGGCCGAAGTTGCGCTGCCAGATGAGAAAGTCGTGGCCGTTGAGGTCGGCGCCGAACCGCGCCGCCCAGCCGACGTCTGCGTCGGTGAGATCGGCGCCATCCACCGCGCCGTCGCCGTTGAAGTCGCCGGCCAACGGGGACGCCGCGGCCAGTTGGATATTGTCGAGGTTCAGTTCCGCGTTGCCGCTCACCGGGTCCCCGCCCGAACTCGGGGGATTCACGTCGTAGCGAAACATGACGCGGTTAACGTTCGCCATGAGCTGCGCGTAGTTGTCCGCCCCTTGAACCCGCGTGAGCGCCGCTTCGTCCAGAGCGAACGTATACCGCCGCCAGACGCCGTCATTGGGCGTCGTTTGCGCAACTGTGGAGGTCCAGCGGTTTTCCGGCTGCAGGACGCTCGTCGCCGCGCTAAAGAGTACCAGCCGAATCTGGAGCGGCGCCGAGTTGGCAGGAGCCATCAGGTCGACGTGCACCGCAGCAGCGCCGAGCGATTGATAGTTGCCGGTCCACGCCGAGCTCGTGTTGAACACCGCCAGGTGTTCGCGGAAGGGGTTGGGCGTAATCCGCAAGAAGGCGTCGTCAGCGCCGGCTGGCCCGCCGCTGGCGATGTAAGTCGGCGACGAGCCGCCCAACCAGTTGAGCGTCGTCGTGCCCGTCTCGAAATCGTCAGTATGCAGCGTGGCCGCCGGCGCCGACGTCGCGCCGACGACCACGCACATAACGGCGATAAGGTGATGCTTCAAAGTCACCGGGTCGGATTTACCTGGGATGGAGGTTATGTTCGTCCGTGGAACGCCGCCGCGTGCGCTCGGCGTCGGCTGGCTCGACGGCGCAAGCGCCGCGCGGGCGCTGCTACGCCGATTCATGATAGCGCCGGCGCGTGCCGCTGACCACTCGGCTCGCTCGCCTGAGCAACAGCGTGGTCGCCGCGATGGTCAGCATCGACGTACCAGGTTCACCGCCCGGACCGAGGCCGCTGGCCGCCAGCGCGGTCTTGGCGGCGACATAGACTTCGCCCGTCTCATCCCGGCCGAAGGCGGTGATGTATTGGCCGATCGGATTACCGCCGACGACGGTCAATTGCGACAGGCTGAAGGCGCCCGGCGACGTCTCTTCCATGCCGAGCAAGACGCCGTTGGCGGGACTGAAGGCGGTGCTGAAATCGCCGAAAATGTACTTGCCCTGTAGCGCCGGGAATTGCGCGCCGCGATACACCTCGCCCCCGGTGATCGAAATGCCGAACTCCTGCAGTCCATTGCCGGCGCCGGGATGGGCGTATTGCGCCACCGGGTCGACCAGCGGCACGGCTGGCGTCGGCGAAACCGTGGGGTCGAACGGGAACGTACCCTCCTTGATCCGCCAGCCGTAGTTGCCCCCCTTCTCGACGATGTTGATTTCTTCGACCAGGTTCTGCCCCACGTCGGCGGCGATCAAGCGCCCCGTGCCGCCGGGGCCGTCGTCGAACGTCACCCGCCAGGGATTGCGAAAGCCGTAGGCGTAAATCTCCTCGCGCACGCCGCCGCCGGCGCCCACCAGCGGGTTGTCCGCCGGAATGCCGTACTGGCCTCCCGGCCCGTTGTTGCCGTTGACGTCGATGCGGAGAATTTTGCCGAGAAGGTTGGTGCGATCTTGCCCGTTGCCCAGCGCGCCTGGCGTATTGCCGGAACCGCCCGTATGTCCCGCGTCGTCGTCGCCGGCGCCGCCGCCGTCGCCGGTGCTGATGTACAGCATGCCGTCCGGCCCGAACGAGAGATTGCCGCCGTTATGGTTGAACTGCGGCTTGTCGAAGGCGAGCAGGATGCGCTCGGAGTTGACGTCGGCCGTGTTGGCGCCGACGGAAGTCACGGCATACTCGGCGATCGTGCTGCGGACATTGATCGGGTTCACGGGATCGGTGGGATTGGCCAACGGCGAGGGCGCACTGTAGAAAACGTAGAATTTGTCGGCTCCCGGCGCCCCCGCCTGGCCGAAGTTGGGGTGAAACGCCAGTCCCAGCAGGCCCCGCTCATCGAAGTTCGGCCGTTCCTCCACCAGCTTGGAGCTCAGATCCAGCAGCGGCGCGGGCAGCAGGCTGCCATTCTGGATGACGTGGATCTTGCCGCGCTGATCGAGCACGAAGAGCCGGTTGGATCCGTCGGCGGCGTTGGAAATGCCGACTGGCGAGACAATCTGGCCCTGGCTTACTGGCTGCAGCGCAACGGGCGGAAACGCCCCGCGGGCTGTTGGTGGACCAATGCAAACCAGTGCGACCGCTGCCGCCCATGCCGTTTTCATGAGTTCGCCCTCCTCGTTGCGCGACGACTCGTCGAAGCTGTCCGGTGATGAAGGTCATCCAATGACCGAAGCGGTACGTTGACTTTGCGGAACGTTCAACCTATGTCGTTGCCGGGGCGTTCCCTTGCACCCCGGAGCCGTGAATCAACGGTTGCATGCGACTGGCGGGGAGACGTTGCTGGCGCCCCCGCGTGATTGTGGCGACGGGCGTTGGAGTTTGCCCCGCCGGAAAACCTGGCGCGGCTTGTCATTGGCTAGGCGCGGCTGGGCGGCGCCCCGGCCGCCGCGCGGCGCGGCCGACCGTGCCGTGCGCACGTTTTCGGATTAACCGGCAAGGTTTCGCAACTACGCGGCATTCCGAGCGCGAAAACGCCCCGTTTACCCATTCTGCGGCTCCACCGCTGCGAAAGCTGTCGTCGATAGAAGAGTGCGAGGCGGATGGATTCTCTCGCGAATACCGGCCTGTCGGCCAAGGCAGGCCCAGGGCTCGCTACCACGGAAATGGCTTCGCCGCTGCTCGGTTGGGAGCTGAGTCGGCTGCGCAGCGAAAGAAGAAGGAGCTAACAGGTGAAGATTCGGACATGGAGGGCCGGGATCGCCGCCCTCGCGCTCGGCGCGAGTCCGGCGTTGGCCGTCGACGGCAATCTATCCTATGACACCAACGTCTCGGCCGTCGCCTTTGCGAGCGACTGCTGCGACGGCGTCGGCTGCGACGATCCTTGCTGCGGCGACGACGTCGCCTGCGGCGATGCCTGCGGCGGCGGCCCGCTGCTGTCGGGG
>QEVI01000084.1 GCA_003576855.1 Planctomycetota bacterium
CGTCGGCAAGTCCAGCGCCGACGACGGCGCGCGAGGTCGGCCACTCCACCTTCTTGCCGAAGTTGAGCCCAGCGGCCGCCGCTTCCACGGTCCAGTCCAAATGCGACGGCTCATTGAAGTCGCCCGTTAGAAACACCGGCAAGCCGCTCGCCACGGCCGGCGACATCCCCGCCAGCAGGCCGTTGACGCTGCCGCCGCGAGTGGCTTGCGCCGCAGCGATGGCCTGCGCCTCGGTCGTAATGATTCCATCGCGGAAATCGTACGGCTGGTACGGGTAGGCGGCGAAGTGAATGTCGAAGACGTAGGCCTGCTGCGTCGGAGAAAGCTCGATCTTCGCCCCCTGGCTAAAGCTTTCCACGATCGGGTACCGGCTCAGAATCGCCGTGCTGCCGCCGGAGGTCCAGTAATGGAATCCGAGCATGCTGGCCAGGGCGGGGGCGTTGCCGCTTTGTTCTTGCAAACCGACCACGTCGGCTTGGGCGGCCTGAATGACGTCGGCCGTCCGGGACAACGGCTGCCCCGCCGCCGTCCCGCCGACCCAGATGTTATAGGTCATCACCCGTAGCGAGGTGACAGGCGCCGCCTGGCCGCCGGCGGCACAAAGCGCGACGGCGACCGCCACGACGCCCGTCAGGTGCAGCGCAATTCGTCTCAAGGTTGCAGACTCCAGGGAGCTCGCGGCGCGTCGTATTCCGCTACCAGGGCGCCGACAGTTCAACTATAACCAAACTCCCGCAGAAAGGGCTCCAGCGTGCCGAGGATCGGCTCGATAATCCGCGCATAGCCTTGCCAGCGCCCGATGGCCCGCGTGTAGATCGGCTGGGCGACCGCCTCGTAGCTGGGACTGGTCACCTGCTTGGAGGTCGTCAGCCGCCGGCGATACTCCAGCACTTGCTCATCCCACGGCAAACCGAGCGTCTCCAGGGCCAGCCGAGCCTGGCCCGCCACGTCGGCTACCGTATCCTCGTAACGGACCTGGCGCCAGGGCGTTTCGATCAATTCGCGGTACCGCAGCCACGCCGACATATCGAGCGCGTAACGTTCGGCCGTCCGCCGCACGTCGAGGAACCGGACGCTCACGGCGTTGAGCGGCAAATATCGCAGATAGCAGCTCAGCACCACGTCGCGCGGGTCGCGAATCGCGATGACGAGCCGCGCCTCCGGCAGCACCCGCAAGACGATCGGAATGGTCAAGTTATAAGCGGGGTTCTTATCCAGGTGCATCCGGCCCGCCAGGGGCTCGCCGAGCAGGTACTCCATCGACGCGAAGTATCGTCGCCGCTGGCGCTCGAGCAGGAGCGGTTCGAGTTGATCGAGCACTTCTTTCAGCGGCGTCGAGCCGCGGTGCGCCGTGATCGTGCGGATGAGCTCGTTGCCGATGAAGTCCCGCTCCTCGCTGCTGGCCAGTTGCGGGTGGGCGTCGAGCACCTGTTCCAGCAGCGTCGTGCCGGAACGCGGAAAGCCGGTCAACAAGGCGACCCGCTCCGACGCGAGCGGACCGGCCTGGTCGCGCCAGCGGCGGAAGTCGTCGCGCGTCACGCTCTCCATCAATTGCCGCATGAAGTGCTCGCCCGCCTGCGACACGGCCCAATGCCGCGCCTCCCGCTGCCGCTGCCCAAGCTTGCACTGCTCGATGGCCGCGATGGCGCCGTCGAAGTCCCCCGCGGCGTCTTTCATCAGCGCCAGCTCGCTCCACGCTTGGCACGACCAGTCGGAAGCCGCCGGCGCCGCGGCGATCACCTGGCGAAACGACGTCTCGGCCGGGCCGAGCTTCTGTTGCCGCCGAAGGATCCGCCCCCGGACCAATTGCACCAGCGGCAGGTCGTAGCCGCTCTTCACGGCGCGCTCGATCAGCGCTTCGGCTTCGTCCAGCCGGTGCGCCCGTTCGTACAGGCTGGCCAGCTCCATCCATGTCGGAGGGCCGGCGCCAGGCAGGGCCGCCGCACGTTCGTAAGCGGCGACCGCCCGCTCCGGCAGTTTGAGCATGCCGTAGGTTTCGCCGATGTAATGATGGACGCCCGGATGCTCCGGGGCGCGTCGCACCAGCCGTGCCAGCGTCTCCTCCATCCGCACGAAGTCATACCGCTGGGCATACGCGCGAGCCGCCGCCACGTAGCTTTGCACGTTGTTCGGCTCGGCCCGCATCGCCTCTTCGAACAGGCTGACGGCATCGGTCTCGCGTCCCTGCTGCCACAGCCCCCAGGCGGCCTTTAAGCGGGGCGTGGAGCGGTCGACCATCGGCGAACCCACCGCCCCGGCGCCCCCCTGCCCCGCCCGTGATCGTCCGCGATGCGACATACGTGACCGCCGCCAAGGCTCCACAACAGGTAATTGACGATTGCGCCGCCAAGGGCCCGCTGCAGCCTCGGCCTATGGCCGAGGGTCGCTCTCCTTCAGGGCAAATTCAGTCCTGGTGGTAAGCGACCCCCGGGCAGAGCCCGGGGCTGCGTTCGTCCGAACGACGGCTCAGCGGCTGCGCAGCTCTCCCTTGAACCAACGCCAGCGGGAAACTGGCGGCCGCTGGCCATCCCCCGGCGGATCGCCAGTATGGAGCAAACCGTCAGTCTGCATAGCCAAAGGCTTCGAGGAAGGGTTTGAGAAGCGGCAATCCCGGCTCGAGGTAGTGCTCGTAGTTGCGCCAGCGTCCCACGGAGCGAGTGTACAGCGGCTTGGTGACGTCGTCATACGTCGGCGTCCGAACGGCCTTGCGCTGCGAGCGATAGCGCTCGTCCAGCATCGAAGCGTCCCACTCCAATCCCAAGAACTCAGCCACGCACCTCGTAGCCCCGGCGGGGTCCGCCAGGAGATCCTCGTAGCGCACTTCGCAGGCCGAATCCTCCAACCGCCGCCGCCACCACAGCCAGTGCCGCATCGCATCGGCATAGAACCGGCACGCCTCGATGACGCTCATCGCCGGGGCGCTGCTCCAGTTCAGCGGAACCATCGTAAACAGATAACTCAGGACCACGTCCCGCGGATCGCGCAGCGCGATCAACGTCGCCGCTTCGGGAAACAGCCGCACGCCCAGCGCCAGGTCGGCGGTAAATAGCGGGTTCTTCTCGATGAGCAGGCGGTCGCCGATTTGCTCGTCGAGATAACTCTCGGTCATCTGATAGTACGCCTCCCGCCCCGCGGAAAGCTGCTCCACGTTCAACGAGCGGAGCTCGATGATCGCGCTAAGTCCGTCGTCCGCTCGCCACACGAGCGGCTCGACGAACTGGCTGGCCAAAATGCCCGATTCGTCCGTGTCGATGGCATCGGGCCGCGACGCGATCATCTGTTCCAGCAGCGTGGTGCCCGAGCGGGGGAAGCCCGCCAAAAAGGCGATTCGCTTGCGGTGCAGCCGCGCGCCCGCCTCGTGCCAGCGGCGCAGATCGGCGAAGGTGATCAACTGCACAAGCTCCCATTGGCGGCGGCGTATGAACTGCGAATCGCGCAGGTGGCGGGCCGCCTGCGGAGCAAGCTGCGCTTTGGCCGCTTCCAGCGCGGCCCACGCCGCGTCGTAGCGGCCTAGCCGGTCCTGCACGGCGGCCAACTCGTAACGCAAGCCCCAATCGAATTCGCTCGGGCAGCGCCGCAACTGGTCCTCAAGCCGGCGCTCGGCCCGCTCCAGGTCGCCCGCGCGGCGGTCGAGGTGAGCCAAGAGCCGCACCGCCGGTCCGTACGCGGGATCCATCTCGCAGGCCGCTTCGGCATAGCGGCGGGCCTCGTCCACCTGGTGGTCGCGCTCCAGCGTCCAGGCGAGCGTGTTGACCGTAACTGTGTCGGGGTCCGCCGTGCGCGCGACGGCGACCCGCATCACCCGGGCCGCGTCCGAGAAGCGGCCGATCTCAAAATAGCAGTGCGCGATGCGTCGCAACGACGCCGCGTCCAGGCCGCCGACTTCAATCGCTCGGCGAAAAACCTCGTCGGCCTGGCGGAACTGAAAGAACCGGCACAACAGCACGCCGTAGTTGGCCAGGTCCGCGGCGTCGGCCGTCCCTTGCCGGACGGCGTCCGCATACTTTGCAAGCGCAGCCTGCGGGTCGCCCGCCTCGACGCCGGGGCCAGCCGCCGCCCAGGGTATTTCGCGAGACGAAGCCTGGAAAGCGTGCATGGAACCCGCGGTCGCCACCGTAGCAACGCAGGCCGGGGAGGATGCGCTCCCGCCCCGGCCCGACAGGCCCAGTCGCGAAACAAAGGTGTGCCGTCCAGTCGCCGCAGCGTCGGCCTGCCCGACGACTACGATCGCTTGCGGCGCATGGCCAGGGCCCCCAGCCCGCCCACGCCGAGCCAGGCCATGACCGCCGCGCTCGGCTCTGGAATCACCGTGGACGAAAAGGTGAGATTGTCCATGGCCAGGTAGGAGATGAAACCGGCCGATGCGCTGTGATCGAACTCGAGCGTCAACGTCTCGCCGGCGGCGCCCATCGCCAGCGGCGAAACCAGCGTGCGGCCGCCGGCGTCGCTCGGGTCGTTGGCGGCGTTCTTGTCGTCCCAAATGCCCGACGACAGCAGCCCGCTCACCGAGCCGCTAACCGACCACTCGACGGTCGTATCGCCGCCGCCGGACCATTCGTCCAGGTCGAACGAGTCAATCGCGACCTTGATATTCGCATTGGCCGGCGTGAACGTGATGCTGGCGACGCGGTCGTTGATTTGATAGACGTCGCCCCGGCCGTCCCAATTCGTGTATTGATCCCAGTCGTCGTCCGGCAGAACTTCGGACCAGGCCAGCAGCGTTTCCGCGGTGGATCCGTGATTCGCAGGAATCGGATCGTTGTTGACGCTGCCCGGCACGCCCGTGAGGGTCGTCGTGATGTTGGCCTGGACCGGCGACGCCGCGTAGCTCGCGCCCACGGCGGCCAACGTGGCCGAGAGTTTACGACGCCAGTTGCGAATCTTCATGAGCAGTTCTCCTCTGATGAGAAACCAGTTGTGCGCCGCCCGAGCAAACGCCACGCGGGTGGGTTTAATCGGAAGAAAAGCCCGTGCGTGCAAGACGGCATTAATCCACGGTCTTTATACTTTCCTTGACCGCTACCTTCTTGACCAGCATTTTCCGCGCAGAAACTTCCCTTTTTTTGCGGCCAACCACAGGCGCCTCCTTCCACCTTCCCCTTTCCGTCCCCTCTTTAACCTTCCATGCCCAAGCCCCGCCGCGTCGCCCTGCTGATCGACACCTCGACCTCCTGGGGGACCCGCCTGATCAAAGGCATCAACCTATTCGCCCAGCAAGCCCGCAATTGGCTGATTCACGTCGAGCCGCGTGGCCGGTACGAGCATCTGCATATCCCCCACGGCTGGCAGGGCGATGGCGTGATCGCCCGGATCAATTCGCCGGCCTTGGCCGAGGAAATCGCCGCCGCCGGGCTCCCCGCCGTCGATGTCTCCTGGTACCGCTATGAAGGACCGCGGATCGCCCGCTGCACGGTCGACGACCAGCTCACCGGGCGCATGGCCGCCGAGTACTTCCTCTCCAACGGGTTTCGCCAGTTCGCCTACTGCGGCCCGATCGACCGCCCCGGTTACCACGACGGGCTCGCGGAGGCATTTAGCCGGTCGCTCGGCGCGGCTGGCTACGCCTGCCGGCGGTACGTCCAGCCGCCGGCCGACGCGGGGCCGCCGCCGTGGGACGCCCACCTGTCGTCGCTGGTCGAGTGGCTGCAATCGTTGCCGCGGGCGACGGCCCTGCTCGCCTGGGGCGCCACCCGCGGCCGGCAGGTCACCGAGGCCTGCCACTACGCCGGCGTACCGGTGCCCGATCACGTCGCCGTCCTGGGGGGCGAATACGACGACTTGATGTCCAACATCTCCACGCCCCCGCTTTCGACGGTCGATCAACCGGCCGAACAAGTCGGTTACGCCGCGGCCCAGCTCTTGGAACGAATGATGGCCGGCCGTAAGCCGCCCGCCGAGCCGGTGCTGTTTCCGCCCAGCCGGGTCGTCGTCCGCCACTCGACCGACACGCTGGCGGTGGACGACCCGCTGGTCCGCGAAGCGCTGGAACTAATACGCCGCAAAGCCGCCAGCGGCATGTACGTGGCCGACGTGGCGCGAGCGCTGCTCGTGGCGCGCCGGACGCTCGAACAGCGGTTCATCCGGACGATCGGCCGCACGCCGGCCGCCGAAATCCGCCGCGTGCGGATCGAGGAGGCCAAGCGGCTGTTGATCGAGTCGAGCTGCTCGGTCGCCCAGGTCGCCCGCGCGGCCGGCTTCGCTCAGCAAGACCTGTTCTCGCGGACGTTTCGGCGATGCGTCGGGGCGTCGCCGAGCGAGTTCCGCAAATACCACGGCGGCGTCTGGCAAACCGCAGCGGCCGCTTCCCCCTTGAGCGACGGCGGGTCCTAGGCCCGCAAAAAATGCCAAATGTTTTGCGCACCCAAAACGTAGGCTGTTTGCAGCAAGTAAGTTAAGATGTACGAGGCGTCCGGCCGCCCTGCGGCTCGGCCGGCCCGGGCGGGCGTCTGGCGCGGCGAACTTGGGGCCGCGCCGCGGCGGTCTTCACGAGATTTTTATCGAGGCTCCTTATCTTAAACGCCCGCCGCGCGGCGGCGTTGCGGCAATTGCGATCCATCATCGGCCGACCGGTGCGGCCTGTTCCCACGGCCGCGGGACGCCGACACTAATCAGGCCTTCCATGCGTGAGGTATCCATGGCACGCGCAGCTCGCCGACGGCGACGACTCGCTTTCACGCTAGTCGAGCTCTTGGTCGTCATCGCCATCATCGGCGTCCTGGTGGCCCTGCTGCTGCCGGCGGTGCAGGCGGCGCGGGAGTCTGCGCGGCGTTCGCAGTGCACGAACCACTTGAAGCAGATGGCCCTGGCGACGCTGAACTATGACGAGGCCAAGAAGGAATTGCCGCCGATCTACGTGTTCCTGCCGCGGCCGAATTTCAGGCCCATCCCGGCCCCGGCCCATGGAACGCACATCTACTTGCTCCCGTACCTGGAGCAGCAGGCGATCTTCGACGCTTACGATTTCACCGTGCGATGGAATCACATCAACAATCGCAAGGCGATCGACGTCAGCATCTCCACGTTCATTTGCCCCAGCGCTCCGGCCCCGACGGAGCGCACGCGCGAGACAGCCAACGGCGACCCCGGCGGGGCCGTCGCCGATTACGGCGTGAACGGCCGCATCTCGCCTTGCGCCGTGCCCGTCCTGTTGGCGACGGGGATCAAACAACGGCCCGACTGGCAGCACCTCTTCACCGGCGTCAAGGAGTACGAGGACTTCGACAGCCATTGCAACGGCGGGCGGGTGCTGCCGGGGCAAGACGGCAAGACGCGCTTGCAGCTTGTGACCGACGGGCTTTCCAACACCATCTTGTATTGCCCCGACGCCGGGCGGCCCGACTTCTGGGAAGACGGCATCAATAAGACCGTGCGACCCAGCGGGGCGCTGCAGCAAGCCTCCGGCTCCCGGTGGGCTGATCCCGACAACGAATGGTGGTCGCACGAGATTTGCGCCGGCGGCACTTCGCTCATGAACTGCAACAACGAAAACGAGAACTACTCGTTCCATGTGGGCGGAGGCATGTACGCTTTCGCCGATGGCAGCGTCCACTTCCTGCCGTCGACGATGGATATCGACATTCAGGTCTCGCTCATGACACGGGCGGGCGACGACCTGGTGTCTGGACTCCAATGAGCGAAGCGGCGCCCAGGCCGGCGGGTGCGGAGGTGTGCTCGATGCAGTGGTCGGGAACGCGAACGTTCGCCGCCGTCCTCCTGGCGGTCGCGCTGGCGGCCGGCTGCGGCGGCGAGCGCCGGCTAGACGTATCGGTCGTGCGGGGAAAGGTGTTGTACCAAGGCGAGGGCGTCCCCAAGGCGACCGTCATTTTCCATCCGCAGGGCGCCGCCGCCGACCGCCTGGGCAAGATGCGGCCGTTCGCTTACACCGATTCGGCCGGGAATTTTCAGGTCAAAACTTATGTGGAAGGGGACGGCGCGCCTCCCGGCGATTATCGTGTAAGCTTGGTCGCACCGTCGGCGCCGCCCCCCTCCGGGGGCGGGACCAAAGACCAGCGACCAGATCAGCCAGCGGATTCCGGCCCAAGCGTCGTCGTCCCGGCGGCAATCGCGGAGAAGTATCTCGACCCCGAAGTATCAGGAATTGAAGTCGTCATTCGCGAAGGAGAGAACGATCTACGGCCGTTCGAGTTGAAGTGAAGCGACCGTCACGCCCGCCGGGGCAGGTACGAGCGCGAGGCGGCGGGCGACGGGATGGTGCGCGCCGCCGTGCGACTCGCGCCGGCGCTGGTGGTCAAGTCCGACATGCGTTTCAGGGATACATCACATGAAAAACACAATGCTCGCACTACGTGGGGGATGGACGCTGACAGCCGTGGTGATGGCGACGGCTACCGCGACGGCCGCGACCTCGTTTTCCAACACCCTCCGAGGCTTCACCGGCAACTCCACGCAGGCGGCGACCCGCGCCGCGCTGGCCGCCGCGGGCTTCGAGGTGGACGTAATCACCGGCGCCGGCAACGGTCCGCCGCCTGACCTCGTGCCCATCGATCCGACGGTGTTGTTCGACGCCCAGGGGGCGACCTTCGGCGGCCTGCTCCCGGCCGACGGCGGCCGAAACTATATCAGGACCATCCAGTCCGATTATGCGACGACCAGCTTCACCAGCGAGATCACGATCGTTACCCTCGACATGGAGACGCAAGACGTCTACTTCGGCCTGGGGGCCGGCGTGACCGTGCCGACGGCGTTTTTCACTCCCGACTGGACCACCCAGACCTCGTCGGTGATGTACTGGGGCGAGTCGGAGAACATCGGCCTCGCCGACCCGCCGCCGACGCTCGACGTCTTCCGCACCCAGAACAACGTCGGGCTGGACGTCTACACCCCGATTCCCGACTTGCCGTTCGACGGCACGCACCGGCTGCGGATCGACTTCGACCGCTACGCCCGCACGTTCACGCTCGGCTTCGACGTCAACTACAACGGCACGTTCGCGGCCGACGTTACCACGCCGCCGATGGACGTCAGCAGCCTTTACGGACCGACCGGTTGGAACAGCGAGCCGTCGCGGATCTTCTTCGGCGGCGACGATGCGATCATCATCAAGGACTTCCAGGTGACGACCACGGGCGCCGCGGCCAAGGACGGCGACTTCACCGGCGACGGGCTCATCACCTCGGCCGACTGGGTGATCCTGCGAAACAACCTTCACAAGGATATCTCCAGCGGCACGCACCAGCAGGCGTACTTTCTCGGCGACTTGACCGGCGACAAGAAAAACGACCACGCCGATTTCGTCCGCTTCAAGGCGTATTTCGACGCCGCCAACGGCGTGGGAGCGTTCACGGCCATGCTGGCCAGCGTCCCCGAACCGTCGTCCCTGGCGCTCACCGCGGCCGCCGGCCTGGCGCTCTTGGCGGCCGCGCGGAGCAAGCGCGATTGACCTGCGGATTGGCAACTGCCCGACGGCTTATCGCAACTGGCACACCCCTGAACACGGCAGACGATTTCGCGGAGCATCCTGATGAAAATCACGAATTGGCGCAAGAAACTAGCGGCGACCTTGGCGGCCGGCGGGCTCCTTTCGCCCGCGGCGGCCCGCGCCGCCAACCTCGATGAAAACCTCGTCGTCAACGGCACGTTCGAAAGCGTGAACACCGCCATCACCGGCGACTACGGCGCCCCGGCCATCAACAATTGGCTCGGCGGGCCCGGGTTCGCCTACTCGCACCAGCCCAACACGACCGGCATTCCCGACTACGCCGACGGCGACGACCCGCCCGGCGCCGGCAACTGGTACTTCACCCCGAACAACAACCCCGGCTCCGACACCGGCGACTGGCGCGAACCCAACGGCGTCTACCAGGACGTCACGCTCAACGCCGGCGCTACTGGTTCGCAGATCGCCAGCGGCGAGGCGGCCGTCAGGCTCAGCGCCTACATGAGCAGCTACCTCAACGACGGCGATTACGGCATCGTCCAGGTCGATTTCAAGAACGCCGGCGGAACCGTCATCGGCTCGGCCCTGATCCAGGATTCCGACCCCGGCCCCAACAATGTCTGGAACCTCAACAGCGGCGCGAGCATCATCCCGGCGGCCACTACGTCGATTCGCGTGAGCCTATACGGCGGCGTCGTGAACGGCGGCACCGACGGCTACATGGACAACGTCGACGTGCAGGTCACTAACGCCGCCAACGAGTTCCTCTTCGCCGAGGTGCAGGCCAACGGCCAGGTTGCCATTCGCAACCTGACCGGCGAGGCCGTGCAAATCGACTACTACGAAATCACCAGCGCCAGCGGGGCCTTGAACGCCACCGCCTGGAACAGCCTCCAGGAACAGAACCTCGCCGGCTTCCCCGCGGGCAACGGCACAGGAAACGGCTGGGAACAGGCCGGCGGCTCTGGCGCCGGCGTGATTAGCGAAGGCTACCTCACCGGCAGCAGCGGCGTCGCCCATGGCGCCAACATCGGCATCGGCGCGGCGTTCAATCCTGGCGGCGCCCACGATCTGGTCTTCAAGTACGCCGTCGTCCCGCCGACGACGTTGACCGCCGACTTCGACGGCGACGGCGACGCCGACGGCGCCGACTTCCTGACCTGGCAACGCGGCTTCGGCATTTCGACCGGCGCTAGCAAGGCCCAGGGCGACGCCAACGGCGACGGCGCCGTCAACGCCGCCGACCTGGCCGCCTGGAAGGGCGAAGCCGGCGGCGGCGCGTTCGCCGGCCCCGGCGTGCTCGTGCAGGGCTTCGTCCGCTACGTCGCCAGCGCCGTGGCCGTGCCGGAAGCATCGACCATGACCCTGGCCGGCCTGGGCCTGGCCGGCGCCGGTCTACGCGGCCTGGGGCGCCGAAAAGCGAAGTAAACGGGCCCCGCCGTTTCCGCGGCCCCAAATTGAACCGTAGCCGACCCCCGGCCGCCAACCGGGGGTCGCTCGCGCAAAGTAGCCATCTCGCTCCCGCGAGATGCATCTCCGCTTGCGGAGCAAGCGGATTACAATACCCGCCGCCAGGCGATAGAAGCGCAGCAGGCTGTAAGAGTGCAGCAGCCCTGTGGGAGGCGTCTCTGACGCCGACGGCCCGCGGCAATCTTCGCGGAGTGGGGAGGTGCGCGAAATCGGCGACAGAGTCGCCTCCCGCCAGATGTTCTCCTGGAGAACCTGACCCGGCCTCCAGCCTCCAACCTCAGCGAAGCCGCTTCCAGCCGCACACCAGCCCCGCCACGGCCAGGCCCAACCCGCAGAACCACGCGGCAGACGCCTCCGGCACGGCCGTCGCCGAGAGCGTCACCATGTCGAGCCGCCAGGTGCCGTTCGGCTGGTTGACATTGTTGTTGCCGGAACTGTAGTTGCCGTTAATTGTCGCATAACTCGAGGCGCCTGAACCTTTGGCAGTCAATTCGTACGCACTCAAGATGCGGAACTTGAGATTCGCGTTGTTATCAGCCCCGGGGATGGAGCTAAGATTCGCGGTATAACTGTCGAACGAGGCCGAATTCGTATCGTTAAAAAAGCTCAGCGTGACGAAGTTGGCGCCGTCCAACGAGTATTGGATGGCGCCATACCGCGACGACCTATCGTTTTGCTGCAGGCTGAACGTGAAAATGGGATCGAGATACCCGACCGTCGAGACGCTAAACTGGACGCCGGCGGACATATCGCCCGCACCTTGCGCTGGAAAAGCCCACAACCGGGCCGCCGAATTGTCCGTTGGAGCGGGGTCGGAACTGCTTCCAACGTCATAGTTCAAATTCAAACCGCCCAACAGGGACAGCGTTCCCGTGCCGATGTTAGGCGAGGTAGTGCCGTTGGACGTGTTTCCATTCGGCGGGACGGAGTTGAAATTCCACTGGTGAACCACGACGGCGTGCGCCGAAGCGGCGATAAGAACGGCGACCAGCACGGCGGCGGCGGAAACGGCGAGGCGCATGGTTAGATTTCCAGGCGGCGAAGAAAAGGGCGACACCGGTCGATATTAGGCACGCCGACGACGCCCTATCAACGCTTTTTGGATCGAATTTTCCAGATTTGCGGCCTGCAGCCGGCCGGGCTGGTTCGCAACAAGCCTCGCGGGACCGACCAAAGCCAACGGCCCCAAGGGCGCCAAACGCGGCGCTGGCCGCCGTCTAAATAGCAACTCAACCGGCTATTTGGACATTCGCGTCCATTCGCGCCATTGGCGGGCAAAAAACCGTTCGCGTCGACCTAAAACGCGGCGCTGGAATTGGTTAGGATGGCCCATGCGGCGCCGCTCCGGCCGCTCGTTGAGCGGCGGCTGACGGCGGCTGAGGCGGGCGGCTATTGCGGGTCGCCCTTGTACGACGCACCTTTATTTGGCGGGGCGTTTTATGCACGCGCTTTTTCGCACACTGCGGCTCGGATCGCTGGCCATGGCGCTGGCCGCGCCGGCGGCGGGACGCGCCGCGGGCGACCAGGGCTTTGTCCCCCTGTTCCCGGCCGACGGCTCGCCCGCCGGGTGGACGGTCCGCCAGTGGGACGACGTCAGCCGAGAAGCCGACGGCGCCTGGACCGTCCGCGACGGCGTGCTCATCGGCGACCAACCCCGCGGCACCTGGCTCATGAGCGACCGCCAGTACGGCGACTTCGAGCTCCGCTTCGAGTTCAAGCTCGGCCCGCTGGGCAACAGCGGCCTGGCGCTGCGGGCGCCGATGAACGGGGACCCGGCGTTCGACGGCATGGAACTGCAAATGGCCGACGTCCGCTACAACCCCGCAGCCAAGGACTCGGAGCTCGCCGGCGGCCTCTACCGCGCCGTCGCGCCCCGGCGGCAGCTTTACCAGCCCGAAGCGTGGAACCGCTACGAGCTGAAGCTCCAGGGCCCCCGTTTCACGGCGAAGCTCAACGGGGAACTTATTCACGACATCGACCTCAGCCAGCAGACCGAGCCAATCCAGCGGCACGACGGCACGGACGCCCCGCCGTTGAAGGATCGCCCGCGCCGCGGGCACATCGGTTTTCAAAACCTCAGCCGCGGCGAGGGCGAGGAAGGCCGGGTGTTGATCCGGGGAACGGAGATTCGCCCGCTCGATTAGCTCCGCATTCACCTATCGTGGTACTTTTTTGCCCGCGAAATACGCGAAAACAGCGAGAAAGGCGCAAAACGCAAGACCATTTTCCGGCCAACCCGGCTGCCCGTGCGCGTTTTGTTGAGGCCGCCGCCGCGGCCGGCTAAGATGGCGACTGAAGACTCGCTCATCCGCGGCGCGGAGCCGTTGCCGCCTGCTGGACATCTCTGAAGGCAATCACCGCCCGTGGCACGACGATCCCCTCCCGGTAATGCACGGCCCGGCGGTAGGTCGCGCCGCTTTGCAGTTGAGCACCTTGAGCCTCGGCTAGTTCTGAACGCCGACTTCGGCGACGCCCCGGCGCCCTACCCTACGCTGCTGGTGGACAATGGCCCGCGGCACGAAGCGGTGGGGCCGCTGCTCGGAACCGGCCGCGACAGCGACCTCGACGGCATGCCGTCCAGCGCCGCCGATAGCGACGACGACGACGGCGTCTCCTTCGGCCCGTTGCGCGCGGGTCAGGCGGGCGCCACGGTCGTGGTCACCGTGACGGGCGCGCCGACCGGCGGGAAGTTGGACGCCTGGATCGACTTCAACCGCGACGGCTCCTGGGGCGGCGCGGGCGAGCAGGTTTTTGCCGGCGTCGCCGTCGTCGAGGCCGCCAACCAGCTCACGTTTCAAGTGCCGGCAGGGGCCTCGGCCGGCGACGCGATCGCCCGCTTCCGGTTGAGTTCGGCCGGGAATCTCGGCTGGCGAGGCGCCGCCGCGGACGGCGAAGTGGAAGACTACCGCGTAACCATCGCCGCGCCTGCGGCCGGTGAACGCGAGTTCCTCGGCGAGTCGCGCTTGCCGGGCGCGTCGACCCTGTCGGCGCCGCAGTCCCTTTTGCCCGTCGACATGGACGGCGACGGCGATGTGGATCTCGTGACCGGCCGGTCGCACACGGCCTGGTATGAAAACCAGGGCGGAACCTTCGCGGCTCGTACGCTTTCATTCGCGCAGTTCTGGTACAACCGCACGACTGCCGCTGACATCGACGGCGACGGCGACGTGGACGTCGTCGGAACCACCGCCTCCAGCGCCCACCTGGAACGCAATGACGGAAACGAGGCATTCACGCGCTCGACCCTGGTCAGCGTCATGGCGGGCGACATCCCGATCAGCACGGCCGACGTCGACGGCGACGGCGACCAGGACCTCGTCGGCGGCGGCTCGCTGACTACCCGCTACGCTTGGTACGAGAACAACGGCAACGAGCAGTTCCAACTACGGCAATTCCCGGACGCCTGGGACGCTCCCGCCGGAATCGCCGCCGTCGATTTCGACGCCGACGGCGACATGGACTTCCTAGCGAGCGGCTGGCAGGGGGTCGGCTGGTACGAGAACGACGGTGCGCACGCCTTCACGTTGCACATGATCGTCGAGGGCCAAGCCGGGCGGGCCGTGCCGCACGACCTCGACGGCGACGGCGACCAGGATTTCGTCGTCTCGCAGGGCGTGGCGATCAACTGGTACGAGAACGACGGCCAGCAGGCGTTCACGGTGCGCGCGGTCGCTGCGGGGATGACCAATTCGTACGTGTACGTCGACGCAGCCGACGTGGACGGCGACGGCGACGTCGATTTGCTCTCGACGGCCAGTCATAAGGTCACCTGGCACGAAAACGACGGCCAGCAGGCGTTTACGACTCACGAGCTTTCCGGCGCGGAAGGCGCGCGGCTCGTCGCGGCGGCAGACCTCGATGGCGACGGGGTGCTGGATATCGCTTCGGGATCGACGGCCGGCAGCAAGTTCGCCTGGCGGCGGCAGTTTTCACGCCTCGACTTCGGCGACGCGCCGGCCCCCTATCCCACGACGATCGCCGCCGGCGGCGCCGCGCATGGGCCGACGGGGCCGAAGCTCGGCGCCCTGCGGGACACGGAAACCGACGGCATGCCCGGCGGCAGCGCCGCCGACGATGACGGGGTAACGTTCGGCCGCGTGCAAATCGCCGGGGGCATGGCGACGGTCGCCGTGCAGGTGAGCGATGCGCCTAACGGCGCGTTGCTCAGCGCGTGGCTGGACTTCGACCGCGACGGCAATTGGAACGGCCCCAACGAGGCCCTCTTCTTGGACCGCCCGGTGGTCGAGGGCGAGAACGAGCTTGCGTTCTCCGTACCTGCCGACGCCGTCGCCGGGATGACGTACGCCCGGTTCAGGCTGAGCACTGCCGCGGGGTTAACGCAGGGCGGCTTAGCGCCGGACGGTGAAGTCGAGGACCATGAACTTGAAATCGAGCCGGCGGCGCTGGCCACGGGCGAGTTCGGCGCCGGGGCGGTCATCGCCAGCGGCGACTGGAGCCTGCCGACCGACCTCGACCTGGATGGCGACCTCGACCTGATCGTGCAGACTGGTTGGCTCGAGAACGACGGCAGCGGCGCCCTCGTCGTGCGCAACGTATTCAGCAGCGCCCCGGGCGGCACGCCGCCGCCCTACTACGCCTTCCACGCGTCGGACCTCGACGGCGATGGCGACGTCGACTTCTTGTCCAGCGGACCGCGAGTCTATTGGTACGAGAATCTCGGCGATCATTCGTTCACTCGACGCGACACGAACATCCTAGCGCCGAGTTATTTCATCGATCCGCCGGCCGCGGCGGACATCGACGGGGATAACGACATCGACGTGGCCGCCGTCGACTCCGGGCGAATCCTCCATTGGTATCGCAACGACGGCGATCTCGGCTTCACCGCCATCCGCGTCACGCCCACTAGCGGCGGATCGCCGGCCGCGTCGGTCACCATCGCGGACCTTGACCGCGACGGCGATCTCGACTTGGCGACCCCGCTCAATGGATCGACCGGCTATCACCTCGTAGCGTGGTATGAGAACGCCGGCGGC
>QEVI01000085.1 GCA_003576855.1 Planctomycetota bacterium
CGGGAAGTGGCTCGTGGCTAGTGGCTAGTGGCTAGCAACCCTGACACCTGACACCTGACACCTGACCTCTCTCCGCGATGCCTACAGGCGCAGCACCGCCTTGTGCACAACGTGGGCAGGGAGTCGGCGCCTGACGGTACCGGACCGGCGAGAAACGCGCGTTTATCCGCGATTCTCGTCGCATGTCCCCGTCTTGACGGCCGGCACGGCAATTGCGAACTCCTCGTGGCAGCTACGCCGGCCGGCGGTTGCGTGACGGCTGGCGGGTGTCGTGCGCCGTTTAAGTGCGCTGCGTTTCGATTCGTTATCCGCAATCGCCAGCACGACCGCCGCCGTGGCCCCTTTGATCGGCGGTTGGCTCGCGCGATCGTCCAAAAGGATACCCCAATGGCTCGCGGCGTGCTTTTCCGCCTAAGTGCGCCCGAGCCGGGGTATCCTGACAAGGTGCAAACGGCGAGTCCCGAGACTTCAGCAGTGGAATCGCTCGGCTTGCTGCCGAAGGCATTCTCTTGGAGGCGCGCTTAATCTACGATATCGTGCATCAGGGCATGCCCAGCGCGGCCATAGCCGCTGTTGCCCGCGACTCGGCCGTCGTTTTCCGCGCCCTGCGCCTCACACCTCGCGCCTCTCATGAAGCTCATCATCGCGGTCATTCAGCCCAGCAAGCTCGAAGACGTCAAAGCTGCCCTGCAGGAAGTCGAGGTCGTGCGGCTGACCATCATGGACGTGCAGGGCTTCGGCCGGCAGAAAGGCCAAACGGAGATGTACCGCGGCCGGGAGATAACGGTGAACCTGCTCCGGAAGGTGCAGTTGCAAATCGCCGTGAACGAGGCCTTCGTCGAGCCCACCATCAACGCGATTATCAAGGGCGGCCGCACCGGCGAGCACGGACAGATCGGCGACGGCAAGATCTTCGTACTGCCGCTCGACGATTGCATCCGCATTCGCACCGGCGAACGCGGGCCCGAGGCGATTTGAATCGGCCGAACTGCCGCGAGCGGCGGCAGGGCCTATCGCGCGCGTCGCGCCACGCGGAGCTGGGCGCGTGACTGCGCAAGGGCCTTGTCGCGACGGGCGATCTGGTCGTCGCCCGCCGCCTGCAGGACCCTCGCGCTGCGGATGGATTCTTCGATCGTCGCCTGATCCAGCCGCTCGCGCGGAATCGCGCGGTTGGCGAGCACCGACACCACGTTGCCCGACACTTGGACGAACCCGCCGTCGATGTAGAACAACTGCCCCTCGCGCCCGTGACCGATTCGCAGCTCGCCGTAGCCGAGCCGGCCGATCATCGGGGCGTGGCCGGGCGCCACGCCGAGCTCGCCGTCGTAGAGCGGCAGCGCGACGAAGTCGGTCGTCACGTCCAGTACCGTCTGCTCCGGCGTGACGACAACGACGCGGAGGTCGGCGGCAACGGTGGCATCGGAGGCGTGATCGGCCATGGCGGTATCGGAAGCATTGGGGGCGATGGGCGCTAAGCCGCAAGCGTGTGGTCAGCGCATCTAACACGACAGCGGACGGACGGCTTACAGCCACTCACTTCCGGCTCTTTTTCCATTGTTCTTCGGCTTGCTCGATCGGGCCGACGTACATGAACGCGTCTTCGGAGAGGTGATCCCACTTGCCGTCGCAAATTTCTTCGAAGCTGCGAATCGTATCGGCCAGCGGCGTAATCTCGCCCGGCTTGCCGGTGAATACCTCGGCCACGAGGAACGGTTGCGAGAGGAACCGCTCGATCCGCCGGGCACGGTGAACGATCAGCTTGTCCTCTTCGCTTAGTTCGTCCACGCCGAGGATAGCGATGATGTCCTGGAGTTCGCGGTAGCGCTGCAGGGTCGTCTGCACGCGGCGGGCGACATTGTAATGCCGCTCGCCGACGTACTGCGGATCGAGAATGCGGCTGGAGCTAGCCAGCGGATCGACCGCCGGGTAAATGCCCTTCTCGGAAATCGACCGCTCCAAATAGATGAACGCGTCGAGCTGGCCGAAGGCCGTGGCGGGCGCCGGGTCGGTGGGATCGTCGGCCGGCACGTACACGGCTTGCACGCTGGTAATGGCGCCCTTGCTGGTGGACGCGATCCGCTCTTGCAAGGCGCCCATCTCGCTGGCCAGCGTCGGCTGGTACCCCACCGCCGACGGCATCCGGCCCAAGAGCGCCGACACTTCGCTGCCAGCTTGCGAAAACCGGAAGATGTTATCGACGAACAGCAGCGTGTCGGCGCCCGTCTTGTCGCGGAAGTACTCGGCCATGGTCAGGGCCGACAGGGCGACTCGAAGCCGCGAGCCCGGCGGCTCGTTCATTTGGCCGAACACCATGCAGGTTTGCTCGATGACGCTCTTGCCGGTGTCGCCGATCTTGGCTTCCTGCATTTCGAGCCACAGGTCGGTGCCTTCGCGGGTTCGCTCGCCGACGCCGGCAAACACGGAGTACCCGCCGTGGGAGCTGGCGATGCGGGCGATCAGCTCGGTGAGAATCACCGTCTTGCCCAGCCCGGCGCCGCCGAACAGGCCTGCCTTGCCGCCGCGGACGAACGGCGTCAACAGGTCGATCACCTTGATCCCGGTTTCAAACAGCTCGGTCTTGGTGGAAAGGTGCTCCAGGTTCGGCGCCTCGCGGTGGATGGGCCAGCGCTCCTCGGCTTGCACGGGTCCACGACCATCGACCGGCTCGCCGATGACGTTGAACACGCGGCCGAGCGTCGCCGGACCGACGGGCACCGTCACCGGTCCGCCCGTGTCGACGCACTCTTGGCCGCGAATCAGCCCGTCGGTGCTTCCCAGGGCGACGCAGCGAACTCGGCCGCCGCCAAGCTGTTGCTGCACTTCGCCCGTCAAGTTGATCGTTACGCCCTTGTGCTCCGACTGCACCTTGACGGCGTTGTAGATCGCCGGCAGCCGATCTTCGGGGAACTCGACGTCGAAGGTCGAGCCGATGACCTGCGTGATGCGGCCGGTGTTCTGGCCGGTTGCGATTGCGGTTGCGGTAGCCATGGATGGTCTTGGAAGTTGCGTGTTGGTCGGGTGATTTATGATTTATGAATTAGGATTTCTGATGTGTGCGTTGGACAGCCAACTCGATGATTCCCAATCGGAAATCAGAAACCAGAAATCATACATTTTCACTTGAGCGCCTCGACGCCGCCGATCACGTCCATCAGTTCGGACGTGATGCGGCCTTGACGGGCGCGGTTGTATTCCATGCTGAGCTGCTTGATCAACTCGCCGGCGTTTTCCGTAGCGCTCTTCATGGCCACCATGCGCGCGATCTGCTCGCTGACGGCGGAATCCAAAAAGCACTTGAACAGCCGCACCTTGAAGCTCGACGGCACAACCTCCTCCAGAATGCTCTTCGGCGACGGAAGGAATTCGTACTGCGTCTGAACCTGCGGCGAATCGGCTTCGGCGGCGTCGCCCAGCGAACCCAGCGGCAGGAGCGTTTCAATCGCCACCTGCTGCTTGGCGATGCTGATGAACTTCATGTAGACGACGTCGAGCCGATCGAGCCGGCCGCTCTGATACTCCTCCAGATAGCGATTGGCGATTAGCTCGACTTCGTCATACGTCGGCTTATCCTCGAAATGGGTGTAAGCGACGTCCGGCGCGTCGCCGCGGAACTTGAAGCCGGCAATGCCCCGCTTGCCGGCGACTTCGAGCCGCCGCTCCGTGATCCGATCGTCCTGCCCCAATTCGCGCCATCGCTGAACGCCGGCCCGAATGAGGTTGCCGTTGAAGCCGCCGCACAGCCCTCGGTTGGCCGTCAGCACCAGCAGCGTCGCTTTGCTCGCTTCCTCGCGGGCCTCCAGCAGCGGGTGGCTCACTTCGAGGCCCGAGCGCGTCAGATCGGCCACCAATTGCGTGATCCGCTCGGTGTAGGCCGTGGCCGCGCTGGCGCGGTCCATAGCCTTCTTGAACCGCGCCGTGGCGATCAGTTCCATGGTCCGCGTGATCTTGCGGATGTTCCTGATCGACTTTCGACGTTTATCGAGTGCGCGTGGATTCGCCATGTGTAACGTCAACTCGCATACCGGCCCCATAGCCGCGGGTCAACGACCCGCCGGGGCGGTGGTTAATTGTCTTGCACCGAGAATGAGCGTTCGCCACGCTCCGGCGGCTCGTTAAGCCGCGGCTACGGGCGTGCTACGCCATCACCGCCGCTTCTTCTTCCTCCACGATGAAGTCGTGCTGGGCGTTGAACTCCTTGATCGCCGCCTCGATCTTCTGGATCGTCTCGTCGCTCAGGTCCTTCGTATCGTCGATCGCCTTGCGGATCTCGGACTTCTGATCGCGCATGAATTGCAGAAACGCCTTTTCCCATTCCTGCACCCGGCCGACCGGCACGCGGTCGAGGTGGCCGCGCGTGCCGGCGTAAATCACCAGCACCTCGTCGACAACGTGCAGCGGCTTGTACACGCCTTGCTTCAGCAGCTCCACCAGCCGGTAGCCGCGGTCGAGGCGGGCCTGCGTCGCCGGATCAAGTTCCGTGCCGAGCTGGGCAAAGGCTTCCAACTCGCGGAACGCCGCGAGATTCAGCCGCAAACCGCCGGCGACCTTCTTCATGGCCTTGATCTGAGCCGCTCCGCCCACCCGCGATACCGAAATGCCCACGTTCATCGCCGGCTTGATGCCCGCGAAAAACAGGTCCGGCTGCAAGTAAATCTGGCCGTCGGTAATCGAAATGACGTTGGTCGGAATGTACGCCGACACCTCGCCTTCGAGCGTCTCGATGATCGGCAGCGAGGTGAGCGACCCGCCGCCCAGCGCGTCGCTGAGCTTGGCCGAGCGCTCCAGTAGGCGGCTGTGGGCGTAGAACACGTCGCCGGGAAACGCTTCGCGGCCGGGCGGACGACGCATCAGCAGCGACAACTGCCGGTAGGCCACCGCCTGCTTGCTCAAATCGTCGTACACAATGAGCGCGTGGCCGCCGTTGAACATGTACTCCTCGGCCATGGCCGTACCCGCGTAGGGGGCGATGTACTGCAGCGGAGCAGGGGAGCTGGCGCCGGCGACGATGACGCACGTGTAGTCCATAGCGCCCGTCTCGCGGAGCCGCTCGACGACGCCCGCAATGGTCGATTCCTTCTGACCCACCGCCACGTAGAAGCACTTCACGCCCGACTGGCGCTGGTTGATGATCGCGTCGATCGCCACCGCCGTTTTGCCGGTCTTGCGGTCGCCGATGATCAGCTCGCGCTGGCCGCGGCCGATGGGCGTCATCGCATCGACCGCCTTGATGCCGGTCTGCAACGGCTGGTGAACCGGTTTCCGCTCCGAGACGCCCGTGGCGATGACCTCCACGGGGCGCCGCTTGTGCGTGACGATCGGCCCTTTGCCGTCGACGGGATTGCCCAGCGGGTCGACGACGCGGCCGAGCAGTTCGTCGCCCACGGGCACGCTGAGCAGCTTGCCGGTCGAACGGACTTCATCTCCCTCGTTGATCGACAGGTAGTCGCCCAGAATGATGATGCCGACGGAGTTCTCTTCCAGGTTGAACGCCAGGCCGATGGGCCCGCTCTGGAACTCGACCATCTCGCCCGACATGACGCCGGAAAGGCCGTAGACCTGGGCGATGCCGTCGCCCACTTCCAGCACGCGCCCGACTTCGCGGACGTCGATCTGGGCCGAGTAATTCTCGATCTCTTTCTGAATGACGGAGGCGATTTCGTCGCTATTGAATTTCATGTTTCGATGGACCCGCCGCTATGCAATGCGTATTTCGTACGTCTTACGATTTCGATAGGCGGCCTAGCACAGAGCCGCGGCCGAGCGAGCCGCCGGAGCGGCCCCCAAGCCCGCCGCCCGGCCGCTATGCCTTGCTATTCATGCTGAAAAACTGCTCTGGACGCCGCTGAATGGCTTCCACGGCGCGATTGATCATCGCGTGCCGCGTGTGCTCCAACTGCGTCCGCACCGAACCGTCGTAGACGCTGTCTCCGACGCGGATGACGAAGCCGGCGATCAGTTCGGGATTGACGCGGGCGGTGACAATCGGATCGGCGCCCAGCACGTGGGCGAAGGACCGCAGGACTTCTTGTTCCAGCGCTGGATCAAGCGGGTAGGCCGTCTCCAACTCCACCGGGATGCGACCCGCACGAGTCAGCCACAGCCCGCGAGCCGCCCGCGCCACGTCGCGAACGAGCCCGAGCCGCCCATGCCGGCCCATGACCTTCAGCAGCGTGAGCGTCGTGGGCGCCACTCGACCGCCGAAGACCCGATCGAGGATGCCGACCTTTTCCTCTTCAGAAATCAAACCCGACGCCAGCACCTCGGCGAACTTCGGATTGCGCTTCAGCGCCTCCTCGGCAATGCGCTCCAGGTCAGTCACGACCGTTTCCTGCGCGGCGACGTCGCCGGCGGCGGCGAGCCCGGCCTGGGCGTAGACCCGCGCGAGGCGCTCGGCGTCCACGTCGAACACCGTGTCCCGCGTGCGGTCGGCCTGGATGAATTCAGCCATGGGATGCTTGCTGTCGCCCGCCAGTCTCGCCGTGACGCCCGCCTCCAGCGGCCAGCGTCGCACGAACTTCCGCGGGCGCTCGTTAGTTGTTGCTAGCGTTGAGCCGGGCCAGCGCCGTACGCACCAGCTCCTGCTGCTTGGCCGGATTGATCGACTCGCGGATCACCTTGCCGGCCAGCTCGACCGCCAGGTTGGCGCTGGTTTCCGCCAAGTTCTTCATGGCATGGTCGGCCGCGAACTCGATTTCCCGCACGGCCCGCTCACGCTCCTTCTGCGCCGCTTCACGGGCCTCGGCGACGATCTGCTGGCCCGTATGTTCGGCGTCGCGGCGCGCTTCCTCCAAGATCGCCTTCACTTCGGCCGCCGCGCCGGCGAGCTTCGCTTCGTGCTGAGCCAGGAGTCGTTTAGCATCCTCATGCTTCGCCTCGGCCGCGGCGAGGTCGGCTTCGATCCGCTTCTCGCGCTCGACGAGCGCCTTGCTGATCTTCGGCCACGCCCCGGCGGAAAGCACCGCCAGCAGCAGCAGGAACACGACGAACGTGTACAGCGCCAAATCCGTGCGGAACTCCGCCATGTGCTCCAAACCCGGCTGCGCGTTGCCGTGACCGGGGTCATGGGCCCCGTGGCCGCCGTGCGCGTCGCCATGGCCCGCGGCGCCGGCCGCCGCATGTTCGTCGGCATGTTCGGCTGCACTGGGCGCCTCGGCCTCTTGGGCCAACGCCGGCGACGGCGCCGCCCACGAAAAAGCCAGTATCGCCGCTGCCAACGCGATCAACACGTTCTTCATATGCCTTCTCGCTGATCAGCGAAACGGAGAATATCGCCCTACGGCCCACGGCCGGCACGGCGGCGCCCACACGCGCGCCGCCGCCGACGCGAAACCCCAGCCTAGGCGGCCGTCCACGGGTTCTGACCCATGCACACCACTAGCGCGAAGAACGTAAAGCCTTCGATAAGCGCCGCCGCGATGATCATCGAGATCTGAATCGTGCCGGCCACTTCCGGCTGCCGCGCCATGCTCTCGACCGCCGCGCTGGCGAGCTTGCCGATGCCGTAGGCCGCGCCGATCGTCGTCAAACCTGCGCCGAAGGCGCCCGAGAAGCTGATCGCCGAGCCGTCGCTGCCCAGCATCGTCGGCCCTGTCGCCGCGCCGGCCTCCTGGGCCAGGGCCGGAGCCGCCATCAGACCCACCACCCGCCAGCTTAATCACCGCACCCACTCCTTAAAACCAGTTTGGAAGGTTGCCCGCTCACGCGAAATCGCAACACGCATCAGTGATGATGCACCGCCGACCCGATGAACAAGGCGGACAAAAATGTAAACACATAGGCCTGCAAGAAGGCCACAAACAGCTCCAGGAGGCTAAGAATCGCCGAACCGACCACCGACGCCAGCGCCACGTAAGGCCAGCTCACGCTCGCGGCGGCCGCCACGGCCAGCCCCATGATCGACAGCAGCACCAGGTGCCCGGCCACCATATTGGCCAGCAAGCGGAAGCCGAGCACCGCGTGCTTGATAAACAGGCCGAGCACTTCGATGGCGAACATCATCGGGACGATGACCACCGCCAGGTAAATCGGCAGGCCCATGTGCGGCACCTGGTTTTTCCAGAAGCCCACCACGCCAAACCGCCGCGAGCCGGACACGACGACGGTCGCAAACGTCACCAGCGCCAAGGCGAGCGTTACGCTGAAGCTGCCCGTCGGCGCCCCCAGCCAGGGAAGCATGCCCAGCAGGTTGCACGTCAGAACAAACATGAAGATCGTCCACAGCAGCGGCACGAACCGGTCGGCGTCGTGCCCGCCGATCGCCGGCTTGGCGATGTCGTTGCGGATAAACAGCAGAAACGCCTCGAACATGTTCCATAGCCGCCCGCGCACCGGCCGGCCGAATTGCGACTTCGTCGCCAGCCGCTTGAACAGCAATACCAGCGCGACCGCAACGATCGCCTCGAGGATCATGAACTTCGAAATCGCAAAGCCCGATTCCTTCTGGTAGTTGTTCTGCAGCTTGGCAAACGGCTGGGGAATCAAAATCTTGCCGTCGAGGAAGCGGTTGTACTGGTCGATCTTCTCGGCGGACCACTCCGGCGTCTCGGCGATGTAAAGCTGAACGTCTTCAGCCTCCTCCTTGACATGCTGCCAGGCCTCGCGGGAGGCCTCGGCCCGGTCCTTCCGGGCCTCCCATTCCTGGCGGGTCTCGTTGCGAAGCTGGCCGCTGAACTTGCCGAGAGCAAGCTGCCGCTGGAACCACGCTTGGCTCGGCGCCTCTTCCAGAAACCGATCGAACGGCTTGGCGAAGTTGGCCGGCTGATGGCGCCAGGCATGATACTGCTCCAGCAACCCGTCCTTGCGCGGCACGTCGCTGAGCGTCTGAATCCGTAACAGGCCTTCGTACTGCCGAGCCGCTTCCCAGTCCTGGTAATGGTCGTCGTTGCGGATGTAGTGCTCCGGGAAGTCCTCACGGCTCGTTCGCCTCGAAGGCCACAAGAACTTCGGCACTTCGAAGTAATAGCCGTCTTTGATGTGGAGCAGCGGGTCAGCCATGTCTTTGTCGGCTACCGGTCGGGAACGCTTGAGGCTACTGGACGGCTACGGAATTGCCGCTGTGCGGGGTCGCCTCGGCGGCGGCCACCAGACGCACGGCCAACGCTGTCTCCAGCGCTAGCCCGGCGAGGTAATGGACGACAATCAACGGGACAATGCCGTGCTGGGTCAGCGGATGATCCCAGCGGCTAAAGTACACAACGGCCGCTAAGGGCAGCGACATCCGCACCAGCAGCCCCAACAGGGCCGCATTGACGCGAGCATGGCGATTTCGCGCCGCGCCGACCAGCAGCAACGACGCGCCGCCCACGAGCCAAATCATCGCGGCCGCTACGGCGCTGGCCGCCAGCGCTTCGGTTCCAAAGCGTCGTGCGGCCACCGCTCCCGCCGCTAAGCAGACGGCGGCCAGAAACAGGCCCAGGATCGCGATGTACTTGATCGCCTTTGCCACGCTGTTGGCCGCAGGCTCAGCGGCCTGCTAAACGCCCGGCGAGCCGGCACGGCTCGCAGCTAGTGCTCGCGGCGGCTACCCGCCCCTCGGTGACGCCTCGATTCCGCTTGACGCGTGGCGGCAATGAGATAGGCCATGCCGCCGACAAGTCCGACGACGAAACCCACGGGGCCAATGAACGCGGTTCCCCAGCGATGATCGAGCCATAGCCCGCCCACGCCCGGAGCCGACATCATTAGTGCGGCGGCGAAGATTCGCGCCACCCACTGCATGGCAATCGCAATGGGGTGATCGGGCCGGTCCGCCACGCACACCTCGCGTCGAACTGAAGGACCCCCGGACAGCTCAGCCTGTAAGCGCTAAACACGGCAGCCGAAAGACGTTACGCTCGCACAGCCGACCCGAGCGGCGGTAGCTTACGCAGTCCAGCGGCAGGCGAGAAGCAAGAGGCTTAAGAAACCGTAAGGCCCTGTGCTGGCACAATTTAATTTGTCGCTGGCGCGAGTGTCAACCGCCGTTGCCGGCCAATTTGTGCTTTTTTTCACAAAGTCACCAGTGCCGTGCAAAACCCGTTGTGCCGCAGTAACTTACGCAATTCGCGAGCAGCATCAATCGGGGTCGCCGCCACACCTTTCCAACGGCGGTGGAATCAGAACGTCATACCAGTGGATGCATTTACGCAACCCATTTGGGATTAAGTCTTTATGGCCGACGCCGGTGGTAAAGTGCTTGCAGGACGCAACGATTCTGACTAATATACAGGGGTGCAGAGCTAACATCTTGCCCCCGTAGAAGCCACGTCCCGACGGGCACGGGGATTCTACAAACAGCGTTAGCGGCCGATCGCTTGATGTTCGGCCGTCGTGCGCCGCGCGAGGTCCTGCACGTGGCTTCCTACTGCGTCATTGCGGCCCAAACAGCGCCGCGGTCGTCAATTTCGCGTCCGCCCCGCGCTTGCTCGCTGGCGCCAACAAGCGTCCAGGCTATTCAACAACCTTTCAAAGCTCACCCGAATTCCTCCATTCCGCAAGGACTGGCGTGACGATGACGGCGGCCACTCTGCGATCGTTGACGGCGAAAGACTTGGCCCAAATGGCCCGAGAGCGAGGCGTCGCCGGCTGGCATTCGATGCGGAAGGAAGAACTGATCCGCGCCCTGATCCGCAAGGCCCGGCGCCAGGCCTCGGCGGACGCAAAAGGGGAGTCTCTCGAAAAGCGGTCGGCGTCCCGGCAAGCCGCCGGCGGCGTTGCGGGCGGCGGCAAGGGATTGCGTCACTCGACAAGTCCGCAAGTGCGGCAGCAAATCCGCCAGTTGCACAATAAACTGGCGATGGTTCGCAATCTCGCATCGACGACAGCCGATGCGTCGGTCAAGCAGGATCGCCTGGTCGTCATGGTTCGCGACCCGTACTGGTTGCACGCCTACTGGGAATTGGCGCCGCGAAGCGTCGAGCGAGCCCAAGCTGCTATGGGCCAGCGGTGGCATGGCGCCCAGCCCGTCTTGCGGTTGTTCCGCCTGCAGCCCGACGCCGCGTCGCTGCTGGAGCGCGACATTCCCATCCACGGCGGCGTGCGGAACTGGTACGTCGACGTCCAGGACCCGCCGGCCGATTTCCGCCTGGAAATCGGGTACCTGGCCGACGACGGCTCGTTCTACTGCTTGGCCCGCAGCAACGAAGTCTCCACGCCCCCCGCAGGGACCAGCGACGCCGTAGACGACAACTGGACCGCCGTGGCGGAAAACGCCGACCGTATTTTCGCGATGAGCGGCGGCTATTCCGCCCAAGGCGCGAGCAAAGAACTGCAGGAGTTGTTGGAAGAACGGTTGCGTCGCCCGCTGGGTTCGCCCATGAAGACCCGCTACGGCGCCGGCGTCGCCGCCCGTGAGAGCGAACAGCTCGAATTCGCCGTGGACGCGGAAGTGATCATCTACGGCGCCACCAGTCGCGACGCCCATGTCACGCTGCAAGGCGAACCGGTGCAACTGCGGCAGGACGGCACGTTCGCCGTCCGCTTAAGCCTGCCCGACCGCCGGCAGGTCATTCCGATCGTCGCTAGTTCGTTCGACGGCGTTGAGCAGCGGACCACCATTCTGGCCGTCGAGCGGAATACTAAGGTGCTCGAACCGGTCGTCCGCGACGTGGCGGAAGTCCACGACTAATCGCCGCGGCGGCGCCTGTTCTTCCTGGGGGAGGCGTCTCGGACGCCGACTCCGCGGCAGCACCTGCACCGAGTTGGCAGTGGCGATCCGAACCGCCTTGAGGGGCCCGCCTGGCTCCACGACCGGCGAGTCTCGGACAGACTCGCCCCCAGGCGTATAATCACGGCATGTCGCCACACGTCGCCTCGCTTGCTGAGCAACTTGTCAGCCACGTCTCGCAGTTCGAAAACTGCCTGGTCGCCTATTCCGGCGGCGTGGACAGCGCCGTCGTCGCCAAGGCGGCCCAACTCGCGCTGGGTGAACAGGCCGTCGCAGTCACCGGCGTCAGCGCCAGCCTGGCGGCTGGGGAACTCGAGGCGGCTCAGCGAATCGCCGCCCAGATCGGCATTCGCCACGAGGTGCTTTCGACGGACGAGCTGGGCAACCCTGAATACCTGCAAAACGCCCCCGACCGCTGCTTTCACTGCAAGACCGAGCTGTACGATCAGCTTCAGCGAATGGGGGCGGCACGCGGCATCCGTACGATCCTCAACGGCGCCAACGCCGATGACCTGAGCGATTTCCGGCCTGGCACGAAGGCCGCCAGCCAACATGCGGTCCGCAGCCCGCTGGCGGAATGCGGCTTCACCAAGGCTACTGTGCGGCTAATCGCCCAGCACTGGGGAATCGAAGCCTGGGACAAGCCGGCCACGCCGTGCCTGTCGAGCCGGGTGGCCTACGGCCTGAGCATCACCCCGGAGCGGCTGGCCCGCATCGACGCCGCCGAACGGCTGCTCCGTTCGCTGGGGTTCAATACAGTGCGAGTTCGGCTGCACGAAAACGAACTGGCGCGGCTGGAGGTCCCGCTCGACGCGCTAAGCCGGCTCATGGATCCGCCGACGCGGGACACGGTAATACGAGAGCTTCGCCGGCTGGGATTTCGCTACGTCACGCTCGACCTGGAAGGCTTCCGCTCCGGAAGCTTCAAGCAGTTGATACCGGCCGAGACGCTCACGGCGTTTAGCGCTGCGGGAGCTGGCCGGCTCGCATAGCCGACATGCTCGCGCGGCCGGGCCGCGCGACGGACAAGTAGCTCGGCGGCGGGCTTCGCGCAGCAGGAACGTCAAAAGAACCCGCCGCCAGGGCCGCCTATGGGCGGCAGGCCGCGCTGCTTGCGACGGTCGTTCAAGAGCTGAATGCCGTTCTCGAACTTCGCCCGCTGCGAAGGGGTCGTCCAGGCGAGCATTTTCTTGCGGAACTCATCTGCCTTCTTAGGATCGATGTTCCCTGGGCCGCGTCCGCCTTCGCCCGCCGGTCGCTCAGTTCCGCCACGTGCTTCCATGGCGTCGATGTGCTTATCCAGCTCCTTACGCTGCTCTTCGGGCGACAGCTTCATGAACTGGTCGTACCGCTTCTCAAACCCGCGGGCCATCATCGGCACAAGCACTGGCATGCTGCTTTCGAAGAAAGCCATTCGCTGCTCAGGCGTCAAGCCTTGCATCTTTTCGCGGAACTGCTCGCCTTGCTTGCGCCGTTGAGCTTCGGTGAACTGGTCCATCTTGGGCATGTTCTCGTCGCGAAGCCTTTCCAATTCGGCGACTTTGGGATCTTCGCTGTACGCTTTCCTGTCCCCGCTGAACCACCCCAAGGCCCAAGCCCAGAGCAGTGCGGCAATTGCCAGGCCGACGCCGCCGCCGATTGCTTTGATGTTCATGCCCAAGCCCTCGCGTTACTGCTGGACGACGATCGCGTCGACGTGGCCGTCGAGATACGCATAGTTCTGCGAGCCGTTCTCGCCTGCTGGCCCGTGGAATGCTTGGAAATCGTAAACCACCATCACCGTGCCGCTGCCCGCCGCCAGCGGGTGATCCAGCACTTCTTGCCTCGTCCGGCCAATGCCGGTCGCCAGATTAACAAACAGCAAGGTCGGATACTCGTAACTCAGCCCCTCGCGTTCGAACCACGTGTCAACCTCCGAGACGCCCGGATCGGCCGACTTAGCCTCGTCGGTCGATACGAATTGATCGCTGGGACAGCGAAAAAGCTCGCGATTGTGCTCGCAATACTCGGCCAATACGTCGTAGAGGGACGGCAGCTTCTTGGGATTGGCGGTCTTGGGGTTCCTGGCGACATAGGGGAACTTCCCGCGCTCGCCCTGCCGATCGAGATACTGCGTAAGCGCAAGCCCAATCTGCCGGAGGTTGCTCTTGCAGTGGGCGCTACGCGCGGACTCCCTGGCCGCCTGAACGGCCGGAAAGATTAGCGCCATCAGGGCGCCGATGACGGCAATCACCACGAGCAGTTCGATGAGCGAAAAACCGCGGGCTCGCTTCATGGCGCTCACCTACGGAAGCCAAGTCGGCCAATGGATTGCCAGGGGCATGATAGCGCAACCAGCGGCGCGCAACGCCATTTCCCGTCGGCCGGCGCGAAAGTCGCGCCGGCTAACCGGACATTCGCTTAATCTACTGCGATCTTGCCGTTACCGGGCGACCACCAGCGGACTGAAGACCACGTAGAGCACCGCCGTCAGCAGGACGCAAATGATCCCGGCAACGAGCGCTCCTCGGGAGCTTTCTAGGTCCAACTCGGTATTGGAGTGGAACTCGACGGGCTCTTTGAGCGGCGAAATCACCCGTGCCAGGACGAGCGCCGCGACGCAGATGCCAAACACAATGGCCATGCGGTTCAGAAACTGTACTTGCGGCATCGCAACCTTGAGGGCGGAATAACAAACAATGCTCAGCAGCAATCCCATGACGCCCGCCCAGCGAGGGCAGCGCCGCAGGATCAGGCCGACGACGAAAATCGCCAGTATCCCAGGGGAGATCAGCCCTTGAGACTCCTGAATAATGGTAAAAATCGAGTTGGAGATGTTGGGATCGCCCAGCAGTGGCGCCACTCCGCAGGCGATCACCGCGAATGCCACAACCGAAACCCGGCCGATGAGGACGATCGTGCGGTGCGTAGCACGCGGGAGGACGTGCTTTTGGACGAGGTCGAGCGTGAAAATGGACGAAGCCGCGTTGAGCATCGCTGCCAGCGAACTGATGACAGCGCCCAGCAGCGCCGCCATGATGAAGCCGAACAGGCCCACGTTCTGCGGGATCATGCCGAGGAGCTGGCCCAGCGCCGTGTCGTACTTGTACGCCACGAGCGCCTGCAACTTGGCCTCGGCCCCCGCGGCATTAGCGGCGGCAGAAACCCGCTCGTTGTAGGCCGCCAGTTCTCGGGCCAGTTCGGGGTTCACATGCTCCCAGGCCCGGTCTTCTCGAGCGCTGAACAATTGATACGGAGCCGGCTGCAGCGACTCGAACGTTCGTCGCGTCATGGGTAGCACCAGCGGATTGGCGGCTTTGACGTCGGCGATCCCCTGGGGCGAATCGTACAGGGCTAGCAAATAGGCTGGACCGGCATGCGCGGCGACCACCGACGCGTCCGGAGCATCGGCCGTCTTAACGTACTGCGTCTCGGGATTCGCCTTCAAATACAACGTCATGGCCGTGGCAGCGTCGCCGCGAGCGTCGAGCTGCATTTCCTTATGAAACACGTTGAAGGCGATGACGCCGGGGATCACGACGACAAACGGGATGATCAGCTTCAGATAGGCGGCGAAGATAATTCCTTTTTGTCCTTGCGACAGCGACGACGAACCGAGCGTCCGCTGGGTGATGTACTGGTTTAACCCCCAGTAATAGATGTTGGGAATCCAGAGTCCCAACAGCAGCGCCGTCCAGGGCAGCACATGGTCGTCCTTGGGCAAGAACATGTTGAGCCGGTTGGCGTTAAGGTCGATGAACCGGGCCATGGGCCCCTGGGCGGGGTCGAGGCTCTTGACCGCCACTTCGCCTGTCTCGACGTCCACGACCGTGGCGGCCTGCTCCACAGCGCCCAGTTTCTGAAAGGCGATCACCATGATGATGGCGCCGCCCACGATGAGGGCCGAGCCTTGCAGCAAGTCGGCCCAAACGGACGCCTTCAAGCCCCCGCCGACGACGTAAATCATCGCGATGGTTGCAATAAACAGCGAAGGCTGCCACAGCGGAATGTGCATGCCGAACCGCAGGCCCAGCGTGGAGACCGTCAACGCCCCCGAATACGTTACGGCCGCCAGCAACAAGAGGTAAATCAGGATCGTCGCCGCCGCCATGAGCAAGCGGGCCGTCCAGTCGAATCGGTGCTCCAAGAATTCCGGCATCGTGTAGATGCCCGCCCGGAGGAAGTACGGCAGGAAACCGAAGGCCACGATCACCAGCGTCACGGCCGCCATCCACTCATAGCTGGCGATGGCCAGGCCCACATGGCTCGCCGCGTTGCCGCTCATGCCGACGAACTGCTCGGTGGAGATATTGGCGGCAATCAACGAAAAGCCGATCAGCCACCAGGTAAGGCCCCGGCCGGCTAAAAAGAAGTCCTGGGTGTTCTGTTCACCCACGTCCTTGCGGCTCTTGATCAGTCCAACCGCCACGACCGCAAGAATGAAAACGACGAAGACGGCGACGTCGATGATTGCCATAGAGTCTCCCTGCGGGGGTCCGCCGGAGGCGGTCGAGGCGGCCGACCATCGTGGTCAGGCCATGGTTTCCTCGTATAGACCCGCCGGCGCCGGTGCGCGCCCGTAGCGCGACGCTCGCCCCGCGATCAGGTTGCCATAATAGCCCTGCTGGCGCAGCCGTTCTACCGCAGCGAAGCCGATTTACAGGAGAAAGCGACGCCAGGCGCGTCGTTTGCGCGGGAGTTTGACGGGCGACTGCCGCAGTACACGGCGTTCGCCGCCAGCGGCACCCCCTACTTGGCGTGGTGCCGCCGGCGCACCTCAGCCTTCGGTCGCCGGGCCGCCGCTCCGCCGCTGGCCTGGTAGCCGTACTTGATCGCAAACCATTCGGCGTACCGTTCCCGGTCGACGTAGCCGCTATTGCGGTCATCGAGCAGGTGGCCGAGCTCGTGGATCAGGATATTGTTCAAATAGAAGTCCTCGATCGCCGGCCGCGACCAGGTGAGCCGCCAGGAGCCGGGATTCGGCTGATCCCACACGCCGCCGTACATGCGGGCCTCGTTCAGCACTTCCGGCCGCGGCGGCACGGTGAACCACTCTTCGAGCGACTCCTCGAGCGGATAGAGGTACAGCGTCGATCCCCATTGCATGCCGTAGCACGGGAAGCTCTGCTTCTTGCGGGTCATGCGGCTGAACTGGACCACGTCGAGGCCGGTGAGGAACTCCGCCGGCAACATGGCCAGCCGCTGGCGGACCTGTTCGGGAGTCACCACGTGGATGTATCCCTCGCCGGGTTGCTGCACGACGATGCGGTAGCCGTTGCGGGCGTCGCGCGGCTCGTACCAGTCTTCCGGCGGCGCGAACGGTTCTCGCACATTGCGCGTAGCCAACTGCGGTCTTCGCGCACGCCGCGACCACCGCACCGGCGACGCCTGGGCGCGGGCGGTCTTGGAGTGACGTAGCGCGATGTTTTGCAGTCGATGGTGCGTTGACATTGCGAACCTAACCTTAAAGAATCAAAACACTTGCTACGCGAAGCGATCAAGCGTTCGAGGCGGCGGAGTGCGGCCTTGCAGGCAGGCCGGCGGAGGCGAGACACTCCGCCGGGCGGGCTATCCAGCCCACCCTTCCATGGTAGGCTGTCGGAAAAAGGGCCGGCAAACGGAACGCCTAACACCTTGGCTGGCCGGGGGTTGGGACATCCCTTAAAACCCCCCTGCAGAGGGGTTAAGCGGGTTTTTCAGCGCCGCGGGCCACACGCCTCACTGGCCCCCAAAAACGAGATGGTCGGACAATCGCGGCGTGGCGCAGCAGCGGCGCGTTTCGCCAGCGCGGAGGCGATCGATGAAAGTCATCCTCTACACCCGCCAAGGCTGCCATCTGTGCGAAGACGCCGAGAAGCTCTTAAGGGAGCATGGCGCCACGCCCGACCTGATCGATATCGACGCTGACCCGGCCCTGCGGGAGCAGTTCAACGTGTGCGTGCCGGTCGTCGAAATCGACGGCAGAATTCGCTTCCGCGGCCGCGTCGATCCGCTCCTCTTGCGGCGGCTGTTGCATCGGTAGCGGCCGCTTCCTGCGAGCGAGCAGTTGCATGAGGCCGATCAGCTGCCGCTCCATCGCCGCCTAACTACGCCGCGGCAGACTCCGCGTAGCGTGCCGCCAGGCATGCCGCGATATCGAAAAGAAACTGCTTGCCAGCAAGGCGACCCACGACCCGGTCACGCCGCAACTGACGGCCCCCAACGTCAATCCAAACCAGGTGATGTGCTCGTCGATAACGTACAACGCGCCGCCCCCCGCCAAGAGCCCAGCGGCCATGCCGGTCGCCAGCGGCAAGCGGTTGAGTCGGGCCGCTGGCCGATCGGCAAGCGGCGTAGTCTCCGGCAGGGTGAACGACGGCCACTCCGCCGACGGGCCCGGCGCCCCCGACAGACGTCGGTTCGGAGCGTCGTGAGGTGCGCTGCGCCGCAGGATCGGCTGCGAATCCCGCAGCCGCGTTCCCACGAAGCCGCCAAAGACATGGGCGCTCACCAGCGCCACGCCGCCGGCGATTACCAGCGGCCAGGCCCCGTCAAGCCGGGCCAATAGCGCCGCCAGCACAACCACCGCCGATACGAAGCCCAGCAGCCGCCGCAGTCCGAAGCGGAACAACTGCGGCTGCCATGCGTCAACGGCGCCGCTGCCGGCCTCGGCGGCCGCGTCACCAGCATTTAACGGCATCATCGGATCTTGGCCAGTTCGCGGTGCGTCCATGGGCGCCAGCCGAACGCCGGCGGGCGAGAAGCTGGCGCTCTGCACGGCTCGTGCCACAGGTTAAGATGAACGGCGCCGCCGGCCGCTTCAAGACATATTGGCTTGCCATGCTGTACCTGGCCCTGGGATCGCCGACCGCCGAACTGTCGCTCATGGCCGTCCGCGAGGCCCTGTTCGGCGTTTTCGACGCGCTGGGGCCGCGCCGCCGCGTGCTGGCCGTCCCGCCCGATTTCTCCCGCTACGCCAGTCGCGCGGGCGAAATCACGTGCATGGTACACGAGTACTACAAGGCCGCGCTGGTCGATGTGCTGCCGGCCTTGGGAACGCACGAGGAGATGTCGGCCAAGCAGCTCGCCAAGATGTTTCCGACCGTGCCGCGGGAACTGTTTCGCTATCACAACTGGCGGACCGACGTCGAGACGATCGGCGAAGTACCGGCCGAGTTCGTGCAACAGGCCACCGAAGCGATTTACGATCGGCCGTGGCCGGCCCAGTTGAACCGGCTGATTTGGCGCGGCCGGCACGACCTCATCCTGTCGATCGGCCAGGTCGTGCCGCACGAGGTCGTCGGCATGGCCAACTACAACAAGAACCTGTTCGTCGGCGCCGGCGGCGTTCGCGGCATCAACGAAGGGCACTACATCGGCGCGGTCTACGGCTCCGAGCGGATGATGGGCGTGGCCGATACGCCGCTACGGCGGCTGCTCAACTACGCCCAGGACCATTTCTGCCGCCATTTGCCGCTGCTGTTCGTGTTGACCGTGATCGGCCCCGACGCGGCCGGTCGGAGCGTCGTCCGCGGGCTGTTCGTCGGCGACGACGCGGAGTGCTTCTGGCGGGCCAGCGAACTTTCGGTCGCGGTGAACGTGACCGACGTGCCGCGGCCCTTCCAGCGATGCGTCGTGCACCTCGATCCCGAGAAGTACTCCAGCACGTGGCTGGGCAACAAGGCGATCTACCGTACGCGGCTGGCCATGGCCGACGGCGGCGAGCTGGTGATCCTGGCGCCCGCAGTGCGAACCTTTGGAGAGGATCCGCAGTGCGACCGGCTCATTCGCAAGTACGGCTACCGGACGACTCCTGAAATCGTGGCGGCGGTGGCGGATAACGCCGAACTGCGCGAAAATCTCGCAGCGCCGGCTCATCTCATCCACGGCTCGCCCGAGAACCGCTTCCGCGTGACCTACTGTCCGGGGGCGTTATCCGGGGAGGAAATCCAGGCCGTGGGCTACCACTACGGCGACCTGGCCGAGTACGCCCGCCGCTACGACCCGACCAGACTCGCCGACGGTTGGAACACGACCGCCGATGGCGAAGAGCTGTTTTTCATTCGCGACCCAGCCTTGGGCCTGTGGAAGTACGCTCCGGGCAGCCATGTCGCGGTGACGGCGTCGCAAGAAAGCGCCGCCCCGGCGTTCCCGGCATAGCTGGCATTCCCGTGCCGGCGCGGCGAACATGGCCGCATCGCGTCTGTGGCCGCTAGCCGAAGAAGCCGCGCTTGGAGAACGATTTCCGCGCCGTCGGCTCGTCGGGTTGAATGTCGAAGACCTTGTTCAACTTGGTGATGCGGAAGACCTCCTGAATCTGCGGATCGACGCTGCACAGCTTCAGTTTTGCGCGGAATTCCTGGCACTTCTTCTGGAAGGCCACCAGCTTGCTCAGCATCGCCGAGGCCATGAACCGCACGGGCGCAAAGTCGAGTATCACCTGCTGCTCGTCGCTCTTGCCCAAGAGCGTCTGCAGGTCGTCGAACAGCCGCTTGAGCTGCTCCGGCTCGACCAGCCGTTCATCAAGCACGCGAATGGTGAGAATGTCCTCTTTGGCGTAAGCGTCGATTGGCATAAGCAGAAGCGGAAAAGTAAACGAGCGACGAGAAAAAACGACAGCGGCCGCAGCTCCTCCAGGCGCCGGCCCTACCGACGTCGCCCGAACAAGCAATACGCTCGGCAGGACTCGAACCTGCGACCCGCAGATTAGAAATCTGCTGCTCTATCCAACTGAGCTACGAGCGCGTGCGGCGCTTTCGATCGTAGCACGCGATCGTTTAGCGGGAAAGCAGCGGCGGGGGCGGGCCGAGACGAGCGCGAAGGATGGCGCGGCCCGGCAAGCGCCGGCGCCGCGGCGCCCGCCGGGGGGCGTGGATTGATTGGCTCGCGGGACTCGCGTTGGGTACCATGGCGGCAGCGCGGCCAGTGCTTTTCGCTCACTGTTTCCCGTTCGAGACGTCTACTACGGCGTCGTTTCGTCATGTCCGTTGCCGGCCAACCTTGTGATTCCCACCGCGAACCGGCGCCGGCGTACCCGCTGTATTTCTACCGGGAACGGGCCCGGATCTTTGCTTCGACGCTCGATGCGCCGATTGAAATCGGCCGGCAGCGCGACGAGGAGCCGGCGCCGCCGGTCCGCATCGACCACACGCAGGGCGCCCGAATCATCGTCGCGCCGATCGACGAAGTGGAGATTTCCCGGTCGCACGTGGAGATCACGCGCGTCGCGGACGGGCAGGTGCGGATCCGGAACCTCAGCGCCAGCGTGCCGATTCGCATGAATCCGGCGCCGCTGGCTCCCGGCGAGTCGCTGCTGGCCGTGCCGCCGATAACGCTGCAGCTTGGTCCGATGGGTCGCTATGCGGTTCGCGTCGACCCGCCCGAGGAGGAAGACCTGCAACTGGAAGGCCTGCCCGAGCGAACGATTCCGCCGGGCAAGCTGGCGTCGGCGCCCTCGCTGGCGCCGCTGGGCTCGACGCTCGATGAGACGACGCTGCTGGCCTGGCTGGAAACGGTGTTGGCGGTGTTCCAAAGCGCCGCCAGCACCCGCGATTTTCCCCTGCAGGCGGCGCGGGCGGCCGTGAAGATCGTCGGCCTCGACGCGGCGGCCATGCTCCGCTGCGGTCCGCAAGGGCGTTGGCGCGTCGAGGCGGTTTACGGCGCTTCCCACGAGAACGGCGCCGCCGCTTGGGCGCCCAGCCAAACACTGCTGGATCGCGTGCGGCGCGAGCAGCGGACCTTCCGCCATGTGCCGCCGGCCGGCGCCAATACGCCGCGGAGCTTGCAGGACGTTTCAGCGCTGGTCGCCGCCCCCATTCTGGACGGCGCCGGCGCGGTGATCGGCGCACTGTACGGCGATCGGCGCAGCGGAGGCGCCCGCGGCGGCGCGCCGGAAATCAGCGCGTTCGAGGCGAAGCTGGTCGAGCTGCTGGCCAGCGGCATCGGCGCCGGCCTGGCCCGGCTCAAAGAAGAGCAGGCCGCCCTGGCCGCGCGCGTGCGGTTCGAGCAGTTCTTCACGCCGCAACTGGCCGTGCAGCTCGAGCGCGACCCGCACCTGCTCGAAGGCCGCGACGCCGACGTGACGATCTTGTTCGCCGACATTCGCGGGTTCAGCCGCGTCAGCGAACGGCTCGGCCCGGCGCGGACGATGGCATGGATTCAGGACGCGATGGGCGCGCTGTCGGAGTCGGTGTTGAAATACGACGGCGTGCTCGTGGACTATATCGGCGACGAGATCATGGCCATGTGGGGCGCCCCGGCCCCGCAAGCCAATCACGCCGAACTGGCCTGCTGCGCCGCCCGTCACATGATCGAGAAGCTGGCGGAAGTCAACCAGCGGTGGGCGGCCGAATTGGGCGGCCCGGTGCGGTTAGGCATGGGACTCAATTCCGGCGTGGCGCGCGTCGGCAACACCGGCTCGCCGCAGAAGTTCAAATACGGCCCGCTGGGCGACGTCGTGAACGTCGCCAGCCGCGTGCAGGGCGCTACGAAGTATCTCGGCGCCGACTGTCTCTTGACCGGCGCCACGCTCGAGAAGCTTCGCGGCGAGATTGCCGTCCGCCGCCTGGCTCGCGTGCGGGCCGTGAACATCGAGCACCCGATCGACCTGTACGAGGCCGTGCCGGCGCCGCCGCCGGATTGGGACGAGCGCTGCGCGCGGTATAATCAAGCCTTGATCGCCCTGGAGCAGGACCAATGCGAGGAAGCGGCGACGCTGGCCGAAAGGCTCGCCGCCGATTATCCGCACGACGCCGCCGCGGCAGCACTCAAGCAGCGAGTCGAAACCTCCAAGAACCGACGTTCGCTGGTCGATACCAGCGTGTGGCAGTTACCAGGCAAATGACTCGCCGGACGCGGCGTCGACGCATCCCGCGCCCGGGGCAACCAGTATCCGAATTGGGTGTTTCGTGGGAGGCCGCCGCTACGCCGATTGTGCGCAGCTTCAGCGGTCGGTTCGCGCCAGCGGCCATGTTCGACCGGCGCCGCCGCCTCCCACGAGCGGTCTCGCCATGCTGAGCCATTGACTGGCGTTCATCCCTCGCTGCCATGCTCGTCCAATCGGCTGCCGCCGACCGAAACCTCCTGTTCGGCATTCTCGCCGTGCAGATGGATTTCGTCACGGCCGAGCGGCTCATCGCCGGCATGAATGCTTGGGTCCTCGAGAAGTCGAAGCCGCTCGGCGCTCATTTGCTCGATGCGGGCGCCCTGTCGCCCGATGCCCACGATCTGCTTCAAGCGCTCGTTGACAAGCACATCGAACAGCACGGCGGGCGGGTCGAACAAAGCCTGGCCGCCCTAAGTTCCGCTGAGCCGATCTGTCAGCAGCTTGCCGACATCCACGACTCCGACGTACAGGCGAGCCTCATCCTTGCCGGCGGCGCCACGCCCCGCAGCGATCGGCACGCCACGGTCGCCATGCCGCGTCGGCCGCCGCCCGGCGAGGAACAGCGATTCCAGATCTTGCGGCCCCATGCCATGGGCGGTCTGGGCAAGGTGTCGGTGGCTCGCGACAAGCAATTGAACCGCGAAGTCGCCCTCAAAGAGCTTCAGGACCGTCACGCCGACAACCCGGACAGCCGCGCTCGCTTCTTGCAGGAAGCCGAGATCACCGGCGCCCTGGAACATCCGGGGGTGGTGCCCATCTACGGTCTGGGCCAATACGCCGACGGCCGGCCCTTCTATGCCATGCGGTTTATCCGCGGCGACAGCCTCGCCCAGGCGATCGACCGCTTTCACCGCCAGGCGGATGCGGCCTGGAGCGGAGCGGCCGACATGCTCCACCTGCGGCGGTTGCTGGGCCGATTTCTCGATGTCTGCAACGCTGTCGAATACCCCCATAGCCGCGGCGTGCTCCACCTAGCCGCGGCGTGCTCCACCGCGACCTGAAGCCGGGCAACATCATGCTTGGCCAGTACGGCGAAACGCTCATCGTCGATTGGGGCCTCGCCAAGCCCCTCGGTCGCGCCGACGTTGACGCCGCTACGCAAGTAGCCGATGACCGGGCGGCGACGGTCTTCCAGGAGCCGGCGCTGGAGTTGCAATCTGGATCGGGCTCGACGCCCACGCAGATGGGTTCCGCCCTGGGCACGCCCGCGTACATGAGCCCGGAGCAGGCCGCCGGCCGGTTGGACCAGCTTGGCCCGGCGAGCGACGTCTATAGCCTGGGCGCTACGTTGTATGTGCTGCTTACCGGCGTGGCGCCCCAGAACGACGATGATCTGGGCGTGGTGCTCCAGCGCGTGCAACGGGGCGAGTTCCCCCGACCGCGAGAGGTCAAGCCGGCCGTGCCGCGGGCCTTGGAAGCGGTGTGCCTGAAGGCCATGGCCCTCTCGCCGGCCGACCGCTATCGTTCGCCCCGCAAGCTCGCCGAAGGAATCGAGGCGTGGCTCGCCGACGAACCGGTCGCCGCCCTTCCCGAAGGTCCGTTGGCCCGGACGTCCCGCTGGATCAAGAGACATCGTACGCTCGTCACCAGCGGCGCCGCGATGGTCCTCGTCGCGCTGGCGGGATTGATCGCGGCCAATCTCTGGCTGCGGGCCGCAAACCGGCGAGAGCACGACGCCAAGAACGCCGCCGTCGCCGCGCAGCGGCAGGCCGAAGCCGCCCGCACCGAGGCCGAGCGGCAGACGGCCCGAAACCAAGCGCTGCTCGCCCTGGCCCAAAAGTCGCTCCAGCGATACGAGACGCTCAGCCGATCCGACGAATTGACCCGCTACGGCATGGAGAAGCTCCGCGGCGACCTGCTGGAAGCGGCTCTGGAGTTCTACGCCGCGCTCGCCCAGCAGGCGGGCGAATCCGAATCGGCCCGCGCCGGCCGCGCCGATGCCCTACACCGGCTGGGCGGCGCCTATTGGCAACTGGGCCGAATGGCCGAAGCCGTCAAGGCCTACAATGGGACGCTGGACGTCTACAGAGCCCTGGAGCGCGACTACCCCGACAACGCCGCCTATCCCTATGGCGCCGCCAAGGCGCTGTCAACCTTAGGCGAGATCCGCAACGAAGGATACGACGCCGGCGCGGCCGCGCCGCTGCTCGCCGAGGGTCTTCAACGATTCCGCCGCCTGCACCTTGCCAGCCCCGGCGACGTCGACCTGGCGGCTCGCTTCGCCTACCTCCACTCGCTCGAAGGCGAGCGGCTTCGCCAGCTCGGCCAAATGTCCGAGGCCGCAGAGGTATTCGCCCGCGGCATTGAGGTCCTGCGATCCGTTAAACTTGAATCGCTCGATGTCGCGAAAAGCCGCGACGTCCGCTATCAGCTCAGCCGAGCGCTGAGCCAACTGGCCAGACTCCAGACGCATGCGCTATGGCAGTTCAAACCGGCTCGCGAGCATTACGACGAAGCCATTGCCATCATGCGCGGCGTCTACCAGGAAGCCCCTGAGCTCGGCGACTGCGCCTTTACGCTCGCCCAAATCCTCCGCAACTCCGGCGACCTCTACGGACGCGAATTCTATTTGGAGCAAGCCAAGGCGGCGTACGAGGAAGGTCTCGCCGTGCTCGCCGCCCTCGAACAGCGGCACCCCGATGTTCCCCATTACCGCCAGGAACGGGCCGAGCTGCACCAGTCGCTCGGCGGACTGCACGCCCCCTTCGAGCCCGGCAACATGACCGACGACGGACTTGCCCACGCCGAACAAGCGGCGGCGATTGGCAAACAACTCGTCGCGCGATTCCCCGAACAGGTTGATCGGCGGGTGGCCCTGGCGCGTTATCAAAGCTCGCTGGCCCACCTGTACCTGATCCGCGGTCGCACCGATGAAGCCCAAGCCGTGTACACCGAAGCCTGCGACACGCTGGCGGCGGTCGGCGAAACCACCGGCAAACACGTGGACGTCCTCTATACGCTGGCCGAAATCCAATACACCGTCGCCGATCAGTTGGCCGACTCCGGCCGCACCGACAGCGCCTTGGCGCTATTGGAGCAATGCGAGCAGAACCTCAATCGACTTACCTCAACCGCTCCCCAGTTGGGCGAAGCCTATCTCTCGCTGGCGAATCTGCACATCACGCGCAGCGAGTGCTTCGAGGCCAGCAGCCGATTCGTGGACGCCGCCGCCGAACTGGATCGAGTCGCCGCCGCCGGCGCCAAGACCCAGAGCATGGCCACGGCGCCCTGGATGCGTTCGACCATGCAGGCCATCTTATCGCTGGCTAAGCCGCTGAAATGGGGCTACCTGAAGCGGGCTCGCGAAGGCGCCTTGCTGGAATTGGCCAAATCCGGCCAGTTCGATCAGCTCCAACGGCAATGCCGCCGGCTGGCGGAAGTCACCGGCGAGGCCTCCGATCATTACATCGCCGCGCAAACCCTGGCCGCCTCAGCCGGCATCGCCGCTGCCGCTGAGGGGCTCGAAGAGCCGAAGCGTCAGGAAACCGCCGAGTCGCTGGCAGCCGCGGCCGTGGACGAGCTTCGCCTGGCATGGGAGGCGGGCTACATACGTCGAACCCGCGGCCTCGGCGGGCTGCTCCGCGCCCAGCCGACCGTTAAGCAGATGCTCGAAGACGAGCAGCTTCAGCGGCTGGCCCAGCGACCCGACTTCCAACAGCTTCTCGAGCGAATCCGCGCCGAAAATCCGCCCCGCCGTCCCACCGCACCTGACGCACCCGCGCCATCGCCTTAACGGCCTGTTAAAACAGGGGACTGGCCCGCTGACCTCCACAAAAACGCCGGAAAACACCGACGCGGCAGGCCCGCCCGCCTTTTTTCAGTTGGCGGCTTGCGGTTCCTACTGCACCGGCGCCGAGTCCACCTGCCGACGCGCCTCGGCCGCTTGCGCTTGGATTTGCTCGTTGGGACTGCGAGCCGCGGCCCGTTCAATGGCATTGTGCTGGCACTCGGCCGCCGTCAGCCGCAACAGCTTTCCGACGACCGCGCACCCGGCGCTGGCAGCCAGAACAACGCACGCGGCAACTTTCCACCGAACCCGGCCCATGTGCGAAGGTGTAGGCAATCACGCCGCCAAGGGCAAGGCCGTAGGACAGCGCCCCCCGCCTAAGCAAGAGCGCAAAACCGGGGCGTCGCCAGGCCGTCCGGCGAACCCGTGCCGCTTGCCGCTCAGCGGATCAGCAGCTATATTTGGTCCTCCAGAGAGCAAGGTTCTCCCGACTGGAAGCCGTGCGGCCCCGCTATTTGTTCGCGGCATCCGCGGCTGAAATCCCTGGCGCCGTAGCTCAATTGGTTAGAGTACCGGACTGTCGATCCGGTGGTTGCGGGTTCGAGCCCCGTCGGCGTCGCTTTGGTTAGCGGGAGTGCGCTGGTCGTCCCTGAGGGGGGCTGCCCCTGCGCCCCATCGTCGGCTTCTTCAGCAACGCGCAGTTCTGATTACAGCTTGACCCGCCTGAGCCGCAGCGCGTTGGCAATCACCGATACCGAGCTGAAGCTCATAGCTGCGGCGGCGATCATGGGGTTTAACAGCAGCCCCGTCCAGGGGTAGAGCGCGCCGGCGGCGATCGGCACGCCCAGGGCGTTATAGACGAACGCGAAGAACAGGTTCTGGCGGATATTCCGCATCGCCGCTTCGCTGAGCCGGCGAGCTCGAACAACGCCGCGAAGGTCGCCCTTGACGAGCGTCACGCCGGCGCTTTCGATGGCGACGTCGGCGCCAGCGCCCATCGCAATGCCGACATCCGACGCGGCCAAAGCAGGGGCGTCGTTCACCCCGTCGCCTGCCATGGCGACCGTGCGGCCACTGGCTTGAAGACGCTTCACCGCCTCGACCTTCTGCTGCGGCAGCACTTCGGCTTCGACGCGGTCAAGGCCCAGCTTTTGCGCCACGGCATGCGCCGTCGTTTGGCCGTCGCCGGTGACCATCACCAGCTCGATCCCTTCCTCGTGCAAGGCGCGTAGCGCCTCGGGCGTCGATTCTTTGATGGGATCAGCCACGCCGATCAGCCCCGCCAGGTCGCCGTCAACCGCCACGAACATCACGGTTTGACCCTGGCGGCGAAACGACTCGGCCTGGCTAAGCACTTCGGCTGACAGCGACCTGGCCCCTTCAATCAGGCGGCGATTACCGACGGCAACGCTGCGGCCATTCACGCGACCTTGAACGCCGCCGCCTGTAACGGACCGAAAGTCTTGGGCATCGGCCAACTCCACGCCGCGACGTTGGGCGCCGCGGACAAGGGCGGCGGCGAGCGGATGCTCGCTCCCTTGTTCCAAGCTGGCGGCGATCCGCAGCAACGAGCGTTCGTTCCATCCGTCAGCAGGCGCGACGGCGGCGAGCTCGGGTTTGCCCTCGGTGAGCGTGCCGGTCTTATCGACGATCAGCGTGCTCACTCGCTCCAGCCGCTGCAGGGCTTCGGCGTTTTTCACGAGTATGCCTGCGCTTGCGCCGCGGCCGACGGCGACCATCACGGACATCGGGGTTGCTAGCCCTAACGCGCACGGGCAGGCGATGATAAGCACCGCCACCGAGTTAATTAGAGCGTACGCGAAGCGCGGCGCCGGCCCCCACATGGACCAGGCGATGAACGCCAGCACGGCGACCATGAGCACCGCCGGCACGAAAAAACCGGCGACCTCGTCCGCCAGGCGCTGAATCGGCGCCCGGCTGCGCTGCGCCTGGGCGACCATCTGCACGATGCGGGCGAGCATAGTTTCGCTACCCACCCGTTCGGCCTGCATGATGAAACCGCCGGCGCCGTTGACCGTCCCCCCAATGACGCGATCATTCACCCCCTTGGCTACCGGTATTGGTTCGCCGGTGATCATCGACTCATCGACATGGCTGGTCCCTTCCACCACGACGCCGTCGACGGGGATCTTTTCGCCAGGGCGAACGCGCAGCCGGTCGCCGACGTGAACGTGCGTCAGCGCGATCTCTTCGTCCGGGGCGGCCGGGCGAACCCGCCGGGCGGTCTTGGGGGCCAGGCCCAGTAGTCCGCGAATCGCCGCGCCGGTCTGGCGCCGCGCTCGCAATTCCAGCACCTGGCCTAACAGTACCAAGGCGACGATGACAGCCGCCGCCTCGAAATACAGCCCCACTTCGCCATGCGCGCGAAACGATGCGGGGAATAGTTGAGGAAAAAACGTAGCCACCGTGCTGTACGCGTAGGCAGTGCCCGTTCCAATGCCGATCAACGTGAACATGTTCGGCGATCGATTGCGGAAGGATTGCCACATCCGCTCGAAGAACGGCCAGCCGCACCACGCCACGACCGGCGTCGCCAGGACGAATTCGACCAGCGACAGCGCCCGCTGCGGCAGCCAAGCGTGAAGCTCGGCAACGAAGAACATCCTCGACATCGCCAGCACAACGAGCGAAACGGTCAGGACGGCGCTGATCCAGAACCGCCGGGTCATATCGACCAGTTCCGGATTGGCGGCATCGGCGGCGATCGTCCTTGGCTCCAGCGCCATGCCGCACTTCGGGCAACTGCCCGGCTCGTCGCTGACCACTTCCGGATGCATTGGGCAGGTGTACTCGACGCGCTGTTCGGCCACGAATGGCGATTGCGGCTCCAGCGCCATGCCGCACTTGGGACAGTTTCCGGGGCCCTGCTGCCGCACCTCCGGGTGCATCGGGCAGATGAATACCGCAGGCGATTGCAGCGGGGCGACAGCCGGCGAATACGACTGGCGCTGCGCCTGCTTGTCGTGGCAGCAGCCGCCGGGCTCGGCCGACTCGTCGGCGGGCGTCGCAGCGGTTGCGCCGCTCTCGATAACGCCCAGCGAAGCCGGCCCCGCGGAATCATGCCCGTGAGGCATCGGCGCCCGGCCGCCCGCCAGGTATTCATCGGGATTAGAGCGGAACCGTGCGGCGCAGCGTTGGCTGCAGAAGTGGTAGGTCGTGCCCTGGTGGTCGGCCGTGGCCGCGGCCTTTTGTTCGTCCACGGTCATCCCGCAGACGGGGTCAATGGCCTTTGCCATGGGTACGTCTCCCTGGGAATCGCACGGCGCGGCTCGGCAAGTCGAGCGGCTCGCCCGCCAATACACTCGGCGAGTCAGGTTCCTCGGCGAGCGCCGTTGTGGCAGCTCGCAATTCGCGGGCCGGGCCGCACGGCACGATTCCGTGTTGTGCAGGATTTCAGGCCTTGTCAGGTTTCCCATCCCGGAAAAGGGACGCGATCGAGCGGCTGGCGGACGGCAAATGCACTCGCCGGACATGGCCGTAGCGGCTCCGAGCTACCGGTTCTGCCGATAATAACGATTCGGCGGTCGTCGGCGCACTGCGCCGCCGCTTGCCGCAAAGTCTCCGCGGCGGAGGCACGCGCATGTTCGGGTCGAACTACATTTGAGTGGCTGCCTGCGCGGCGTGGGCGGCACACTTCTGGCGGGGTCAACACCATGTGGCTGCTCGATTCCATCGGACGTTGGCTCAACACGGCGGTCAACGACGGCTGGCACTGGGTGACGACGCTGAACCTCCAGCAGTGGCTGCTGCTGTTGGGCATCGCCGCGGCCGCGGGCTTCTTGTGCATGCGAGGATTCGGCTCGCGGAGCCACTACTGATCCGCTTGATCCGACGTCCGCGAATCTCGCCTGTTGATTGGATGCAACGTTCGACTCTTTGGCCCCCATCGGCACGTCATGCACGCCGCAATGTTTAGCGTCCAGGGACTGCTCATTGATACGACCGCGCTGGCGGCGGTGGCGCTGTTGGGCTATATGTTCGGCCGGCGCTCGCGGCGCCCAGCGCCCAGCGGCGATGTATCGCTGCTTGTGGAGCTTGGCCGGGCCCAGTGCGTGGCCAGGGAACTGGAGCTCGTCGGCCGCCGCCTGCACGCGGGGCTGACCGCGCATTTGCGGGCCGCCAGCGCGTTCCAGCGGGGCGTCGCCGATATGCAACGGGGACGCCGCACCGCGACCTGGCAAGCCCTGCGGGACCACGCCGACGCGCTGCTGGGTCCCACGATGAAGCTCACCACGACGCTGTCGCTGGCATGCGACGAACTGCGAGCGCAGCAGTCGCAACTGACGACCTACGCCGGCGCGCGAACCGATCCGACGACCGGCCTCTGCAACCGCCGTTCAATGAGCGAACACCTGGAAGCGCTGCTCACCTCTTACGCCGACGGCCAGCGCCGCTTGGCGTTGGCGATGTTCAGTCCTGCGCTGCCGGAGGACGACTGCCATGGTTCGGAAGAGGAGCTCCTGAAAGCGGTCGGCCGGCTAATGGAACAAACGGTGCGCGGCAACGACGTCGTCGCCCGCTATAGCGGCGACGAGTTCGTCGTCTTGATGCCCAAAACGCCGCTTGCCGGAGCGTTGGTCTTCGCCGAGCGGCTAGCTCGCCAATTCGACGCCGAATTCCGCGGGCCGTTGTGGGGCGGCGTGGTCGAGGCCCAACCGCTGGAAAACTGCGACACGCTGCTGCGGCGGGCCTACTCGGCCTTGTACAGCGCTCGAACGCACGGCGAGACGTGCATCTTCATGCACAACGGCGTCGCCGTCCGGCGACATGAGTTCGACCTCCGCTCGCCGGACGAGCCCCAGGAAGCGGAGCTGCTGGCGGCGGCGCCATGAGCGGCCGCCGGCGCCCCCGGCGAGGGCCATGCGAGCCCTCGGCCCGTCAACACGTACAAGCCGCACATTTTGCCGAAAAAACTCGCTCGGCCGCGGTCTCGTTGACTGGGCTGAGGGCAATCATCTAGATTAGAAAACGCAGGCCGCAAGGCACATTGGCCACTAGCTAGGGGTCGCCAGATCGTCTGTCGCGACGAAGCGCCTTGGCGACGCCCGCGCCCGTCTTGAAAGGAGATCGCCATGCCGCTGTTCGAAGTCGAAACGGACAGTCACATCATCATCACCTGGGCGACCGACAGCGACGAAGCGTCGAGCGTCGTCTCCAAGGCCTATCCGCACGACACCGTACTGCGGCTTACCAAGCGCCCCCGCGACACGTGGGTCATCTCCAAAAGCGCCCTGGGAATCACCGGCAAGCTCGACCCGTGCAACACGGCCCGCGATTGCCTGTCGAAGTCCGGCGGCGACAAGGTCCACGCGATTCGCTTGTACATGCACGAAACTGGCGCCGACCTGGAACAAGCGCAGAAGGCCATCGAATCCAACATGGTCATGGGCTGGTGACGCCGCCCGACGGCCGCCGCCTGCCGCCGTGAGTCGGCCAGCAAGCATGCACCCAAAACTAAAGCCACGCTCCTTCGACCCCGTGTCGAATGAGCGTGGCTGTTGTGTTTTTTGATCCGCAGTGGGCGCCGCCGCCGCGTTTTACCAGTACCGCGTTGCCGGTTGTCCGGCGGAAATCGTCGGCGCCGGCGGGGCAGTCGCGGTCGGCGAGGGTTCGCTTGCCGGGGCGGACGTATCGGCTGGCCGCGTTGCCAGCAGGTACGACGGCTGCCCGGTGGTCGGATACGTGCTCGTTCCCCCAGGTCGATAGGGTTGCGCTGCCGCGACGGCGGCCGCCGGCGGCGCCGTGGTAGTCGCGGCGGGCGTCTCAGCCGGCGTGCCGGTGGTCGCCGGACCTGGCGCGGCGTTGTAGGGGGTGATCGACGCCGCCATGGCATCGACGGCGCTGGCGGTCGTACCCGGCGCCGCCGAGGAGGCCGTCGCCGGATTGGCAGCGGCCCCATAGGGCGGGGCAGGGCTGCTGGCTCCGCCGGGCGCCGTCGCCGTGAAGTTCGAGAGCGTGGCCGTGCCGCTACTCACGCTAGGCGTTACGACATCGCCCGGAGATGGCGAGCGACGACCATATACCGACGCCACGGCCGCGGTCGGCGACGTGGCGGCAGTCCCATACGGCGGCGCCGTGCCCGCCGTGCCGTCGGACGGCGGCGCACTGCCGGCGAGCAACGTATTGGCATAACGATCGGCGGCGCCCATCGCCGATGCGCCGGCGGCGCTGGCGTTCTTGACCGGCGGAACGGAGGCCGGATCGTAGGGCATGCCGATGGAGCCCAGGCTGGCAGTGGTCGCCGCAGGCGTCGCGGCGCGACTGGTCGCCGCGGCGAAAGTGCCGGGGTCGGTCGTCGGCGCCGTAGTACTGGGGTATTGGCCGCTGGCCGGCGCCCCACTGGCGGCAGACGCCGGCGGCGTTGCGCTGAACGGCGGGGCAGTTGAATTACTCGCCACTTGCGTCCCGGCCGGCTGGCTCGCTTCGGCCTGCTTGGCAGCCTCCGACGGAAGCTGCGGCGCCGTGTGCGCCATGGCCGAGGCTTCTGCATCCTTGCCCGATTTCCACCACGCCAACTTGGGCGCCGACTTGCAGCCCACCACGCTGGCGGCTATTGCGGCCGCCAGGCTCGCAGCGAATGCCGAATGCTTCATGGCTTCCGTGCCTTGTATTTCGCGGGCGGACGTCGGCCTTCCGTGGCGACGTTGCCCTGGGTGAGTAGTGGCGCCTGCGCGTGTTGGCACAGCGAGCGGCATCGCTGGGCCTGCAGCGGGCGAACTCGCTACTGGCCTCTTCGGCGTCTCACGAGCCGTCCGTTGAGGAAATCCTTGCGGCTTCTAACGGTTCTCCGGCGCCAGCACGCCACGGGGCGCGGCGAGATTATAGACGCGGCCGACCGCCGGTCAACGGCAGTCGGCCGCATGCTAGCTCGCCGGGTGCAAGTCGCACTTTGCGCACTGGGGGTTGATGTGTTCTGATGGGGCGTGAGATTTGACGGGGGGCGGGTCTTTCCGGCGAGATGCTGGGCAATT
>QEVI01000086.1 GCA_003576855.1 Planctomycetota bacterium
CGCCGATGAGCCGTACCTGCCGCCGAAGTCGCTGTAGAACTCGATCTTCATTTGCACGGTGTTTCCAGTGCTTGCGATCGAGTCCTGCGAACGGATGAAGGAAGCCGCCTCGGCGCGGACCTCGTGCCCCTCGGCGACGGTGATGCCTTGGCTGACGCCCGAAAAGTTCGTGCTGCCAGTGAATTGCCCGAAGAGCTTGAGCGACGCGGCGCCCGTGGCGGCTTCGTTGTGCACCGAGACGTTGTTGACATCCCGCTTATTGCCGAACACGCTCCAGCCGGCGAGACTTCCGTCGCTTTCTTCAAACTGGCCGTTGCGAAAACGGATGGGGTCGTCGTTGCGGTCATGAATCCGCACATAGTCGATCAAGAACTTCTGCGGCCAGACGGTCGTCGAGTCGGGCGGCGGTAGAAAGCTGCCGCCGACGGCCGTGTTCAACATCGTCCACATGGGCGCCGATTGACGGCCTAGGAAGCCGCCGACGTCGGAATTGTAGAGCGTCCAGTGATGGACGTCGTCGACGAAGAAACGGATCTTCGTGGCGTCCCATTCCGCGGCGTACACGTGAAACGAATCGTGGAAGTTCACCGGTTGGCCGAACCGCGCCATCGTCTGTTCGGCGAAGCGGAATTGGTGGTTGTACGGCTGCGAGGTTCCATAGTGAAATGCGCTGCTGGTAAGAAACGGCTGGTTGCCGCGGTTTTCCATGATGTCGATTTCACCCTGGCTGGGCCAGTTGTACTGCGACGTGTTGGGCAACAGCCAGATGGCCGGCCACATGCCGCGCGACGTCGGCAGATCGGCCCGCACTTCCCAGCGACCGTACTGCTTTGTGAAGTTGCTGTGAACTCGCCCGGAGCGATATTGCTTGCCGTTGGTGGGAATGTTTTCGGAGGTGATCACCAGATTGCCCGCCGATACGGTGACCTGCTCGGCGATGTACGCCTGCAGTTCGTTATTGGCGGGCGAATTGGTGACTTCCTTCGTCCATTTCGTCGTGTCCACGGCGGTTCCGTCGAACTCGTCGTTCCACACGAGGTCCCAACCCGGACGGGCCGCCGTCGAGACGGATTGAAGCGCCATGCCGAGCAGGCCAAGCACGCTCCACGCGGCGCCAAACCGAGTTGCGCTAGTACCGAACATCCTTAGCGACATGACTCCACCGATCATTGGAATAAGCCGCAGCGCGCGAGCTAGCCGGCTCGAGGGTGCGTTAAGAAGCACATTGACTGTGGATGCCGCCGGCAGCCATGCTACGGACGAACCTTACCGCTGACCGACGCCGGCCGCCAGCAGCACGATGGCGCACCGCCGACGCGTGTAGTGTATTGTAAGCGAGACGGCATCGCCGTGCCGTCGGGAGGCGGGCGTTTCAGCCGCCGCTCTGCCGCCAGTCCACGTAACGACGCGGCGCCGCGCAGCCCCCGGAGCTGCCGTAGCGCCGTGCGCGACGCCGCGTCGCGAAAGCGGCGCGGGGTTAAACTCGCTGATTGCGGCGGCGCACAAGGATGCCGAGGACGCCCAGAACGATGAGCGACGCGGAAGCCGGCTCGGGGACCGCCCCAACCGCCGGCGCCGTCCGATTACGTTGCCAGATCAAGAAATCCTGACCATCGGAATCGCCGTCGTCGTCCGCGTCGCCAGCCGCGGTGAGGCCGAACGCCCCCTTCCAGGTCGTCAGGTCAGCCGCATCGACGTCGAAATCGTTGTCAAAGTCGCCCGGAGGCCCGCCTTCGCTGAGCGCGGGATTGGGGCTGCTGTTGGGCGTCACGGAGGCGAGGTCCTTGAACACTTCCATGCGTACGTTATCGAACCACAGGCTTCCGCCGTTGGTCAGGTCCCGGTTTTCAAAATCGCCCCAGAACATGACGCCCCGGATTTCCTCGATGTCGGCGACGGTGTAAGGATCGTCGCCGATTCCGATCCATTTGCTGTCGTCCACGACGTACTGCGCCTCCACGAGCGTCCAGGCGGTCGTCGTCACGGTGCGGATTCGGCCCTCAGCCGCCGCCGCGGCGTCGATGACCGCCCCGTCGTTGTCCAAGTCGATCCAGATTCCTTGGCCCAGGTGCTGATCGGTGTCGATGACCTTATCGCCGTAATACGGCTGAGGCTGACCGCCGTTGAAATCAGCGAACGTGCTCAAAGCCTCCTTCCAGAGTTCGAACTTCAACACCGGCTCAATCTGCGGGGCCTTCGTGACCGGGCTGACGGGATCGGAGCGAACCCACATGGAGAACCGAATGACGTTTCCGTTTTCGAGTTTCCCTGAGGCGTTTCCAATGGTCGCGAAGACGGCATTCGCCGGCGTGGCGTTAGGAACATCGTTGTTGACATCCGTGTTGGCGGGGCCATCGAGCGTCTGATTGATCCCGTTTTCACCGTTGGAAACCGGGACCGAAATGCCCGCGCCGGTGCCGCCCGCGGCCTGAGCGTACATCGTCTGAACCAGGATGTCGTTGCCGTTGTAGGAAGCGGCGGTGTCCTGACTAAAAGACGTGCCGTAAGCGAAGGCATCCGTGCCGGTGAAGTTCAGCCCGTCCGCGTTGACGTCGGTATCCAGGAGGGTGGCGGGCGCCGCCAAGGCGATAGCGGGAGCGGCCAGGGCCAAGAAAGCGAACGCCAGGCACGAGATGCGGAGCATAAAAGCCAGCAGCGATTTCTGAGACATAGTTTGTCGCCTCCAATGAATAGGTGGCCGCCGCCGTGGCGCCATCGACCGGCAGGCGGCAAACGCCGCCAGCAAACCGAACCGGCGGCGGCAGGTTATCGAAAACCCTCGCGATCTCCGCCGCGGCGGTACATGCGCGCGTCGGCAAGCTCGTACGCAGGGCCTTGCGCGACCTATGGCACTAACACCGAAACAGATTAGTAACAATTTCCCTTGTAAAGCGCACATACCGTTTTGTCAATGAAAAGCCGAAGCCCTTCGGGAAAACGCAAGAGGTCGCCGCTCGGCCGAAGCCCGGTACTAGAGACCAGTACTCGCCCGGCAAGCCTTTGACGCGCCCGATGGGACGACTTATAGTAACAGTTACCACGGGGCGTTTTCTTCGGGTACCTTGCACTAGTACTGGCGATAACACGCATGGCGTCGATACGTGAAGTGGCGAAGGAAGCCGGGGTATCCATAGCAACTGTTTCGCGCGTCATGAACGGGCGGGCCTCGGTTGCTCCTCATTTGAGGCAACTGGTCTTGGACGCCGTGCATCGCTGCGACTACGCACCGGCTGTCGGCGTCCGCACGCAGACCTCGATTGCCTTGCTCTATACCGGCACGTTCACGCCCGGATCGCCCTACGACTCGGCCTGCATCGAAGGCATGGTCGATGCCATGCGCCAGACGCCCTACGACCTGGCGATCGTGGATATTCGCAGGGACAAGCTGCCGCATGAAACGTTTCGGCAGTTCTTCGCTCGCAAGGGGATCTGCGGGGCCATCGTCCGCTCGACCGCCGCCGAGCGATTCGTCGTCCAGCAGATGGCTGACGAGCACCTGCCGATCGTCGTGCTTGGCGACCACTTCGCGCACACGGGGCTCCCGTTCGTCTTCGCTGAATCGGCGTCCGCCAGCCGTGAGGGCATTGAACACCTGCTGTCGCTCGGTCACACGCGGATCGCATTCGCCGCCTGCGAGCGCGAAGACGGCGATCACCGCGACCGGTTCGAAGCCTATCGCTCCACGCTGCAGAGCCGCGGGCTGCTCCATCCTGACCTTGTGGGGCGCATTCCGCCGCATCGCATGGACGGCGAACGACTGATCCGCAACCTGATGGGAATGCCCAATCGTCCGACGGCCGTGTTTATCGCCGATCCGCTGGTAGCGGTCGGCGCCATCAATGAAGCCCACAAGATGGGCGTCAAGGTTCCGGAGGAGCTATCGATCATCGGATTTGACGACTCCGACCTCCGCTCGCTCGTTTTCCCGAAGATGACGGCCGTCTGCCAGGACTCGCGGCTGCTGGGGCGACGGGCCTTGGAGCGAGTGGCATCGCTGCTGAGCGGCGAGGCCGTGCGAGAGGCCAAGCCGTTTAAAGAACACGCGGCTTGGTTGGAGATCAATGAGACGACCGCCCCCCCGCCCGAGGTGGCATACCATGTGCTACCAAATCGCACGCGGCTGCATACTGGTCGGGACCGCTAAGGCCGGCAGATCGGCCGCCCCTGCGCAAGCCTCATCGGCCTAACGGGTTACGACTGGCTACCCGAACGCCCCGTCACCTGTTCTAATAGCATTGGCGCTGGCAGCGTCGTGGTGCCTTGGCCCGTCCGCCGCTTACCCGCTCTTCGAGACGCCCTCCATGACTTCCGCCCTCAGGAAACGGGCACGCTGGTTTTCAGCCGGCCTCGCCGCATTGCTTGTTCTCGCTGCGTCGATGGTTCCGGCCGCCGCGTCGGAGGCGCAGCGCCTGGAATACAACCGCGACGTGCGACCGATCCTTTTCGACGCGTGCGTGTCGTGCCACGGCCCGGACAGCGCTTCGCGAAAGGCGGACCTGCGATTGGACCAGCGGGCTGCCGCCATGGAAATGGCGGCCATCGTTCCGGGCGACCCCGATTCCAGCGAGATGATTCGGCGGATTCTGTCGACTGATGAAGCGGAGACGATGCCGCCGCCCGCCACCAAGAAGGTGCTCACCGATCGGCAAAAGCAGACGCTCATTCGGTGGATTGAAGAAGGGGCGGAGTACCAACCGCACTGGTCGCTCATCGCGCCGCGCCTGGTGGAACCGCCCGCGGTCAAGGACGAAACGTGGGTTCGCAATGTGATCGATCGGTTCATCCTTGCCCGACTCGAGGCGGCGGGCCTGGAACCGGCTGATGAGGCCGACCGGGGGGTGCTGGCCCGCCGGGTTTGCCTCGACCTGACGGGGCTTCCGCCGACGCCCGAACAGCTTGACGCGTTCTTGAGCGATGACACTGCCGGCGCCTACGAGCGGTACGTCGATGCACTGCTCGCCTCGCCGCAATGGGGCGAGCATCGCGGCCGGTATTGGCTCGACGCCGCCCGGTACGCCGACACGCACGGCATACACTTCGACAATTACCGCGAGATGTGGACTTATCGCGATTGGGTCATCAAGGCGTTCAATCGCAACATGCCGTTCGACCAGTTCACGATAGAAAACCTCGCCGGCGACCTGCTGCCCGGCGCGACGCTCGACCAACGCATCGCCTCCGGCTTCAACCGCTGCAATATCACGACCAACGAGGGGGGCGCCATCGACGAAGAATACGCGGTGCTCTACACGCGGGATCGCACGGAAACGACCGCGCAGGTGTGGATGGGCCTGACGGCCGGCTGCGGCGTGTGCCACGACCATAAGTTTGATTCGTTTTCGCAGCGGGAGTTTTACGCCCTATCGGCGTTTTTCAATAACACCACGCAGAAGGCGATGGATGGCAACGTCAAAGACACGCCGCCTGTGATTTCAGTGCCGCAGGAAGGCGACTTGGCCCGCCGCCTGCAATTGGACGCACTTATTGAGGAAGCGGAGCAGGCCGTCGAAGAGCGGCGGCGGGCTGCTCGCGGCGACTTTGATAGATGGGTCGCCGCCGCATCGGCGAGTGAACTGGACGCTTGGATGCCGTCCTCCGGCCTTCAACTCCATGCCCCGCTCAACGACGGCGGGTCGGTCATCGCGTACACGGTTGCTGGGGAACGCCGCGAGGCGCCCCTGGCCAGCACGGTCCAGTGGCGCCCCGGCAAGGCCAGTCCGCAGGCTGCGTATCTCAATCAAGGCTCCGTGCTAGACGTCGCCGACGCCGGCGACTTCGGTCCCGAGCAGCCGTACTCGGTCGCGGCCTGGGTAAAGCTGCCGGCCAACGATTCGAGCGGCTCGATCGTCGCGCGGATGGATGAGGCGCATGGTTTTCGCGGCTGGGACCTCTGGGTCGAGGGTCGCCGCGTGGGCGGTCACTTGATCCATAAATGGCCGGAAAACGCGATCAAGGTCGTGACGCAGAACCAATTGCCGGCCGACCAGTGGATACACGTGGCCCTCGTGTACGACGGCACGAAAAAGGCGGCCGGCTTGAAGGTCTACGTCAATGGGACGCCGCAACCGACCAACGTTTCGGCCGATTCCCTGACCGCCGACACGCGCACCAGTGTGCCGTTGAAAATCGGGCAGCGGCACGCGTCGTCGCTTCTTTCGGGCGTGTCGGTTGAAGGCGTACGGCTGTTCGCTCGTGCCCTGGACGACCGCGAGGCGGCCACCTTGGGAACGGCGGCGTTGGGACAGGCCGTGCTGGCGTTGCCGGCGGAGCAGCGGAGCCCGGCGGACCTCGACGTGCTTTTTGCCTGGTGGTTTATCAACCTGGACGAGCTGTCTCGACCGCTGATCGCCGAGCGGGATTCGCTGTTGCGGGAGCGCAACGATATCGACGCGCGAGCAACCATCGCCCACGTGATGCAGGAACGACCGGAGCCGCCCAAGGCCTTCGTATTGCATCGCGGCGAATACAACAAGCGGGGCGAAGAGGTGACGCCCGACACCCCTGCCATGTTGCCGCCGTTTCCGCCGGAACTGCCGCGCAATCGCCTCGGCTTGGCGCAGTGGCTGGTGCGGCCCGAGCACCCGCTGACGGCTCGGGTGGCGGTCAACCGTTTCTGGCAGGAGGTGTTCGGGCAAGGGCTGGTGCGCACAGCGGGCGACTTCGGCGTTTCGGGCGAGTTGCCGTCGCACCCCGAACTGCTCGACTGGCTCGCCATCGAGTTCCGAGAGTCGGGCTGGGACGTGAAGCGCCTGTTCAAGCTTATGGTGACCTCGGCCGCCTACCGACAGGCCGCCGTCGTGGAAGCCGAGAAACTGGCGAAGGACCCGGAGAACCGGCTTCTGTCGCGCGGTCCGCGGTTTCGCATGGACGCCGAAATGGTCCGCGACTACGCGCTGGCGGCCAGCGGACTGCTATCACGGAAGATTGGCGGCCCGAGCGTCAAGCCGTACCAGCCGCCCGGCGTATGGGAGGCGGTGGCCATGATCGGCAGCAATACGCGGGACTACCGCCAAGATGCTGGCGAGTCGTTGTACCGGCGGAGCATGTACACCTTTTGGAAGCGATCGGCGCCGCCAGCTTCGATGGAGGTGTTCAATGCTCCGAGCCGAGAACATTGCGTGATGGTTCGCGAGCGGACCAATACGCCGCTGCAGGCGCTGGTAACGCTCAATGACCCGCAATTCGTCGAGGCCGCCCGTCATCTTGCGCAGCGGGCGATCCGCGAGAGCGGCGCGGAGTTCGACGATCGACTTCGCTTCGTGGCGAAGCGGCTGCTGGCCCGCGAACTGAGCGACGAAGAACAGGCGATCGTACGGGACTCCTATGACAAGCTTCGCCGGCACTACGACATCGCGGCGGAGGACGCCGTGCGGCTCGTCGACGTCGGCGAATCCGAAGCCGATGCGACGCTTTCGGCCGCGGAACTCGCCGCCTGGACGATGGTCGTAAACGAGCTGATGAACCTCGACGAGGTGCTCAATAAGTGACGGTCGCGCAGCCGCAGCGCAACAGCGGCTGCGATCAGTAACTCGCCACCCTTAAACAGCTTCGCCATGAGCCTGATTTCAGAACTGCGCCAACAGGTGACGCGCCGCTACTTTTTCGCTGCCGGCTCTCACGTGCTTGGCACCGCTGCTCTCGGAGCGCTGGCCAAGGACGGACTGGCCGCCAGCGCCCATCAGTTCGTCGGCCGCACCCATGTCGCGCCGAAGGCTCGGCACGTGATCTACCTGCACATGGTCGGCGGCCCGCCGCAGATGGACATGTACGATTACAAGCCGGTGATGCAGCAGTGGTACGACAAAGACCTGCCGGAATCGGTTCGCATGGGTCAGCGGCTGACGACGATGACATCGGGCCAGGCTCGATTTCCGATCGCGCCTTCCAAGTACCGGTTCGAGCGGTGCGGGCAGTCCGGCATGTGGGTCTGCGAGCTGCTTCCCTGGATGAAGAAGATGGTCGACGACGTCGCCTTCGTCCGCAGCATGCAGACCGACGCGATCAACCACGAACCGGCGATTTCGTTCATTCAGACCGGCAATCAAATCACCGGGCGGCCGTGCCTGGGGGCATGGGCGTCGTACGGCTTGGGTTCGCTGAACGAGGATTTGCCGACGTTCGTGGTGATGGTCGCCAAGCCCTCCAACACCGAGCAGGTCCAGGCCATTTCGGCGCGGCTGTGGTCGTCCGGCTATTTGCCCGGCGAACACGCCGGCGTCAGTTTTCGGACGGCCGGCGATCCCATCCTGTACATCAACGATCCGCCCGGAACGCCGCGCGAGGTGCGCCGCACGACGCTCGACGGCTTGCGGGCGCTCAACGAGCTGACCTACCGCAAGCTGGGCGACCCGCAGACGCACACGCGCATTCAGCAGTACGAATTGGCGTTCCGTATGCAGGCCAGCGTGCCGGAACTGGCGGATCTTTCTAGCGAGCCGGCGTCTACGTATGCGCTTTACGGAGACGACGCTGGCTCGCCGGGGACCTTCGCCAACACGGCGCTATTGGCGCGCCGGCTGGTGGAGCGCGGCGTGCGGTTCGTCCAGATTTACCACAATAATTGGGACACGCACTCGAACGTCGCCGGCCGGCTGCCCGACCAATGCCGCGACGTGGATCAAGCCTGCTACGGCCTGATACAAGATTTGAAGCAGCGGGGCCTGTTAGACTCGACGCTCGTCATCTGGGGCGGCGAATTCGGCCGAACCGTTTATTCCCAGGGCGGGCTTTCGCCGCAAAACTACGGCCGCGATCACCATCCCCGTTGTTTCACGATGTGGATGGCCGGCGGAGGAACTAAAGCCGGAACCATTTACGGCGAGACGGACGAGTTCTCCTACAACGTCGTCAAGGATCCCGTGCCCATTCGCGACTTCCATGCCACGGTGCTGCACCTGCTAGGGTTCGATCACGAGCGTTTCACGTTTAAGCATCAGGGCCTGGATCAGCGCCTGACAGGCGTCTTGCCCACGCGGATCGTCTCGGAGCTTCTTGCATGACCGAAGGCGCCGACTCCGCGAAGGCGACTCATGTCGCCAGCGCGTGCCGTAGGGTTTCAGGGCTGCCGGCCATGCGCGTAGTCGCCGGCGCGCTGTTGACCGTGGCGACGATGGCCGCGAGCCGCGGCAGCGAGCCTTCAATTCCGGCGGACTTTCCCCGTTTTGTCGTGCCGGGCAAAGAGCAGCAAATGGACGTGCTGCGGGCGTTGTTCTGGCTTCACTATCAGCCAGCGGGACCGCTCATCCCGCTGTGGGACGAATGGATGGCCAAGTCCACGCTTTGGCCCGCCCGCGGAGAAGGGCGGCAACTTGGCGAGATGCGGCGGCGGTGGGCGGCGGCCCTTTCCAGTCGCACAATGAACGAGGAGGGTTATGTCCACACGCGCCAGCACGACGGGCCCGCGCATGCCGAGGGATGGCCCTTCCCCTTTTGGTCGCACGCCGGCGGCGCGGGATGGCATTTTCGGCCGATTGGCGTGGCCGGATACGAGGCGCCGACCGTGTCGAACGACGGTTGGACGGTCGAAGGCGCGGGCGATCGGGGCGTACGCGAGAAGGGCTGGACGGTGGAACTGACGGCGCCGCGAGCGTCGATGACGTCGCCGCTGATGTCGATCCCGGCATCTCTCGCGCCCTGGGTGCGACTCAATTGGTGGGCGGCCGGGCTGGAACACGCTCAGTGCCGACTGGAGTGGACGACGGCCGACGCACCGCAGTACGGCGCGGAGCGCATGATGTATTTCGCGCCGCCTGCTCAGGGGGTGGCTGATGCAAAGGCGTCGCCGGGCGGCGCCGAGTCGACAGGCCCCGATACGTCACAAGTCGAGACGCGCACGATGATCCCGGTGTTTCGCCATCCGGAGTGGAAGGGGACGATCACCGGGCTGCGATTGTCGGTGGAAGACGCCGCTTCCGCCGTGGTGGTCGTCAAGTCGATCCACACGGCGTGCGACACGCGGCACAACATCAACAATCTCAACTTCATCCGCGGCTGCCACGATTACTTCATGTGGTCGCGCGACCTGAACTTTCTTCGCTGTGAGATGGAACGGATTCGCCGTGCCATGCGCTACGTGCAGCGGGAATTCCAAACGCGCGAGCGCAAATGCATCTACACGACCTGGCCTGGCCATGAGGGCCGGAGCGGCGTTCGCTGGACTGACGGCGCCAAGCACATCATCCCCGGCCAAGGGATTGGCAGCAATTACTGGGATCTGCTGCCGTTCGGAGGAGAGGACGCCCTCGCGACCCTGTACTATTACGACGCCTTGCACGACCTTGCCGACTTGGAAGCGGCGATTGCTCGCCACTCGGAATGGAACATAAGCGCGGGCGCCGACCCCTTCGACGCGGCGGAACTTAAACGGCATGCCGCCGATGTGAAAGCGTATAGCGGCCAGCGATTCTGGAACGCCGCGACCGGCCGTTTCGGGACCCGCGACTTGGACGGCAATCTGCACGACTACGGCTTCACGTTCCTTAACACCGAGGCGGTCTATTACGGCCTGGCGACTGAAGAACAGGCCCGCTCGATTCATGCCTGGCTTAACGGCGATCGAGTCGTTGAAGGCGACGCATCGACGGGCGCCGACATCTACCACTGGCGATTCGGCCCCCGTTCGACGACGCGCCGCAACGTCGATTACTACGTGTGGAACTGGTCGGCGCCGGAAAGCATCCCGTTTGGTTACCAGGTGCAAGACGGCGGGGCGGTGCTGGGATGGTCGTACCACGACATGATGGCTCGGCTGCAAACCGCTGGGCCCGACGACGCGGCGAACCGTCTCGAGGGTATTCTGGCCTGGTTCGCCGAAACGCAAGCCGCCGGCGGATATCGCTCGTATTACGCGGCAGATCCTGCGCGCGGCACGCTGCAGGGGGGCAATGTGGCGGGAGGCTTAGGGCTCGATCGCGAGTTCTTCGAAAGCGTGCTCGTCCCCCAGGTGATGCTCTACGGCTTCCTGGGCTTCCGCCCCGCCGCCGACGGGTTCGCCATCAATCCTCGGCTGCCGAAAGACTGGCCGGAGCTCACGGTATCCCGCATTCACCTGCATGAATACGTGTTAGACGTTACGGCGAAGCGGGACGGGACGGCACGAGTCGTCGCCCACCACCCGGGCAGGTCGACGCTGACTGTCCGGGCGGCGCCGGGCGTTCACGTGACTGCCGAGGGAGTCGATGTCGAGGTCGTCCCAATCGGTCCGTAGCGGCGACGGCCATGGGCTTCTCGAACGCGGCGGTCGAAATCGTATCGCCGGATATGACGCCCAACTAAAATGGCCCCTAGCCCGACGAGCGACATAAACGCCGGGATTGAGACGACGAGGACTAAGATGGGCTTTCGATTGGATCGTGCCGCGGCATTGGCATTCATCGCCGGGCTACTGGCGCTGCAGAACAGCGCTGTTGGGCAAGCGATCGTACCGGACGATCCGGGCCCGGCGGACGTACGGTTTTCGATCGACTCGGCCGCCGGCATGAAGCCCATCTCGCCGTACATCTACGGCATGAGCCATGTGACCGGCTCGCAGTTCAGCAGCCTCCCGCTAAAGCTCGATCGCCTCGGAGGGAATCGCTGGACGGGCTACAACTGGGAAACGAACGCCTCCAACGCCGGCCGCGATTGGTATTACCAGAACGATACCTATATGGGTACGCCCGGCGCGGCGGCCAAAGCCGTATTGCCGTCCCTCAACGCGGCCGCGGCCGCCGACCGCGCGCTGATCGTGACCGTGCCGATTTCCGGCTATGTCGCCGGCGACGCCGCTGGACCGGTGCAGCGCTCGCAGGTGGCGCCATCGAGCCGGTTCAAGGAAATAGTGCCCCATAAGGCTACGAAGTATCCCGGCTCGGCGCTTTCGCTCACGCCAGATACATCCGACGGCTGGGTGTTCACGGACGAGTTCGTCAACTGGGTCGAGAAAACGCGGGCGGCGGACGTGCCCGTGTTTTACAGTCTCGATAACGAGCCGGGGCTCTGGGGCGAGCCGTTGCCGAGCAACTGGCAGCCGGGAGTCCCGACGTCCGTGCCGCCTAGTCCTGAAGGTCGCACACACGGCGCGCTGCACCCTTACGCCCCGACGTTCGAGGAGCTTCGCGACAAGACGATCGCCCAAGCCGGCGCTATCAAAGACGTGAACCCCAATGCCCTGGTGTTCGGCGGCGTGGGGTACGGCTGGATGGACTTCGTGTCGCTCCAGGATGCCCCTGACCGCAACGCGCACGCGGCGCCGTCCCACCCCGGCGGCGACGAGCGGGGCGAAATGCACTTCTACGAGTTCTTGCTCAAGGAGACGGCGGCCGCGGAAGCCGCTCAGGGCCGCTCGCTCATGGACGTCATCGACTTGCACTGGTACCCCGAAGCGCAAGGCGGCGGCGTGCGAATCACCGAGAACAACAACTCGGCGGCCGTCGTCGAGGCCCGCGTGCAGGCGCCCCGATCGCTGTGGGACCCCGCGTACCGGGAAACAAGCTGGATCACGCAGTGGAGCACCCAGGGGCCGATTAAGCTGCTCAAGCGAGTGCAGCGGGACATCGCCGACTTCAAGCCCGGCACGAAGATCGCCGTCACCGAATACAACTACGGCGGCGGCAACCACATTTCCGGCGGCATCGCCCAAGCCGATGTGTTGGGCGTATTCGGCAGCGAAGGCGTGTTCGCGGCGTCGTTCTGGGATTTGCACGGCGCGGCTCAATCGCAGTTCGTCTCCGGCGCCTTCACGATGTACCTGAACTACGACGGAACCGGCGGCCGCTTCGGGGATACTTCCGTGCAGGCCGCGACCGACGCGATTGAGAAGTCCGCCGTTTACGCCAGCGTAGACGCCGCAGCGCCCGACCGCATGGTGCTCGTGGCCATCAATCGCACGGCTACGCCGCAAACGACGTCGATCCGCGTCGCGCACGACCAGCGATTCGACGTGGCCGAGGTTTATCGTCTGACGGCGTCCAACTCATCGCCCACGCGCGCCGCCGACGTCTCGATCGACCTGGTAAACGCCTTTTTGTACACCATGCCCGCATATAGCGTATCGACGCTGGTGCTCCGGACGGCGGCCGAGGGAGACTTTAATGCGGACGGCGCCGTTGATGGCGACGACCTGGCGGCGTGGCGGGCCAACTTCGGCGTCGCAGCGGGCGCTGCTTTTCGGCAGGGCGATAACGACCGCGACGGAGACGTCGACGGCGAAGATTTCCTTGGCTGGCAACGCGCTGCAAGGGCCAGCACCCAGTGGGCGGCGCCAGAGCCGTCGAGCGCGGCGCTAGTAGGCGGCTCGCTTTTCCAGGCGGCGCTGCGCCGCTGCCGCGTCGCCCGTACCCTGGCGCCGTAGCCGATGGCCTTCGACGCTGCATCCTCCGAGCCGGCTGGCGGCGCTTCCCGCGTCTGGAGCACCAGCCTGCTGCTTCTGCTGGCGTCGGCGATCAACTACATGGATCGTCAGACGCTGGCGAACACGTCGGTGCGCATTACGCGCGAGTTCGGCATGTCCGAGGAGCAGTACGGCAACCTGGAGGCCGGCTTTGGGTGGGCTTTCGCGGCCGGCTCGCTGTTTTTCGGCTTTATGGCGGATCGCGCGAAGCTGCGCTGGCTCTACGCCGCCGTGTTGTTACTGTGGTCCGCCATGGGCTTTGCGTCGGGCTTCGTCCGCAATTATGAACAACTGTTGTACTGCCGCACGCTGTTGGGCTTCTTTGAAGCTGGCCACTGGCCGTGCGGCATAAAGACGGTCCGAGCGCTTTTGGCCACCGACAGCCGCGCCATGGGCAACGGCGTGTTGCAGAGCGGAACGTCGATCGGCGCGATTGCAACGCCGCTGGTGGTTAGCTGGCTCCTGACCGACGAGGCGGGAAGCTGGCGGTTGCCGTTTCTGGCGGTAGGGGCCGTCGGCGCCCTGTGGGCCGTCGCCTGGGTGATTTTGGCGCCGCCGGAGCGCCTCGGCGCACAGGCGGCGCCTGCCGGCGATCGCGGCCAGGCGTGGTGGAGGCTGCTCCTCGATCGCCGCATGGCGATCATTTTCGCCGTCGTAGCGCTCATCAACACGACCTGGCAGTTGCTTCGCGCCTGGTTGCCGAAGTTCCTGCAGCAGGGTCATGGCTATGAAGAAACGTACGCTTTGTATTACAACTCGCTGTGGTTCGCGGCGACCGACGTCGGCTGCCTCGGCTCGGGCATGCTTGCGCTGTGGCTGGCTCGACGCGGCCAGCCGGTCACGCGGTCCCGCCTGATCGCCTTTCTGCTCTGCGCGTTGATGTGCCTGGCGGCTGTCGCGTTGCCTGGGCTCGGCCAGGGCTGGCTGTTGCTGGCCGTGCTGCTGATCGTCGGAGCTGGATCGCTGGGCGTGTTTCCCATCTATCACGCGTTCACGCAGGACATATCGCACCGCCACCAAGGCAAGATCACCGGCATCTCCGGACTCGCCGCCTGGGCCTTCTCGCCGTTGGCGCAGCGGCTCTTCGGCAGGCATGTCGATCAGACGCATTCGTTCGACGTGGGCCTGGCCGTCGCGGGCTGCCTGCCGATGATCGCATGGATATTGCTAGCCGTGGCCTGGCCCAAGCAATCTCACGAGGAGGCCGATTGATATGCTCGCCCGTCGCCATTTCCTCGCCGGGGCCGCGGCGGCCGCGGCAGCGAGCGCGTTTCCACCCTTGGCCTGCGCAAGCTCCAGCGCGCGCAAAAAGATCGCCTTCTTGGGCACTGAGTTTCGCGTCCACTCGCATGCTCAGCACTTTTTGGATCGGATGACGCTCGGCTACGGATGGCGCGGCCGCTGGCAGCAGCCGCGGGTCGACGTGGCGTCCCTGTACGTCGACCAGTTCCCCGAAGGCGACCTGGCGCGATCGCGGGCCAAGCGGCACAACTTAACCATCTACCCGACGATCGCCGAGGCGCTGACGCTCGGCGGGAGCAAGCTGGCCGTGGATGGGGTAGTCATCATCGGCGAGCACGGCGACTACCCGACGAATGAAAAAGGCCAGCGGCTCTACCCCCGATACGAGTGGTTCAAGCAAGTCGTGAAGGTGTTCGAGGATTCCGGCAGGTCGGTCCCGGTATTCAACGACAAGCACCTTTCAACGGCGTGGGATCGCTGCGTCGAAATGGTCGCCGATTCCAAGCGGCTCGGCTTTCCGCTTCTCGCCGGATCATCGCTGCCGGTGACGTGGCGGCTGCCCGCCGTGGAGGCGCCGCACGGCGCCGCGCTGGCCGAGAGCGTCTGCGTCTGCTACGGAGGAGTGGACAGCTACGACTTCCACGGCCTGGAAACCGCGCAGTGCATGTCCGAGCGGCGGGCCGGCGGCGAGGCGGGCATCCGAAGCGTGCACGTCCTTCGCGGGGAAGCGATGTGGGAAAGGCTGGCGGCGCCCGGGCGCGAGACGACGCGGCAGCTCTTCGAGTCCGCCCTGCGCCGCAGCCATACGCTGCCGGTCAGCGAAGGTTACGTGGCGGCGCCGATCTCGCTTGACTGGGCGCGGCAATTGCTGCCCGACACGCTGGGATACTTCATTGAGCACCGCGACGGCTTCCGCACCGCCATGTTTCTCACAGCAATTCAGGATTTCAACTATGCGGGGCTGCGGCGCGACACGGGCGAAGTGATTTCCTGCCAGATGTACCTGCCCATGCCCGGCCACAGCGCAACGACGGCCGACTTCTTTCATCCGCTCGTGCGACATATCGAAACGATGGTCCTGGAGAACCGGGCGCCATATCCTGTCGAGCGAACGCTCTTGACTTCGGGCATGACGCTGGCCGCGGTCGAGTCTATTCATCGCGGCTATGCGCCGATCGATACGCCGGAGATGGAAGTCCCGTACACCGTCCCGAACGAGTCGTGGTTCTGGCGC
>QEVI01000087.1 GCA_003576855.1 Planctomycetota bacterium
TCGCGAATTTCTTTCACTACCGGGCCCGGCAGGCTGTAGGGCGGGATCGCGCACGCCGAGTCGCCGGAGTGGACGCCGGCCTCCTCGATGTGCTCCATGATGCCGGGGACGATCACGTCGACGCCGTCGCTAATGGCGTCGCAATCGACTTCGGTGGCGCCTTCCAGGAAGCTGTCGATCAGCACCGGTTGCCCTTGCGCCGCGACGAAAGCCGCGCCGGCGAACTTCTCGAGCTGCGACTGGTCGTAGCAGATTTCCATCGCCCGGCCGCCCAGTACGAAGCTCGGCCGCACCAACAGCGGGAAGCCGATCCGCTCGGCCACGGCGCGGGCCTCGTCCATGGTGCGGGCGATGCCGTTGGGGGGTTGCCGCAGTCCCAGCCGTTCGATCATGGCGGCGAATTTCTCGCGGTCCTCGGCGGCCTCGATGGCGTCGACGCTGGTGCCGATGATCGGGGCGCCGGCTTCCTCCAGCGCGCGGGCGAGATTGAGCGGCGTCTGCCCGCCGAATTGCACGATGATGCCGTCCGGCTGCACGCGGTCGCAGATGTTCAGCACGTCCTCGACCGTGAGGGGCTCGAAGAACAACAGGTCGCTGGTGTCGTAGTCGGTGCTTACGGTTTCGGGGTTCGAGTTGACCATGACCGATTCGATGCCCAGCTCGCGCAAGGCGAAGCTCGCGTGACAGCAGCAATAGTCGAACTCGATGCCCTGGCCGATGCGGTTGGGCCCGCCGCCGAGGATCATGATCCGCTTGCCGCCGGGCGGTTTGTCAGGAACCTCATCCTCCTGTTCGTAGGTCGAGTAGTAGTACGGCGTGTAGGCCTCGAACTCGGCGGCGCAGGTATCGACGCTTTTGAACACGGCCCGTATGCCGTGCGACAGCCGCCGTTTCCGCACGTCGAGCTCTGCCACGCCGAAGATCGTCGCCAATTGCCGATCGGAGAACCCTAGCCGCTTCGCCGTTCGCATCTGCTCGGGCTGCAAGGCTTCCCAGCCGCCGCACGTCCGAAGCTGCTCTTCGAATTCGACGATTTCCAGCAAGTTGTCGAGGAACCACGGGTCGATGCCCGTCAGTTCATAGATCTCGTTGATCGTCATGCCGCTTTTGAAGGCGTAGCGCAGATACCACACCCGCTGCGGTCCGGGCCGCGAGAGCTTGGCCCGAATCTCGGCGACGTCGGGCTGCTGGTCGGTTCCCCATAGGTCGTTGCGATCGCAACCAAAGCCGAAGCTGCCGACCTCCAGCCCGCGAAGGGCCTTTTGGAACGACTCCTTGAACGTGCTGCCGATGGCCATCGTCTCGCCGACGCTTTTCATCTGCGTGGTGAGCGTGTCGTCGGCGTCGGGGAACTTCTCGAAGGCGAAGCGGGGGCACTTCGTCACCACGTAGTCGATCGTCGGCTCGAAGCAGGCGGTCGTTTCGCGGGTAATGTCGTTGGGCAGTTCGTGCAAGCGATAGCCGACGGCGAGCTTGGCGGCGATCTTGGCGATGGGAAAGCCGGTCGCCTTCGACGCCAGCGCACTGGATCGGCTGACGCGCGGGTTCATCTCGATGACGATCATCCGGCCGTTCTGCGGGTTGATTGCGAACTGGATGTTCGAGCCGCCCGTCTCTACGCCGATCTCGCGGATCACCGCCAGCGAGGCGTCCCGCATCCGCTGGTATTCCTTGTCGGAGAGCGTTTGCGCCGGCGCCACGGTGATGGAGTCGCCCGTGTGGACGCCCATCGGGTCGAAGTTTTCGATCGAGCAGATGATCACCACGTTGTCGTCGGCGTCGCGCATCACCTCCATTTCGTACTCTTTCCAGCCGATGATCGATTCCTCGATCAGCACCTGGCGGACGGGCGACATATCGAGTCCGCGGAGCACCAGCTCGTCGAATTCGTGCCGGTTGTAGGCGATCGACGAACCGCTGCCGCCGAGCGTAAAGCTCGGCCGCACAACCGCCGGCAGGCCGATCTCGTCGACGAGCTGCCGCGCTTCGTCGAGCGTCGTGACCGTCTTGCCGCGGCACACTTCCAGGCCGATCTTCTCCATGGCTTGCTTGAAGCGCTGGCGGCTCTCGGCTTTGTCGATCACGTCGGCGTTGGCGCCGATCATTTCGACGTTGTATTTTTGCAGCACGCCGTGTTTTTCGAGGTCCATCGCCAGATTCAGCGCGGTTTGGCCGCCGAGCGTCGGCAGCAAGGCGTCAGGGCGTTCCTTCTCGATCACCTTGGCGACGATCTCCCAGGTGAGCGGCTCGATGTACGTGCGATCCGCCGTGGACGGATCGGTCATGATCGTCGCCGGATTGGAATTGATGAGGATGACCTCGTAACCCTCTTCGCGCAGCGCCTTGCACGCTTGCGTGCCGGAGTAGTCGAACTCGCAGGCCTGGCCAATGACGATCGGTCCGGAACCGATCAGCAAGATACGGTGAATGTCGTTTCGTCGCGGCACGGTAATTTTCGGCGGGGTGAACGTCAGGCGGGTCGGCGGCGATCAACAGCTATCGGAGGGCACACGGCCATCGCGGAACAACAGCCGCAACAGCGGGCCGGGCCGTCTCGGCCCCGGCGAAGCCCTGCAAAGCGAGTAAAATCGCTCCATCGTACCCCGCGTGACGCCGCTCGTTCAAGGGATCGGAAAATCGCGGGCTGCTGGACAACCGCAACTGTAGCAGCACGCGGCAGGTATAATCGTCGGCGTAAGCAGCCCCGGCGATTCTTGGAGGCGCCCGCCTATCGTGAGCCGCTTCCGGGCCGCATTGCGTACTCGCCGATGCCAGGAACTGCCATGACCAGAATCATGAGTCTGCTGACGATAGCCGCCGGACTGATCTTTGGGTTGCCCGATTGCAACGGCCAAACGGAATCGCCGACGGTCGACGGCCCCGAAGCAAGCGATCTCGTGGAGCGGCTGCGGGGCTATGTGCTGACGGACGACACGGGCGACGTCACGGCGATCTCTTTGCCCGATCGAACCTCGCGAGTTGTCTACGCGCCGCGGCGAACCGCCAATGGCCTGGGCGCCACGATTCATGCGCTCAGCGGGCCAGATCGAGAAGGGCGTATCGCGTTTATCGAGGACTACTTCTTCGTCGCATCTCAGAAGGATAAACGACATCTCCTCAAGACGGTTCGTGTGGACGGGACGAACGCAAGCCAGGTTTTTTCGCGTCCGGGCTCCGCGATGTGGGCCACGACGGCGGCCGGAAATGGCGAAATCGGCAGCTATGTTTCGCTCGCGCCGACGGGCGGGAACGTCGCCTTCATCAGTCGCGTGGAAAACAAGCAGATGCCCGGCGCGCTGTTAAGTGAAGGCAGCGTGGAAATCTGGAATGTCAACGACAAAACCGGCCGAGACGTGCAGGTCGTGGCGATCGACGAGCCCATGTCGTGGTTTCCAGATGGGAAGCGGCTGGCCTACTCGGCGTTCGTCGATCGCGATGCGCTTCCCAAGGGCGTCGCCGGCCTGAAGGAGTTCGGGAACTACTTCGGCGAGGTATGGGATCAACTGCCCGCCATCCATGTTTACAACGTCGCATCGAAACAAAGCGAACTGATGTGCGTCGGATGGCAGGCCGTTGTCGCACATGACGGTAAGGCGATGTTCGTTGGCGGATGGGGAGGCGGCGAGTACCGCTGGCTGCGGTTCGACTTGGCAGCGCGCGTCGCCGAACCCCTGGTTTTGCCGGGCGTCTCCGGGGCGCTACTGGGCGACAATGCCGACGGATGTTTACTCTACATCGGCCTGCCTACTACGGGCGAGAAGCTTCAGTTCACGACGAACAATAGCCCGCTGCGAGGTCCGAAGTTGAAGCTCTCGGTCAAAGCCGCGACTCCGCGCGGCGATTCCTTTCAAACGATCGTGTCCGCGATCGACCCGCGGAGCAACGCCAGCTTCGGCCCCGCCGAGTGATGGGACCTGCGTCGTCGCGTCGTCCAAAGACAGCCGGCAAATGAGGCGAATGGCACGCTCCTTGCGTCTGGCGTTGCGCACGGAGTTTGCACTATGGCCCCGGTAACCGTCACCTGCGAGCTGTGCGGCGAACGAGCGTTCGTTCACCGCGTGCGGTATACGTATCGCGCCGACGGCGAACCAGGCCGGCCGGCCGACGAACACGTGCTGGTCGAGATCGTGCGCGACGTGCAGTGTCCTAACTGTGGAGCCCACACGCAGATAGAGCGAGAAGTCGAGTCGTGAGCGCCTCGCGCTTAATAACGGCGCGCCGGTTGCTGGCAGAGAGGGACTTGCGTCAACGGCGGAGTCTTCCCGTGCAGCCAGCGACGACCATCTGTGAGAACCGAAGGGCTGACGGTGCGCATTGCGGGGAAACTGCGCTGGTGCAGTCGGTGCAATACGTCTACGGCGTCTCCGACGATCCGCTAAGTTCTGGAACTCATGTGTTGCGCGAGGCGCACTACCTCATCAATTGCCCGAAGTGCGGTCGGCGCACTCAAGTGGTGACTTACGAAAGACCATAGGGCGTTCAACGGCGCGGTGTCGAGGCAGGCTCAGATTTGGCAAGCCGTTGACCGCATCGGAAGCTTATGTCGTCGCCGACGACGTATCAATAAAATATGTCGCAGTTTTTTGATTTTTGCGACACGTTTTCTGTGGCTGTCGCTCGTGGCGACACGTTGTCAAAACAGGTTCTACGATGGGGAGTGCGTTGTAACTGCAGTCTGAAAGCCAAGTTGCGACGACTACCCGCCGTAATCGTCGCTAGCAAGTTGCCTCGATCCGGCAGAATGCCCAGGTGCTGACGACCCCTAGCGGCCCGACGCGGAAGCGGCGCTCATACTGCCTCAGCAGCCGCCGAAGGGCGCCCACGCCGAGCCCACGGGGCGTCGCCGCGCCCGTGCGGTGGAAGAACCGCAACAGCGACAGGGCCGAGTCGAACTGGAACGAATGCCGCCGGACTTCCTGGCGAGCGACTTCCCAACCGGCCGCGCGAAAGAAGTCGCCCCACTCCGCGCTCGTGTGCCAAACAACCGCCGGCGTCGCCCCCGCCAGCGACTCCCACTCCGCCAGCGTCGGCGACACGTAAAAGCCGTGGAGCATGCGCCCGCCGGGCTTGACGAGTCGCCGCCAGCGCCGCAGCGTCTGCTGCGGATGTTCGCACCACTGCAGCAGGCTCGCCGAGTAAAGGCGATCAACGGGCTCGGCGGCCAACTGCCAGGCGTCGCCGATTCGCCACTGGACGTGCGGCAGTTGCGCGACGCCTCGTTCGACCATGCGGGGCGCCGAGTCGATTGCTACGAGCCGTCCCGTTCGAGGAGCCAGGCGCCTCGTGAACATGCCGTCGCCGGCGCCAAGCTCCAGCGCCGAGAGGGGCGCAAGCATCTCGGCCGGTTCGAGCCATTCCGCCAGCCATTCCGCAAGCTGGCGCTGCACGACGGCCGCCTGCGAGTAGGTGTCGGCCCGCTCGTTGAATCGCGCGGTCATGACGCAGCTTCCAACAGCGGCGCAAGCTGATGATCGGCGCCCTGCACGACGCGCAGCCCGGGCCATAGTCCGGCCAGCCGATCGGCATCGACGAGCGGATCGGCGTCGCCGACTAGCGCCGTCGCGCCGCCGAGGGCGTCGAACCGCGGTTTGCCCGGCGGACGATAAAGCTGGGCCAGGCCCCACGCCAGGTCATCCAGTGAATACGGCAGCTCGGATGGCGGGTCGAGCGGCAGGCGGGCCGCCTCGTAGAATTCGGCGATGGCGGCCAGCGGCCGCCGGGCGAGGCGTCGCATCATGTATTTGAGTCGTACTTCTTCCACACGGCCGCCCAGGAGCGTTTCGCTCCGCAAATCGATGAACGGCGCCGCCAGCGTCATTCGCTCCCCCGGCGCCAGCGGTTGCTCGCCGCGCAGCAGCAGGAACGCCCCCAGCGAATAGCCGACGACACGGTCGCCGGGCCGCGCCAGTTGTGCCAACTCGCCGGCCCACGCCGGGCCGGGCGTGACGACGACATGCTCGGCCGCCGGCCAGCGCCGCAGCGCTGCCGCATGAATCGTCGCCGGCGCAATCGCCCAGCCGCCGAGCCACACCATACGCATTGACCGCGCTCCGCTGGTGAATCCGGAAAATCACCATGGTAATCGAGCGACGGCGAGGATATCACCCGGCGCGTTCTGCGAACGCGGCGTATGGTCGCATCGTCGGTTCGTCAATCAACCGCACATGATTCGCGCGTTCGATGCGCTTTGCCGAACGCGGCGACTACGCTACATGAGGGTACGCGCCCGGTCCGTTTCATCCAGGTTTCGGAGAAACCTGGCCGCTGTTGGGAGGGCGGCAGGGGGACATGCTTCGCACGGCGTTGTCTGGTCGCGGACACCGGCTGAATCACTGGCGCTGCAGGATGCCGTCGATGGCCCAGACGCCGCGTACTCCGTTGATGGTTGCTCGAGAGACCGCAGTTACCGTGGCGTCGTTCTTTACGCAGAGGGAGTTCCAGCATTGGCCGGGCTCGGCGAGGCCGGCTAGCGGGTAGGTCTTCGCGGCGAAGTTCGTCCCATCCGGCCCGCCGAGGCAGACGGCCAGGCGGCAGTTCTCGAGCGTGCCGTCGGCGCTCTCCTGGTACGACAGCAGCGTCAGGCCCGACGGCAGCTTGGCCAGGAAGGGCGCCCCGCCGTAGCAGGCGGGCTCGAGCGGTTGCTGAAGCGCACCCCAGCGGCGGGAACTTGCTCCATCGACGGCGCCGGAGCCCCAGTTGTCGCTGAGCGGGGTAAAGACAATCGCCGGTTTGAAGGCGTCGCCCGACAGGCCGTTGTCTTCGATGGCCACGATGATGCCGCGGCCGTCGGGCAGTAGCAGCGGCGTCGGCATGCCGTCGCGGCGGCCGGTGCGCAGGGCGACTTTCTGGGCCTCGCTCCAGGCGCCCCCCTGGTCGTACGATCGCAGCAGGGAGATCTCCTGTTCAGCCGTTGTTTGATACGGCCGTTCATTGGCGAAGTACACGTGCAGCTCGCCGCTGGGCAGTTCCAAGGGGGCTGGCTCCCAGCAACCGTCTTCGAAGCTCGGCCCGGCCGTGTAGATCGTCCGCGGCGGCGACCACGTCGCCCCCAGGTCGTCGCTGGCAGCCATGCGGATCAGTATCGGGCGCGTCAATCCGCCCGCCGGCGCCGGCCGGTGCTGATGCTTCACGGCCGCCAGCGGCCGCTCGTTCCAGAAACAGAGGAGCTTGCCGCCGCGGAGGGAGATGGCCGCAGCGTTGGTGAGCCAGCACTCCGGCTCTGCGGCGATCAACACCGGCGGGGCCCAGCGGCGACCTTCGTCGGCGCTGTGACGCACCCAGATTTTGCGGTCTCGATCAAAGACGCAGGCCAACCGGCCATCGCCCAGGCGCAGCATGCGGCCGTAGTCCGCATCGCGCTCGATGAGCGTGAGCGTGGCGGACTGCCAGGCGATGGCGGCGATGGGAGGTTCTGCGGCGTAAGTCGAGCCTGCAAGGACGGCCAGCAGGAGGACTACGGTAACCAGCATGGCCCGGGACTTCATTTGGCGCCGACTCCGAAAGTGATGCCGTAAAACGTGTACATGCCATCATACCGCAACTAACCGGGGGCGCGTCCGCCCTTAGAGGGCCAGCATTGCGGCCAGCGGCGCGATCATGCCGGCGGCGACCAGCCACTTGCCGCGACCGGCCAGACCTTGCGAGCCGCGGGCGATGAACAGGCCGGTGGCGGCAATCACGATCAGCCCAACGGCGAACACGTCGGAAAACACCCTCCACCACCGCGCCGGGTTGAGGTGCAGCGAATTGGCCTCGAACAGCAGCGGCCGGCGGCGAATCGACTCGTACTCGCCGCGCCCGTCGCGCAGTCGGGCGACGATCGAACCGTCTTTCAAGTAGATCTTCACCCGGCTGGCGGACGGAAAATCGTACCCGCGGAGGTTGCCGGTTTCGCCGAGTCGCGCGAGATTCTCCGCGACAATTTCTTCAGTCACGAGCGATCGATCGGTCGGCAGGTCGAGCGTCACCGCGCGCCGGTCGACGCTGAAGCTCGGGTTCCACTGGTCGACATGATTGACCGCCAGGCCCGAAACCGCGTACAGCATGATCACGCCGGTGAAGAAGTAGCCCAAATCACGGTGCAGGACGAGAACGAGGCGGCGGCACGTCATGGACCGACCTCCGCCGTTGTGGTTTGATTACCCTCGTAAATCGTGGCACAGGTTTCTCGCGTAATCTGAACGATCCACTCGGACAGCTTGGCGTCCGGCAAAATGGCGTCGGGCCGATAGGCGACGCGCTGGCCCTGGGCGACTTCTTCCACGGCCTTGCCAATGAGGTCGTCCTGGAACGCCTCGTCTCGCGCCACGAGTACGGGGATGACGATCGCCCGCTCGTATTCAGCCAGCGTGCGGCGTATCGCCTCCTTGGTAGGCTCGCGGGAATACTTGACGACATGGCCGCACCACGCGTGCGTCGCGGCGGCGACGCCTGTTCGGCGGCAGACCATCGCCTCGAGTTTTGCGAAGAAGGTCTCCCATTCCTCGGCGTAGGTTTCGTCGCCGTAGGCCACGAGGACGACGCCCTCGCTCTTCGGGTCGCGGCTCAGGGCTTTAATCCGCCGCGGAAGGTTGGCTGCCAGCAGATCGGAGAAGTCCAGCAGCGGCGTGATGGTCACCGCGGCGCGAGGCGTATACTGCTCGATGCCTTCGCTCTCCATGGCGGCCAGCGAGTGGGCATCCTGCTTGGCGCCGATGATGGTCGGGATGTCGTCGAACGAATGCGAACTTACCGTCAGCAGCAGCGGCACGAGAACGACATGGTCGCAGCCCAGGCGATCCAGCTCCTTGAGCTGCGTGGCGATCGACGGTTCGGTGTACTCCATGAAGGCCGATTTGACGTCATGCATGCCGGGAAGCTCCGCCAAGCGCGGCGCCACGTCGCGATGCACGTCCAGCAACATCTCGCGCCAGGCCGGCGCGCGTGAGCCGTGGCTGACCAGCAGTACGCCAATGCGGCGAGCCGACGGGTTTTGTTCGGTTGCGGGGGCCGGGGTGCTCCAGGCGAGGGCGGCCAGCGTCGCGGCCACTGCCATCAGGCGATGGCGTTTGGGTTTACATATGTCGTGACGTGATAACAGGTTAGAGGCTTGAGTAGTCATGCTGGCCGATGCGAAAGGGGGATAGCGTGGGCTAGAAAGCCGCTAATCTAATGATATTAAGTCTCAGTATCATTAGTAGTTGCCGCAAAGTTCGTCATCCTCGCGACGCCATTTTCAGCTCGCGGCGGCGGCATTTACAGCGTCGTGTCGCCAAGCCGGGGCGTTTGGCGCACCGGCGCCGGCCGGGTACGTTTCTCGTGGGGGGAGAAAGGCCCCGCCGATGAGCGCTTATCGCTATGTGGTCTTTCCCCAGGGCAAGCAACCGACCGTCGACGAAGTCGCCGAGCTGAAAGGCTTCGCCGCGGCGCTGGGCAACCACTTCGCCTACGGAACCTGCCGGCGCGACGGGCGGCTGGCCATCGCCTTTGAGCAGTCGTCGTTCGACCAGCTCAAGTCGATCGACGCCGGCTTCCAGTCGCTGGTATTTCGCTGGGAGGCCCGGGGCTGCGAGCTTTTGGCTCACCTGGCGTTCGTCAAGGACTCCAAGGCGTTACGGCCCGTCGCGGCGCCGCCGGTCCGCGGACATTCGGGCGCGGCATCGGCCGATGGGCTTTCCCAGCAACTGGCGGGCAAGCAGGCGGCGGCGCAGGAGGCGGTGGCCCGGTCGCTGCTGTCGGTCGAGCAGACGCTGGAGCGCTACGCCGCGGTGGGGCGGCTTGCAGCGGCGGCGCCCTATCTGATGATGGTGGCCGCCATCGCGATGATTATCGCGGCGGGCGCGTACATCCACCACCGGCTCCAGGACGCCGAGCGCGACAGCCGCCAGGAGGCCATCGAGCGGGCTCTGGACGATCCGCTCCAGGAACCTCGCGCGATCCCGCAGCCGAAGTAGCGCTCGAGAGTGGCCGAGGGCGAGCCTTGAGCGCCGGGCGGCGCCGCTGCCAAGTTGGCATGGGCGCTGCACCGATGCGGCGAAGGCGCTGGCATGCTGGTCGAGGCAGACGGCATTGCTCGGCTGGCGACGGCTCGTGGCGTCCACACCTAGTGCCGCTGCGGCGGCCCGGCACGGATGACTGGAACCGCCGCCGCGGCCTTTTCGATTCCCCGGCCGCGTCGACGGAGCATGGAAAACCGGCGTCGCCGCGGCGGGCTCCGCGCGCACGGCGTACGCCGACGCAGTTCAGCCGGCCAGGGGTCGCGTTTCCAGCTTCCGTTCCTGCGCCGGGGCCGTTAACACCGCCATCGAGACGGGCCGCAGCTTGTAGGGGTCGGTTACGGCTATTTTCGGTCCCTCGATGGCCATGCCGGTCGCGGTGGACGGCTCGTCGCGGCGCTTGGGCTCCTCGGCGGTGTCGAAGAGCCGCTCCCATTGGCCGCCGTCGTTCAGCGCGGGCAGTTGAAAGGGGATCGTCAGCGTGTGATCGGCGTTGAACATGATGAGGATGTGGTCGCCGATGATCGGTTCGCCATATTCGTCATGATCGATCATGCCGCCGTGCAATTGCACGCCCAGGCAGCGCACGTGCGGCTCGTTCCACTGCTTGTCGGTCATGGCCTTGCCGGTAGGATCGAGCCAGCTAATCTCCGGGGTGGCGTCGTGGCGCAGCTCTTTGCCGTGGAAGAACCGCCGGCGGTGGAACGTGGGTTGTTCATGCCAGATCTGGATGACCTGCCGCGTGAAGTCGAGCAGTTTCTGCTCGCGATCGCCCCATTTCCAGGAGAGCCAGCTTATTTCGTTGTCCTGGCAGTACACGTTGTTGTTGCCGTGATGCGTATGGCCCCGTTCGTCGCCCGCTAAGAGCAGCGGGATGCCCTGCGACAGGATGAGCGTGCCGAGCATCGACCGCTTCTTGCGTTCGCGAAGGTCGATGATTTTGGGGTCGTCGGTCGGTCCTTCGACGCCGCAGTTCCAACTGTCGTTGTCGTTGGCGCCGTCCTTGTTGTCTTCCTTGTTGTCTTCGTTGTGCTTGTGGTCGTACGACACCAGGTCGTTGAGCGTGAAGCCGTCGTGAACGCAGATGAAGTTGACGCTGGCGTGCGGCCGACGGCCGCTCCATTCGTAGAGGTCGCTGGAGCCGCTGATGCGGGTGGCGAATTCCGAGGCCAGGCCGCCGTCCCCTTTCCAGAAGCGGCGAACCGTGTCGCGGTACTTGCCGTTCCACTCCTGCCACAGCACGGGGAAGTTGCCGACCTGGTAGCCGCCGGCGCCCAGATCCCACGGCTCGGCGATAAGCTTCACCTGGCTGAGCACCGGGTCCTGATGAATGATGTCGAAAAACGCGCCCAGCTTGTTCACTTCGTGCAGTTCGCGGGCGAGCGTGCTGGCCAGATCGAAGCGGAATCCGTCGACGTGCATGTTGATCACCCAGTAGCGCAAGCTGTCCATGATGAGCTGCAGCACGCGCGGATTCTGCATGTTGAACGTGTTGCCGCAGCCGGTGAAATCCATGTAATAGCGAGGGTCTTCGGGCGACAGGCGATAATAGCTGGCGTTGTCGATGCCGCGGTAGCAGTACGTCGGCCCCATGTGGTTGCCTTCCGACGTGTGGTTGTAGACGACGTCGAGAATCACTTCGATGCCGGCGGCATGGAGATTGGCCACCATCGACTTGAATTCGACGAGCACGTCGGCGGGGCGCTCGGCGTTGCTGTAGCTCGGTTCGGGCGCGAAGAAGCACAGGGTGTTGTAGCCCCAGTAGTTGCTCAGGCCTTTTTCCGCCAGGTAGCGATCGTCCCCCTTGGCGTGGATCGGCAGCAATTCGACGGCGGTGACGCCAAGGTCCTTCAAGTAGCGGATGGACGCGTCCGATCCGACGCCCGCGTACGTGCCGCGGAGCTGTTCGGGAATCGCTTCGTTAAGCTTCGTGAAGCCCTTGACGTGCATCTCGTAAATTAGCGTTTTGTGCGAGGGCGTGTTGGGCGCCCGGTCGTCGCCCCAGGAAAACGCCTCGTCGACGATGCATCCCAACGGGGCGTCGGCCGCGCTGTCCAAATCGCTCGAGGAGAGGTCGCCGGCGGGATCGCCCACCTTGTATGCCCAGAGCGAATCGACCGGCTTGGGCCGCCGGCCCAGCGCCCGTGCATACGGATCGAGCAGCAGCTTCTTGGGATTGAACCGATGTCCCTGGGTCGGTTCGTACGGACCGTGGACTCGATAGCCGTAAAGCTGGCCGGGTCGAATGTCGGGCAGGTAGGCGTGCCAGACCATGTCGGTGTACTCCGGCAGCACAATGCGCTGCGATTCCTGTTCGTCGTCGGCCGAATCGAACAGGCAAAGCTCGACTTTCGCGGCGTTCTCGCTGTAGAGCGCAAAGTTCACGCCTTTGCCGTTCCAGGTGGCGCCCAGTGGAAACGGACGACCGGGCCATACGCGCATCGCTTGCATAGATTTATTCCTTCGTAGCGGTGAGCAACGCGACCGGTAGGACGTCGAATAGCTCGGCCGCGGAAACCAAGTAATGACCGTCAGCGGCGGTCGCCTCCAGGAGGCGACCGGAGAGCTCGCATCGCCAGTGCGTCGGGGCCTCGGCGGGCAGTTGCAGGGCCGTGTCGCCCCAGTCCGCCTTGGGCAACGCCCCGGCGGGCGTCGACGCGGCGGTCGAATTCGGACTGGTGAGCTGATGAAAGCACAACGGCACGGCGCTGAGCGACCAGCGACCTTCATGGCTGCGGGCGAACGAAAACAGATGCTTCGCCGCGGGCCCCGCGGGCGCGACCGGGTGGTACCCGCCGTAGGTGAACAACTCCGGCCAGCGGCGTCGCGCCTGGAGCGCTCGCATGGTGACCAGGAGCTTCACGCTCGGGTCCGGCCAGCGATCGGCGACGCTGCGCGCGAGCCGCTCCAGATCCGCTTCCGCTTGCCGGGCCATCTCGTCGATCGCCGCTTGTCGCGACGCGTAGTCGATCGGCCGACGGTTGTCGGGGTCTACCAGGCTGAAGTCCCACAGCTCGGTTCCCTGGTAGAAATCGGGCACGCCCGGCAGCGTGGTTTTCAGCAGCACCTGCGACAGGGCGTTGACGAACCCCGCGTCGGCGATACGGGCGACGAACTGCGAAAGGTCCGTCTGAAACGCCGCGGCGTCCGGGCTAAGGATTCTCCGCACGAAGTCCAGTACGGCCCCCTCGTACTCATCGGACGGATTGACCCAGGACGTGTGGCGCTTGGCTTCGCGAAGGGCCTTCTCCATGTACTGGCAGATGCGGCCGACGAATTGTTCGCGATCTTCGTCGCCCATGGGTTTCGAGGGCCAAACGCCGACCAGCGACTGGTAGAGCAAGTATTCTTCGTTGGCGTCGGGGATCGGTTCGCCGTCGACGTCTTGCAGCCAACGGCGATTCATCTGCCGCCACAACAGCACCGCGTCTTTCCACGCGCGGGGAATCTCTGAGAGCACGTGCAGCCGCGCCCGCACGTCCTCGCTCCGTTTGGCGTCGTGCGTCGACGAGCCGGACATGCTGTAGGGCCAGTTCGTGACGCGATGGTGCATGAGCCGGTGGAACTCGTCGGCCGAGACGCCCCCTGCGTCGAGCTCGCCCCCGACCTCGTTGAGCGACGCCAACGGGTAGTAGCGGTAGAACGCCGTGTCTTCGACGCCCTTGGCCGCGATCGGGCCGCTTACCTGCTGCAGCTTCAGGGCGAAGTGCCGCCATGATTCGCGCTCGTCCTGGCTGAGCGTCGCCGGGAACTGCAGCAGCAGCACCGACGCGATGAAGTCGAACAGCGAGCGGGATAAATCCGGATTGCGCCGCTTGGCGAGACGCACGGCCAGGTTGATCCGCCGATGATCTTCCTCGCTGGCTTCCCAGCCGCGCGGCGGCACATAGGTGCGGTACACGGCCAGCGACGCCACGACTTCCGCCAGCGCTCGCAGCAGCGTCGGCTGCGTGAAGTCGCGCGACGCCCGTTGGCGCTGCGCGATGCGGTACAGCCGGGCCGCCAGCATCTGCATTTCGCTGAGCATGAGCACGCGGGCGGCCGCCTTCTTGCTCTGATAGAGGATCTCGGCGGGGCCTTCCTCGACGCCGGCCATTTCCTCGTAGTCGGCGCGGATTTGCTTGACGCCCGCGGCGTCGACGAGCAGCCGGTTCACGAGGTTCAAAAAATCGTAGCCTGTCGTGCCATGGACGGCCCACTGGGGATCGAGCGTTTCGGCGCCGGACAGAATCTTCTCGGCCACGATGTAGATCTGCTGGGCGCCTCCGTCGTCGTCGTGCGGACGGCTGCGCCGGTAGAGCGACTGCAGTCGCTCGAAGTACTGGCCGGGGTCCAGCAAGCCGTCGGGATGGTCGATCCGCAGCCCGGTAGCCAGGCCGCGGGCGACCAGGTCGGCGACGAGTTGATGCACCGCTTCGAAGACGCGGGGATCTTCCACGCGAATGGCGGCGAGGTCGTTGATATCGAAAAACCGCCGATAGTTGATCTCGTCGGAAGCGACCCGCCAATACGCCAGGCGATAGTGCTGCGCGGTGAGCAGTTCTTCGAGCCGATCGAAGCTCGCCGGATTGCCGGGGACGCCGTTGATCTCTTCAATCGCCTGCTCGATCGCCTGCCGCACCCGCGGGCGCTTTTCGACGAGGTGGGCCAGCCGTCGCCGCGCGATCCGCTGCTCCCGATAGCGGGTGCGAATGGCGTCGGCGGTCCGCTCGTCGCAGGGCGGCAGGTGTCGCAGTTGGACGATGATGCTTTCCAGTTCCGAGCGTTCGATGCGGGCCTGCCGGCGATCGGCAGCCATTTCCGGACCAGCCAGGCGATCGGCCACGATTTGCAGCACGATGGGCCAGGTTCGCGGCGCTAGCGGGATTAGCCGATCGAAGTAGGCGACCTGCAGCCGACCGTGCGCATACGTTACCTTTAGTTCTCCCGCTTCGAGAGTCGCGCCAAACGGCTTGCCGAGCACGGGCTGCAGGACGCGGTGCTTCAAGTTGAGCGGCAGGGCGTCCCAGTCGATGTCAAAGAAATCGGCCCAGCGGGACCCTTCGCCGTTTTCCAGCACGTCGAGCCAATAGCGGTTGCCGGCGTCGTTGATTCCCATATGGTTGGGGACGACGTCCAGCAGCACGCCCATGCCGGCGGCGCGAGCCGCTTCGGCCATGCGCACGAACGCTTCTTCGCCGCCGAAGGCCGGCTCAATCAGCTTGTGGTCGACGACGTCGTAGCCGTGCGTGCTCCCCTCGCGGGCGCGAAACAGCGGCGAAAGGTACAGGTCGCTGATTCCCAGCGACGCCAATTGCGGCAACAGGTCGCGTAACTGGTCGAAGCCGAAATCGGGACGCAATTGCAGCCGGTAAGTCGCTAACGGGATTCGGTTAACGGCGGCGGGGGTAACTGCAGCAGGAAGCACGCTCGTCGATTCTGACATAGGGGGCGGCCACTTCCCATCGACCAGTGGACTGCTATCAATTGAACGGTCGCAGCCCGGCATTGCAACCTGACGGTATAAAACTTGCGAACAACCCTGCGGCGTGGCCCCGCAATCGAGCAAAGGATATGCCAAATGTCGGCGACCGTTCAGAGCCCGCGGAAGTACCCCGTGGGCGCGGAATTGACGGACGAGGGCGCCCATTTCCGCGTGTGGGCGCCCGGTTGCGAGCGCGTCCAGCAGCAGGGCCGCGACCAGCGCCAGCCACAGCGCACCGAGCGCCCCAACCACCCACGCCGGGCGCGAGAAACGCTCGGCGGCGCGGCGCGGGCCGCGCAGCACGTCTGCGATCAGCGC
>QEVI01000088.1 GCA_003576855.1 Planctomycetota bacterium
CTGCTCGTGAAACTTCGCGAAAAGCGGCCCTCCGCCGACACAGAGTCCGAGCCGACCCGGGTCATCACCGTCCGGCTTCCCAAGAGCATGCACGAAGCCCTGCGGCACGAGGCCCACGACCTCCGCACCAGCATGAACAAGCTTTGCATTTCCAAGCTGCTGCAGGTCATCGACGAGGAACTGATACCGAGCGAGCGAACCAGTGCGTCCGCTAGCACCACTAGCAATGCCAGCAACTCCGCTGCTAGCAGCGTCGGCATGGCGTCCTCCCCGGCATCGCTGCCGTCGCGGAACCACGTCGGCTCGTCGCTTGGCTCAACCACCAGTTCGCAACCTTACCCGGTTCAGACGCAAACGGCGCCCCCCTACAAGCCGTTCCAGGCGCGGTTCTAAAAGTCGCCACGCCAGGCCGTCCGCCTGCCTACCTACACGGGCCCCCCTTAAGAGGGGTGGCCCGTTCTTTTTTTGCGCGCCGTCCCAAAGGCTTGTCGGATAACCCCAGCAGAGGACCAGCGATTCATTGTGGTATGTGGTATAACGTCGCTTGCCGTTCCCCAGCCGCTGCCAGTACGCACCGTGGCGACGGTGGCTCGAACCGTCTGATGTTCCTGCGGAGATAGCGATGCGCGCGTTGCGGGTGAAAGTCGCATGGCTAGCCATCGCCATCGCCGTGTGGCCGGCAGGCGGCCGGTCGGCGTCGGCGGCCGAGTGGCTGCAGTTCCGCGGTCCTTCGGGGCAGGGCCTGGTCGAGGAGGCGTTGCCGTTGCGGTGGGGCGAAGGCCACGGCATTGCCTGGAAGACGCCGCTCCCCGGCCGGGGATGGTCGTCGCCAGTCGTCAGCGGAGACCGCATCTGGCTGACGACGGCCGAAGAGCGGCCTGCGGACGAGGCCGAGCGCCGCAAGATGCTCGATGCGGTCAAAGACGTACCGGTCGCCGGCGATATGTCGGCCGTGGCATCGGTCGTCCTGGCGGCGTTGGAAGTCGATTTGGCCTCGGGAAAGCTGCTCCGGCAGGTCAAGCTGTTTGAAATCGACGCCCCGCCGGCGATTCACGGACATAACTCCTACGCTTCGCCGACGCCGGTAATCGTCGGCGACCGCGTGTTTTGCCACTTTGGCACGTTCGGCACGGCATGCGTCGAGATGCCGACCGGCGCCGTGGCGTGGCGACGGCGGCTGGAGATTGACCACATCGTCGGTCCCGGAAGTTCGCCGGCAGCGTTCGGCAATCTGCTGATTGTGCCCTGCGACGGCAGTGACCGGCAGTTCATCGCCGCGCTCGACCTCCAGACGGGCGATGTCGTATGGCAGCGCGAGCGCCCGCCGATACGCCAAGCGGATCCGGACCAGCGGAAGGCGTTTTCCACGCCGCTGGTGATCCACGCGGGGGGTCTGCCGCAGGCAGTTATTCCTGGCGCCCAGTGGTTCGTCGCGTACCATCCTGCCACCGGGGAGGAGGTCTGGCGGGTCGATCACGACAGCGGCTTCTCCAACGTTCCCCGGCCGGTGTTCGACGGCGAGCGGCTGTTCTTATGCACCGGCTTCGGCAAGCGGGGTTTGTGGGCCGTGCAACCGGACGGGCGGGGCGACGTCACGGCGAGCCACGTCCAGTGGCGGCAGGACCAGCATGCCCCGACGACCTCGTCGCCCGTGGTGAGCGACGGCCGCCTGTACCTGGTGGCCGACGGCGGCGTACTGAGCTGCCTGGCGACCGACAGCGGTCGGCTCCTCTGGCGAAAGCGGCTCGGCGGCGCCTATTCGGCCTCGCCGCTCGTGGGCCAAGGCCGCGTCTATCTGTTCAGCCAGGAGGGCTTAACGACCGTCCTGGCCGACGCGGCCCAGTATCAGGTCCTGGCCGAAAACCAGCTCGACGGCATGCTGATGGCGTCGCCCGCCGTGGCCGATGGAACCGTGATCGTCAGGAGCGATACGCATTTGTATCGCGTGGCGGGCGTGGCCGCGCCGGGCGAAGTCGGCGCCGGGGGCCTGCCCGCTGAAGCGGCCAGGCCGTAGGAGATGCGCTGAGCGGAGCCTTGCAGCGTCGGTTGGTTAGCGTGCGGCATGCCGTAGGGGGGCTGGGGGATTCATACGCAAGGACGGTTTTGCGGAGTGTCCAGCGGGCTAGCATAAACCGCGTTGCGCGCTGCGTTGTGTTCCACCTCATAGAGGCAGCGGTGCGCGGCGGTTCCGCTCGTCGCTCCATGCGCCTCGCAAAGCGGCGGCAAGCTGCGGTTACGCGGAGGACCGCTGGCGGACGGTCCGCCGCTTCGCCCTGAGTAAAATGGTTTAACGGAGCCGCGCCGACCGTCAAAACCAGCGCGGAATTAGCGGGAAATTTGACGGAAAAGTCGTCCACAACTAGGATGAACCCAAGTTGGAGAGGAATGCTGCCAAGTTGTGGCAATTCGCACGGTGCAAATCCGGCCGATCGAGGCCGTGGCTTTCGCGACATCCAAGGCAAACGCGGCGGTCCTACGTAGCGCGGGCCGGGCTCAGGGGCCCCCGGTCCTCAGGTACGAGGCGGCGGGACGCACCGCAGGTCAGGATGCCTTCGGCAGGTCGCTTCAGAGCGTTACCAGCTTGGCGGAGTTGCGCGCGCTTGCGCCATTTCCCCGGCGAGACGAGGTTACTAATCCCGGAACAGACCCTACCTACATCATCGAGCCGACAGGCCCTTTCGTCAGCACGTCGCACGACTAGCACCGCGCCCCGCAGGCGCGAGTCTCCCGCCTAGCGCGGGGCATCGAGTCGTGCGTGGCTGCGCCAGATCGCGGCGCGAGGCTCCCTTCCTCTGAGGACGCGTTTGTGTCGAATTCCCCATTTCGCCGTCGCAGCGGTTTCTTGGGCAAGCGGATCAACGAGCGCCGGCCCGCAGGCGTCAGCCGGCGGCGGAAGAAGCAGTTCAGCTTCGAGCCGCTAGAAGATCGCCGCGTCATGTCGGCGACGCCGCTGGTGGCCCCGCCCGCCGGCACGACCGAACCCTTGGCTTTGCAGGTCCAGTCCTGGTCGAGCAACACGCTCGCTGGGCAACTGGCCATCCTCGAGCGGGAGCTGTACTGTCAGTCGCTTTCCACTTCCACGCCGACGGTCGCTTCGCCCCTATCGGTGCCGACCGATCCGCTGCTGCCGCAGCAGTGGCACCTAATCAACTCCGGCCAGCAGGTCGGCAACCCCGACTTTCAGAACATCTTCGGCCTGCCGGGCGAAGACATCAACGTCGCCCCGGTCTGGAACATGGGCTACACCGGCCGCGGCGTGACCGTGGCGGTGATCGACAGCGGCGTGCAGTCGAACCACCCGGACCTGGCGGGCAACATCAGCACGACGATTCCCGGCCTCAACGCGGCCGGCGCCGACAACAACTCCGAGCCGTCGCCCGCCTACGGCGGCAACGCGCACGGCACGGCCGTCGCCGGCATCATCGCCGCGGTGGCGAACAACGGCATCGGCGGCGCGGGGATCGCCCCCGGCGCGACGATCGTGCCGATCCGGTTCTTGGACAACACGCCGGACGCCACGGCCGCTATCGACGCCTTCCGCTATCACATCCAGGACATCGACATCACCAACAATAGCTGGGGGCCGGCGGTCGATCGCGGCCTCGCCGGGCCCAATCCGTTCGAACTGCTCGCCTTGCGCGACTCGGTCATCTTCGGCCGCGGCGGCCTGGGCGTGATCCACGTCTTCGCCTCGGGCAACAGCGCCGCGGGGCGCTACAACGAGGGCTTCCCCGACCTGGGCGCCTTCGACACGGCCGCGTACAACGGCTGGGTTAACAGCCGCTACACGATCGCCGTCACCGGCGTCGATCACGACGGCTTCTACAACAACATCGACGGCACGGTGACCGGTTATCCGGAAGCGGGGCCGAGCATTCTCGTCGCCGCGCCGACCGGCTCCAACGCCTTGGCCATCGTCGACGACACGGGCCTGGGCAGCGGCATCATCACGACCGACCTCACCGGCACGTTGGAAGACCGCCTCAGCGGCTACAACTTCCCGCCCGACGACATTACCGGCGAGGAACTGGACCGCGACTTCCTGGCGGACGACCGGTTTACGACTCGCTTCAACGGCACCAGCGCCGCGGCGCCGATGGTCACGGGCGTCATCGCCCTGATGCTCGAAGCCAATCCGAACCTGTCGTGGCGCGACGTGCAGGAAATCCTCGTGCGCTCGGCCCGGCAGAACGCGCAGTTCGACACGCCCGCCGACGGCGCCGGCCTCTTGGAGTCTCGTAACCTGTGGATCACCAACCAGCAGGGCATCTTCCAAGAGCCGGATTTGTTCGATCCCACGATCCCGCCGCTCACGCAGACCTTCAACCCGCTGCTCGACCCGCAGTTCAACCGGCCGTTCGCCTACGCCAACGGCGCCGGCTACACGGTGAGCCAGGGCTACGGCGTCCACAACGAACAACTGGGCTACGGCCACGGCACGGTGGACGCCGAGCTGGCGGTCAAGCTCGCCGAGCAGTGGCACGTGAAGTCGCAGAACCTGCCGGCGGAGCTGTCGTTCACGACGTTCGCCCAGGCGCAGGGCGACCCGTTCGACATTCCCGCGGCGGAACGATCCAACGACGACTCCGGCAACCAGATCGTCCCCGGCGGCATCGGCGGCGAGCCCGGCTTCATCAGCTTCTGGGAGGAGTACTTCACCGACGACGCCTTCCAGGACCCGGACGAGGACTTCCCGAGCCGCGGATTGCCGTTCATCGAGTTCTCGGTGCCCGATAGCAACGCGATGACCGTCGAGACGGTCGAGGTCAAGCTGTCGATCTCCGGCGGTACGGCGGACGCGCTCGATCACTTGCGGATCACGCTCGTTTCGCCGCAAGGCACGCATTCGGAGCTCAACCACTACAACTTCGATCCGGAGATCCCGTCGCGCTGGCAGACCGACCACCCGGCCATGTTCCGCGGCAGCCCCGGCTCGGTCGATACCACCGGCGGCAATCTGGTGTGGACCTTCTCGACCAACCGTAGCTGGGGCGAGCGGTCCGACGACGCGCTGTACTTCGATCCGCTGACCGGCGAGCCGCTGGGCACCCGCGGCTGGCGGCTGTACATCGAGAACTACGACCTCGATACCGCCTTCGGCCTCGACGGCGTGGAAATGTCCTGGCACGGCAGCCCGATCGCCGCCAGCACGCAGCGGATTCAGGGCTTTGTGGGCGTCGACGAAAACCGCGACGACTTGTTCAATTACAGCCGCTTCAACCTGGTGAATAACGACACCGACGGCGAAATCCGGTTATTCCGGGAAGGCATCCAGTCGCCGCTGTTTCCTGAGCTGGACGCCCAGCTCGACATGACGCAGGAGAAGTTCGCCGCCAACGTCACGGTCGTGGCTCGCCGGGTGAGCGACGGGGCGGTGGTCGACCGGTTCGTCACCGGCGCCGACGGCAACTATTACTTCGACCTGGCCCCGGACGACTACATCATCTCGATCGAAGACCCCGCCGGCCGTCTGGCCCAGGACGACTCGATCACCGGCGCCGGGTTCCTCTCGAAGTACAAGAGCGAGTGGCTCATCACCGAGGACTTCTTCCAGGTCTGGGCGGTGGACCCCTCGGGCGACGTCCCGGTGGACGCCAGCGGCGTGCCGGTGCCCTTCCCGGATACCGCTGGCCTGCCGGCGCACGTGCAGCACATCAACTTCCTGCTCGATCCGGGCGACCCGCCGCCGCAGCAGGTGGAGTTCACTGGCGTCGTCTACGCCGACGCCAACGGCGACGCGGTGTTCAACGGCAACGACGTCGCGCTGTCGAACGTCAGCGTGTTCGCCGACGCCAACCGCAACGGCCAGCGCGACGCCGGCGAGACGGTCGTGCAGACCGACTCGGCCGGGCAGTACACGCTGATCGTGGCGGGCGTGACCGACCCGTCGGTGCTGAGCGTCGGCGTCGTGACGCCCGCCCAGTGGACGATCACCAACCCGGCGGCGAAGGTCCACACGCGGTTCGCCGAACCGGGCGACGAGTTCGCCGGGCTCGATTTCTTCATCAAGCCGCCGGCCGATAACATCGGCGGCGGCGGGGCGAACCAGCCGGGCATCCTGCTGGGCGTCGTCTACAACGACGCCAACAACAACGGCGTTCGCGAGGCCACGGAGCTCGGCACGCCGAACTTCACGGTGTACATCGACGCCAACAACAACGGCGTCGTCGACGCCGGCGATACGAGCACCGTCACCAACCAGTTCGGCGCCTACGCCTTCACCAACGTGGCGCCGGGGCAGCGGGTGGTGCGCGTCGTGGCGCCCTCGCCGTTCGTGCAGACGTCGCCCTTGGGCGGCGCCCCGCGGATCGTGACGCTCACCGGCAGCAGCACGATCTCCAACCTGCTGTTCGGCATCCGCGACACGGCGGTGCTCGACTACGGCGACTTGCCGGCCAACTACGGCCTGACGACGCTCGCCCAGAACGGCGCCCGCCATCGCAAGGGCGTCTACTGGCTCGGCGCCAGCATCGACGGCGAGCTGAACGGCAACGCATCGGCCGACGCCAGCGGCGACGACGCCTTCGGCGTACCGGACGAGGACGGCATCCAGTTCGGCCAGATCACGCCGGGCGGCACGACGCAACTGGTCGTCACCGCCAGTCGCAACAACGGTTACCTCAAAGGCTGGGTCGACTGGAACAACGACGGCAACTTCAACGGCTCCAACGAGCGGCTGCTATTCACCGGCGCCGGCGGGACGACAAACAACGTCCTGCTCAACGCCGGCGCGAACACGTTGTATATCAACGTGCCGGCCGGCGTCAGCGCGGCGAACGTCTACGCCCGCTTCCGCTACGGCGAAGCGACGCTGGGCTCGCCCTTCGGCGAAGCCCTCATTGGCGAAGTCGAGGATTACGAACTGACGGTCGTGCCGCCGGTCGGCTCGGTCGTCGCCGGCATTCCCGCCGACTTCAACCAGAACGGCCAGGTCGAGGGCTCGGACTTCTTAAGCTGGCAGCGAAACTTCGGCCGCACGACGCAGCTTTCGCAGGCGGCCGGCAACGCCAACGGCGACGGCGCCGTCAACGCCGCCGACCTGCTGCTGTGGAAACAGCAGTTCGGCACGGCAACGCAATCGTCGAGCGCCTCGGCCGCGCTTCTGGCCGCCGAGGAAACGGCCGCCGGCGCCACCGCGCTGAGCAACACCGTCGTCATCGATGGCGCGCTGGCCACGCGGCTGGCGACGGCCGCCGACGGCGTCGATCGTGCGACGCTCGCGGCGCGGTTGCGAGAAGCGGCCGAGCGGATCGACGAGCGGTTCGATGCCATCGGCGACGAGGCCGTAGCGGCGGTCAACCGCGCCGGCGACGCGGCCAGCCGCGACGGGGCCTTTGACGAGCTGTCCGCCCGGCGTCGGCCGAACTTCCGTCCGGGACTCGAAGCCGTGACCGAACTGGCCGACGGGGACGCCGACGAAGCCTTCGCGGCGCTGGGGCGCGGATTGTAAGCTCCGCCAGCGCCGGCCGGCGAGCCGGTTATAGCCACGCGGCAGACGATGTTTTATAAACCGGCGAGGGGCCGCACGTCCCCTCGCCGGTTTTTCGTTGCGCTGGCGACTGAGTTCCGCGGGAATCCGCCTCGGCCACGCTGATCCGCGTGCCATTGCCCGATAGTCCCGTGAGTGCAAACGACGCTTCCCGCGAGCTTGCCATGAGCCTGTTGATTCAGAACGGTCGGATCGTCACCGCCGGCGATGATTTCGTCGGCGACGTCCTGGTCGAGGGCGAAACCATCGCCGCCGTCGGACCGGCGCTGGCGGCGCCCGCCGGCGCCGAGGTGATCGACGCCAGCGGCAAGCTCGTCTTCCCCGGCTTCATCGATCCGCATGTGCACATCTATTTGCCGTTCATGGGAACGTACGCCAAGGATACCTACGAATCGGCGAGCCGGGCGGCGCTGATCGGCGGTACGACGACGCTCCTTGAAATGTGCTGCCCCGCGCGGCAGGACGATCCGCTCGAGGCCTTTGAGCTGTGGCTCTCCAAGGGCGCCCAGAGCGCTTGCGATTACAGCTTCCACATGGGCGTGTCGCGGTTCGACGGCACGACCGAGGCGGCCCTCCGCGAAATCGCCAGTCGCGGCGTCGCCTCGCTGAAGGTGTTTTTGGCCTACAAGGGCGCCTTCGGCATCGACGACGGCGAGCTGTTCCGGACGCTTACGCTGGCGAAAGAACTGGGGCTCATCGTCACGGCCCACTGCGAGAACGAGACGCTCGTCGCGGAACTGCAGCGGCAGTTGCTGGCCCAGGGCAAAACCGGCCCCCAGTGGCATGAGCCCTCGCGACCGGTGCGGGTCGAAGCCGAAGGGGTGCACCACCTGATGACGTTCGCCGAGCTGACCGGCGCCCATGTGTACTGCGTACACACCTCGTGCCGCGAAGCGCTCGAAGCGGTGCAGGCGGCGCGGCTGCGCGGCGTGCGGGCGTGGGTCGAAACGGTCATCCCCTACCTGGTGCTCGACAAGACGTACGCCGAGCAGCCCGAATTCGAAGGGGCGAAGTACGTCATGTCGCCGCCGCTGCGAGACAAATGGCAACAGCCGTACCTATGGAACGCGCTGCGCTCGCGGCTGATCAGCACCGTGGCGACCGACCACGCGCCGTTCGACTTCGCCGGGCAAAAGGAGATGGGCCGCGGCGATTTCACGAGGATTCCCAACGGCATCCCGTCGATCGAAGACCGCGTGCGGCTGCTGTACACGTACGGCGTCTGCCGGGGTCGAATTGACCTCACGACGTTCGTCGACGCGGCGAGCACGCAGGCGGCGCGGCTGTTCGGGCTGTATCCGCGTAAGGGAACGATCGCCGTCGGCAGCGACGCGGATCTCGTGGTATACGACCCGGCGTACCGCGGCGTGATCAGCGCGAAGACGCAAGCGATGGCGGTGGACTATTCGGCGTTTGAAGGGTGGGAGGTCGAGGGCCGGCCGTCGCTGGTGACCGTCCGCGGCGCGGTGCAGGTCCGCGACGGCAAGTTCGTCGGCCGCCTCGGCCACGGCCAGTTCCTCACCCGCCCGGCGACGCACTACTAACTAACTTCCACGCCATTCCAAATAGCCGCGGCCCAACGAGCGGCCGGAGCGCCCCGGCAAAGCGATAGCTAGGACGCCGGCGGGAGGATTGCATGCGGACCCGACGCCGCCACGCGGGATGCTAGCTTCGTGCGCGACCTGGGCATGCAGTAGCCGCATGGCTGGCCAGGCTGGCCAGTCCGCCGCTGGCCGCTCGGCGCCAAGCTAGCATCCGTCAACCGAGCTGAAGTTGGCCTTTTTGCCGATTTGGGCTAAAGTTCCACAACTGCGAGGTCGGCCCGCAGCGCACGCGGCGTGTGTTTACCGCCGCGTCGGCGGGGCGATTTAGCGCTTGTGTTTCGACTTCGCGAGTCTCGGAGAGACTCGGCTACGCGTGCGCAGGGAGGCGTTTGATGTCGCAATCACCGCTGCGGTTCGTTCAAGCGGGCGACCTGCATTTGGAACGGCCGCTATCGGGCGTCTCCGAGGTGCCCGCCCACCTCCGCGAGGCGTTTCTCGAAGCGCCCTACCTGGCGGCCGAGCAGGTCTTCGAGACGGCCATCACCGAGGGCGCCGACGCCCTGCTGCTGACGGGCGACGTCGTGCAGCTCGACCGCGCCGGGCCGCGGGCCATTGTGTTCCTGCTCAAGCACTTTCAGCGGCTATCGGATCACAACATCGCCGTGTACTGGGCCGGCGGGCCAATTGATCCCGTGGACGCCTGGCCGGCCGCCGCCCCGCTGCCAGCCAATGTTCACCGCTTTCCGGCGGGCCGGGTGGGCAACTTTGAGCACCAGCGCCAGGGGAAGACGGTCGCCCGAATCCAGGGCATCAGCCGCTCGCCGGGACAGGCGATCGACGACAGCGGCTTCTACCGCGACGCCAAGGGGCTGTTCACCGTCGGCGTCGCGCACGGCTCGGCGGCGTCGCCGGGCGCCGAGGGGGATCGCGTCCACTACATGGCCCTCGGCGGGCAGCATCGACGGCAGACGGTCGACCAGTCGCCGGGCATCGCCCACTACAGCGGCACGCCGCAGGGACGCAACGCCAGCGAACCGGGAGCGTGCGGCTGCACCGTGGCGACGGTCGACGACAGCGGCCACGTGAAGACGTCGTTCATCGCCACCGACGTCGTGCGGTGGATTGACGAAACGATTGAACTTACCGCCGGCGCCGACGAAGACGCGCTCCTCGCGCAAATGGACGCCCGCGTCGCGGCGCTGCAGGGAAAACACGCGGACCGCGACCTGTTGGTAACATGGAAGATCACGGGCCAGGGAGAGCTGCTCAATCGCCTCCGGCCCGGCGGGCTGAGCGAGGAGCTGCTGAGCGGGCTGCGGCACAAGTACGGCAAGCCTTCTCCGGCGGTCTGGAGCGTGGCTATCCAGTGCGTCGAGCCGCTGTGCGTGCCGGCGGAGTGGTACGACGAGGAGACGATCCGCGGCGACATGCTGCGGCAGTTCCGCGAGTTGGCACAGCGAGGGGACGTCGACTTGCAGCTCGGCGAGTTCTTGCCGGAAGTCCATCGCACGGGGGCGTTGGCGGAGCTGGCCGCCGTTGCGGCCGGCGAGCGCGAAGGGCTGCTCGTGGCGGCTTCGAAGCTGGGTATGGATTTGCTAAGCGTGGACGAGGACGAACAATAGGGCCCAGGCTTGCGCGACCGAACACCCGGGGCCGCGCCCGGAGCTGCACTACGATGGGGGCGCCTTCCCGCCCATCGCAAGGGATTGCGACATGAAAATCACGGACCTGGAAATCGACGGCTTCGGCGTTTGGAACAATCTGACGCTGACGAACCTCTCGCGGCGGATCACCGTGTTTTACGGGCCTAACGAGGCCGGCAAAACGACGGTGATGCAGTTCATCCGCAGCGTCCTCTACGGCATGTCGCCCGCACGCCGACGGCGGTATTTGCCGCCGGTCGACGGCGGCCGGCCCGGCGGCGCCTTGGGCATCGTCGAAGGTGAACTGCAGTTTCGAGCCAGCCGCATCGCCGACCGCGGTCCCGAAGACCTGGGCCGCGTGGTCTGCACCGCCAGCGACGGCGCCACCAGCGGCGACCGGCTGCTGCGCGAAGCCCTGGGCGACGTCGACGAGCCGACGTACACCAACGTCTTCGCCGTGAGCCTCGACGAAATCCAGCAGCTTGGCACGCTCTCCGGCACCAAGGCCGCCGAATACGTGTACCGGCTCACTTCGGGCCTCGACCGCGTCTCGTTGTATGACGTCATCCAGGAGCTGCAGGCAAGCCGCACCGCCTTGCTTTCCGAGGCGCCGGCCGGGCCGCAGGCGTCGCGGATCGTCAGCCTCGTGGCCAGGCGCGACCAGTTGCGGGCCGACGTGGACCGGCTCCGCGAGCAAAACCGGCTATGGTCGCAGCTTGCCGTGAAGATCAAGGAACTGGACGACGAAATCGCGGCCGTCGAATCCCAAGTGCGCAAGGCCGAGCACCATGCCCGGACGATCGAAATCGCCGTCGGATTGAAGACCAACTGGCGAAAGCGCGAGAAACTCAACGAACAACTGGACCTGTTGAGCGGTCGCGTGAAGTTGCCGGCCGACGCGATCGAGCGACTAAACGCGATCAACGCCGACGTCGAAAAGCACCAGCGGCAGGCGGACGTGCTGCAAGGCCAGCGGCATCAACTGCGCGATGAAGCCGAACGACTCGGGATCAATGAGCTGCTGGTGCGCAACGCGGCGCGCATCGATGCGCTGGGCGAACAACGCGACTGGCTGATGTCGCTCCAGCGGCAGCAGCAGGACCTGGAACAGGAAGCCAAGCAATACGAGGCCCGCTTCGGCTCCGAGCAGAAACGGCTGGCCGAGGCGCTGGGGGTAAAAGACGCCGCGCGGCTGCGGGACCTCAGCGAGAGCGACTTCGAAGCCCTGCAGCCGCAGATCGACGCGCTCAAGGCCGCGCAGCGCCGACTGGAATCGGCCCAGCGCGACCTGGAGGCCCTCACCGAAAGCGAGCGCTCGCTGCGGACGCAGATTGAGACGGCCATTATCGGCGGCGAGTCCCATGGGCTGCCCATGGACCTGCAAGAAGCCAGCAACCTGGTGGCCCGCCTGCGGAAGCGGCTCAGCGTCGAGCAGCGGCTCGAACAGGCCCGGCAGCACGAGGTGGAACTGGAGCAACAGAGCCACGATCTGCTCGACGATCAGGTCATGCCGCTGTGGCTGTTCGGCTGGCTGCTGGCGACGTTCATCATCGGGGCCCTGATGCTGGGCGTGTGGGCCCTGGTGCCGTCGTCGCCGTTCGGCAAGTACGGCGGACTGGTCGCCCTGGTAGGCGTGGGCGGGGCCGCGTTCGCGTGGGTCTTCAAGTACTTCGCCGATGACGCCGCGGCCGAGAAGCTCGACGCCTGCCAGCGGCAGATGGAGGTCGTCGCCAAGCAAATCGCTGAACTCGAGCGCGAAAAGCAGCAGGTCAACGGCGAGCTGCCGATGACCGACGGCTCGGTCGTACTGCGGCTGCAGGCCGCGGAGCGGCACCTCGTGGAACTGGAAAGCGTCCTGCCCGTCGAGGCCCAGCGGAAACAGGCCGGCGGCGAAGTCGGCACGGCCGAGGCCCGCGTCGACCAAGCCCAGCGCGAGCTGAACCAAATGCTCGCCCACTGGAAGGCGGCGATTGCGGCGCTAGGATTGCCCGAATCCATCGATCCGCAGCGGTTGCTCTGCGTCACGGATCGCTACGGGCAACTGGCCGAACTCGAAGCGCGGGCACGCCATCGCCGCGACGAAGCGGCGGCGCGGCAGCGCGAGCACGCCACCCTGGTGCGTCGCATTCGCGAACTGGCCGAGGAAGTCGGGTGCGTCCTCAAGCCCAAGGCGCACGGCCCCCAAGGGCCCGTCGCCAAGCCGGCCGGCGACCTGCGGGGCGCCAGCGAGGGCAAGCCTGCCGCCGGCGCCAAGACCTACATTGTCGAGGAAAAGCCGGCCGCTGCGGCCGCAGCGGAAGCGACGGTCGATCCGCTCGATCAGCTCGACCACCTCACCAGCGAACGCCGCCGACAATTGGGCGACGTCGAACGGCGGGAACAGCTCAAGGAGAAGGCGAAGGAGCTGAAAGCCGAGGAAGGCAAGCACCTGCAAACGATCGCCACGCTCAAGCGACGACGGGCGGCCATGTTTCAGGCCGCCGGTTGCGAGGACGAACAGCAGTACCGGATGCTGGCCGCCGACCAGCACCAGGCGGCGCTGTTGGCCAACCAGCGGGACGGCGTCACGCGCGAAATCGCGGCGGCCATCGGCCGCCACGAGCCCGAAGAGGTTTTTGCCCAACTGCTCAGCCCCGATTCGATCGGCGCGCTCGACCAGATGTGGGAACAGGCGACCGCCGACCTCGACCAGCGGCAAGCAAACCTCAAGGAACTTGCCCAACGGCGGGGCGAGCTGCATCGTGAACAGACTGTGCTCGCCCAGGATCGGTCGCTGGCCGAGCGGCAGCTTGACCTGAGCGTCGTCGAAACACAGCTTGCCGAGGCCCGAGACGATTGGCGGCGGCACGCCGCGGTCAGCCGCGTGCTGGAACGCATTCGCGCCGATTACGAAGCCCATCGCCAGCCGGAAACGCTGGCCGAGGCGTCGCGCTATATGGCGAAGCTCACCGCCGGGCAGTATACGCGGATCTGGACCCCGCTGGCGCACGACGAACTTCTCGTGGACACCGTCGGCGGCGAATCGCTGCCCGTAGAAGTCCTCAGCCGCGGCACGCGCGAGCAGCTTTTCCTCAGCGTCCGACTGGCGCTGGCGGCCATGTACGCCCGGCGGGGCGTCAATCTGCCGATGGTGCTCGACGACGTGTTGGTGAACTTCGACGCCGAGCGGGCTCGACGCGCCGCCGAGGTGATGTGCGAGTTCGCCGCCGCGGGGCATCAGCTCCTGCTGTTCACCTGCCACGAGCACATGTGGGACATGTTCATACAGCTCGAAGCCGACTGCCGCCGGCTGCCCATGCGCCGCGGGGCGCCGATTGCCGCCGTAGCGGCAGTGGCCGAAGCGCCGCCGGCGCCCGCGCCGCCGGTCGAAAAACCGAAGAAAAAGCCGCGCCGGCAGCCAGCGCCGAAGTCCACGCCGGCGGCAACGCGACCGGCAGCCGTCTACGAGTACCCGTTTGTCGAGCGAATCATCGAAGAACCGCTTCGAGCCCGTCGCGCCAGCAAGTCGGACGCCGAAACGGCAGCTCCCGACCCCGTCGACGCCGAACCCTCGGAATTCCATGAATACTCGTTCGAGGCGGCGGCCGCCGACGAGCCGCACGCGGGCGCGGATCACGCACTGGCGTACATCGTCAACGCCGATGCGGAGCTTGCCCGTCGGGCCGCGAAAACGCGAGCCAGTGGAGCAGCGGCGTATCGATGGACCGACCACCTGGCGCCGCGGTCGGCGTGACGGCAACCCACGCCGGGGGCTTCTCTCGGCAACCTGCGAGCAGGTCTTCAAGAGCCTTCCGCCGTAGCGAAGCAGCCGCCCGGCGGCCGGCGCTTATCGCTCCGTTCGGCAGCCGAAACCCCTCAAGGGAAGCCTGCGGAAAGCCTTTACGCCGCCGAAAAGCGGCCTACGGCCCGGGCGGTCTTGCGGACCAGCGAGCGGTACTTCTGGCGGACGTCCAGGTAGCTCCAGAACAGGTAGAAATTGCCGGCCACCGACCCGCTAAGCAGTACCCACGCGGCAAGGACCAGCGCGGCATTATCGCGCCTCGGCGCTGTAGATGGCGTAGATGCCGTAGATGGCGCCCGGCTTTCGACGCTGGCTAAATCGGGCCCCGCGGGCTGCGAACCCGATTGCGGCGCCGGCGACCCGGACAGGGACGGCCATGCCGGCGGCGGCGAATCCTGCGACGCCTTGGGCGGCTGCGAGGCCACCGCGACGGGGGCCCCTTCCAGCGGCCGATCTGCCGGCTGATTGAGCATGTCGCGAGCGATGGCCGCCGGCGCCGGCTGGCTGGACGGCGTGGCAACGGCGTCCACCGGTTGCGGCCCCGCGGCCGGCGTGTTCCAGTCGGCGTTGTTGCCGCCGAACGGAGCAGGCCGGCCCGTTAGATCGGCTACGCTGGGCCCCGGAGGGCCAGACGGGGCGCCGCCGCCCGATCGAAGCCGATCGTCGGCGACATTTCGCCACGGGTCGTCGCTGGGCAATTGGCCTGCGCCCGGCTGCTGGCGGCCGGCGCCAGCGGGTGCGTCCCAGCCCTGATTGGCCATCGGCGGCGCCGGCGTTCGCCTGGCGTCCGGAGGCGAGGCGTAATTGCCGGGCCACGCCGCGGAAGGAGGGCCGCCGCCCGCCCCAGGGCCTGTGGGCGGCGTCGTGGGACCGCTCGCCCCGCCGCCGGGCGACGGAAGTCCGTTTTGCGGCGGGTTGTTCCACACGCTGCTGGCGGCGGAATCGGCACCTTGGGCCAGCGGCGGCCCCGCGGCGGTTTGCGGATCGGTGTTCCAGGTAGATCCGGCGGTGGTTCCGCCCGCGGATTGGCTGAGCGGCGCCTGCAGCGGTTGGCCGATTGACTGACGCAGTTCATTGATAAGGCCCTGCGTGCGGTTG
>QEVI01000406.1 GCA_003576855.1 Planctomycetota bacterium
GGTACACCCACTGATAATCGCCGATGCCGCGACCCTCCGGCAACTCAAAGAAATAGGCGAACCCGGCCTCTTTTTCGGTTTGCAGCGTCGTCTCGTAGCCGGCGTGGTCGAGTTGCTCGCCCGCATCGTCCCTCAGAAAGCTCACGTTCTGGAACACCCACCCCCGGTGCGATTCAATGCCGCCGGCCATGCTGTCGATGCGAATCCGCATGTGGACCTCCCACAGGGCCTGGTTCTGCACTACGCGGTCGAGCGTCACGGATACGCCCCCTGTTTGTTGAGAAACTTCGCGAGCCTCGGCCAGCTTGTCGAACGTCAATTCGACGATCCGTCCCGGAACCAGCGCCGTGAGCGTCCCCTCGACCGATTGGAGACGCTGCGAATCCCGACCGGGAAGCTGCAGTGGCAGCGTCACTTCCGCGGCGTGCGTGCCGGGCTCGACCTCGACGTCGAACACCGCGTCCGGCGACGTCGCGGGAACATTGCGGCCATCGTCCACCGTGGCCTTCAGGTCGGCCGCCGCCTGCGTGAGCGCAATCGGCCGCAGCCGCGGCTCCCAGGCGATTTCCAGCTCCAACCGCAGGCTGCTCTCGTCCGGAGAACGCAGGCCGCGCTGGGCCGTGACGCTGGTCGCCTCGATCCGAAACGCCCCGGAATAGACGGCCCGGCCTGTGCGGCTCAGCACGAGCACCTTGTCGAGCGCCGACCAAAACGGCTCGTTGGCCGCTTTCACGGTGACTTTCTTCGGCGCCGGCTCCTGGCCGAACTGTTCACGGTTGTCGACAAGCCTGTTGCCGGTTTGCTGCTGAAGCGTCGCGATCACCTCCGCCAGCGGCGCGTCGGTCACGTCCAAGGTGACGCGCGTTCCCTCGGTGCTGCGGCTTGCGAGCCGCTGGCGGATCTCCCGCTCAATTCGCGCCAACCGCACTTGCACTTCCTGGGGCATCCGGTCGTTCGGCTTCGGCAGTGCGGCGAGTAGCGCCTCGCCCTGTTCGACGGCGCCGCTAGTCGCCTGCTGGATGAGTTGCTTCTCTGCGGCGTCGCGATCGGCCGCCTCATCCGCGTTGAGTTGTTCCACCAGCGAAGCAACGACCTGCGACAGATCGGCCGCCTCCTGCGCTAGCGACGGCGCCCCGCCAAATAGCATCGCCAGCGCGGCAAGCCGGTGGAACAGTCGCGTGTGTCCGTGCATGGTACGACTCGCTAGCGCCGGTGATTGCTGATCAGCGGCCAGACGGCCTTTGTCGATTGTACCGTCGCCGTCGAGGGCCCAGCAGTCAACCGCGACAGCCATGAGCTAAAGTTCACATGGACCGCCCATCCGCCAAGCCGCCCGGCCCCCAACATGCCCCGCGCCCTCCACAACCGGCTTCACCTAGCGCTTCTCGCCGCGTGCGGCTTAGCGCCCGCCGCCGCCCACGCCGAGCCCGCCCCCTTCATGATGCGGGCCACGCTCGACGGCGAGCCCATCGAAGGCCAGCCGCTCGCCTGGAACAGCCAGCAGATGCTGCTCTTGGGCCGCGACGGCGCCTTGCACGAATTCCACCCCGACGATGCCAAGAACGCGAAAAAGTCCGCCCCCGGCTTCGTCCCTTATTCGATCAGCGAAGTCGCGGGCCGGCTACACTTCGAATTCGGCCGTGCGTTCGATATCTCCACCTCGGCCCACTTCGTCGTCGTCCATCCTCGCGGCCTGGGGACCCCGTGGGCGCCGCGGCTCGAGTCGCTCTTCGGCACGCTCGCCAACTACATGACCGTCCGCGGCTTCCGGCCGACGGAGCCGCCCACCCCGCTGGTGGCCATCGTCTTTCGCAATGCTGACGACTACCATCGCCATGCCGCCGCGGGCGGCTCGCCCCTGCCGGCCGGCGTCGTCGGCCACTACGACCCGATTTCCAACCGCGTATTCCTGTTTGACGCCAGTGACGGCACAGGCGACTGGGGCGCCAACGCCGCGACGATGATCCACGAAGCCGTTCACCAGGCGGCATACAACATCGGCGTACATCGCCGCTTCGCCGAGCAGCCACGGTGGGCCGTCGAAGGCTTGGCCATGGTCTTCGAGGCCCGCGGCGTCTGGGCGCCCGGGCCCAGCCGACAAATCGCCGACCGGCTCAACTACGAGCGGCTCGACTACTTCCGCCGCACCGGCGATCAGCGCGCAGCCGATTGGCTCGTGCGGCTAGTCGCCAGCGATCGATCGTTCGAAGTCGACGCGCTGAACGCCTACGCCGAGGCCTGGACGCTCAGCTTCTACCTGAGCGAGACTCGCCAACAGGACTACAGCGCCTACCTGGCCCGCGTCGCGTCCCGCGAAGCCTTCACGGAGTATCCGGCGATGGAACGAATGACCGACTTCACGGCCGCCTTCGGCAGCGACTTCAAGCTGCTGGCGGCCCAGGTGCAGCGCTTCGTGGAACAACTGCCGTAAGAAACAACGGCCGCCTCACAGCATAAAGAGAATCCCAACGAGGTCCTGCCGCTGGAACGCCAGAATCTTGTCGAGGTTGCGCTCCAACAGAACGTGAACGCGCTCCGTGGCGCAATTACCTGTTTGAATCCAAAGGATTTTCGGAGGAAAGCCTCGCAAGAGACATTTCGCCTGAAAGCGTGTCTTCAAATTGCGTGATAACATAAAAAACGCTACGACTCCGCCGTTTTGGTTTCCTGGTCAAGGAAGACGGAGCCGTAGCGATGAAGCGCA